>CATISA010000126.1 GCA_949529445.1 Alphaproteobacteria bacterium UBA4588
CCATTAAATCCACTACCCTTCGTTAACTTTTTGTAATAACAGACAGTTACAGAAACTGGTTAACTTCAATCATATTGGCTGACGGGTCAAAGACATAGATCTGATGCATATCGGCCATGGCATACATGCCAGCATCAGTTACTATCACATCATCTTGTTGTAGCCGCTCTTTTACCGCTGACACATCCTTAACCCAGAAAGCCGGATGTCCGCCAATAGACGGATTATGCGCAAAATGATTTCGATGAGCAAAGCCTGCATCCGGCCGAATGATATGAAGCCCACGATTCAGCGCGCCAAGTGGCAAAATGGATAACGCTTCCGGATCGATACTAAAATCACCCTTCTGTGGTGGCGCCTGCCAGTGTCCCTCACGGCATCCGACAATCGTGCAGAAGAAATCAACAACCGTGCGGACATCCCCAGCTTGTAGGTTAATATGATGCAGCCCCCAGCCCCACTCCTGCTCCCATGGCTGAATATTATCTTCGCTAAGGGAGGTGGCTGCCTGACAGAATGCAACCAGATTATGGGCCGGATCAAACGTGTAAAGAGCTGCTCCCTCAAAATCTCCCTGCGAGGCCTCACAATATGAATAACCATGCTTTGCAAGTCGGTGAGCGACAGCCGACAGATCCGGCACATCAAGAGCCAGATGATGGGCCTTAATATACCCATTAACTTGTCCTGCCTGACAGGTAAGCGTGCTGCGTGGGCGCTCAACCCGAAGCCCCCTACTCCCGCGCCCGAAACAAATAGCGTTGTCATCTCGTGATGACGGAGTACCAAGCCCAATTTGGGTTTCAAAAAAAGAACATGCTGCGTCAAGATCATGAGTTGAAAGGGATACTCTATGTAAAGCCCACATAATAACCTGTCTTTCTATAACTGCCTTACTGTGATGAGCAGCTTTCAGCTGTCTTCGTCAACGCTACCACCCAGCTTATCCTGCCTCAACCCAACTATCATAGAGAAATGCACAAGATAGGCTTGCCTTGCAAATAAGACGAAATCACGTAAGCTCTTCATAGATAGGCACGATACATCTGTGAGGTTCAGGCATAAACCTGTGCTTATCCTGAGCGAATAGATAAACGAGCGACCCGCCCTTTTATATGATCTGACCGGAGGATTTTTTGCACTAACTCATGACTTTTTCTATTATAGCACGTGATGAAATAACAGGTTTTTACGGTATTGCTGTTGCGAGTCGCTTTTTTGCGGTTGGCTCAGTCATACCTCATTTTGGCCGGAACTGTGCTGTAGCATCACAAGCCCTTGTGAACCCAATGTGGGGTATTGCAGGAGTTCAACATCTATCGTCAGGCATGTCAGCTGCCGACGCGCTGAACACAACCAAATTACTAGATAATGGGCAGTCTCAACGCCAAGTTCACATGATTGACCAGGCCGGGAAAACTGCCGCTCATACAGGGACTGATTGCATAGGCTGGGCAGGCCATCTTGCCGAAGATGGTGTATCTGTTGCTGGCAATATGCTGGAAAATGAACATGTCATTATGGCTATGTTACAGTATTATAACGACCATAAAAAAACTGATTTCGCTAGCCGTATGTTAGGTGCAATGCAGGCTGGTGAGAATGCCGGTGGTGATAAACGAGGACGGCAATCAGCAAGCCTAACCATTTACCGCGGTGAGCTATTTCCTTGGCTTGATTTACGATCAGATGACCATGATGCTCCGCTGGATGAAATCGAAAGATTATTAGCTGTTGCACAGGAACGCTTCATTCATTTTACTGAATTAATGGGCCATACTAATCATTTCAGTGGAAAAGCTGATAGGACCGAAATTGATGCCGCGATAAAAAAAGGCAATGAAGAGCGCCACAAAAATGGTATAAAGTCAGCCTCGCGGGCAACAACAAAAACGTGATTTAACAGGCCCTAATCTATTATCCCTTCTCTTTTACATTAGAAATAACCTTTGGTTGCCCCACCATCAACACTGATACCCGTGCCATGAATGTGACGCGCTTCGGTGCGGCAGAGAAAAGCAACAATGCCAGAGATATCTTCTGGCTGGCCAAGCCGCCTAATACCCTCTGCCTCTATCCGTTCTTTCATCACATCTTCAATCAATTTATTCTCGTCTTTAGCGCGGGTTGCAAGCAATCCTGTTAATCTGTCTGTCTCTGTCTGCCCCGGATGAATCCAGTTAACATTCACATCATCAATAAGCCCCTGACCAGCAAGAGCTTTGGTATAATTTGCCAAAGCAGCATTCACAGAACCACCAACCATGAATTTAGGATCAGGGGTCCGCGCAGCGCTGCCAATAATCATAATAACACTGCCTGATGTTACTTGCAGGGTCGGCCAGAAGAGGCGCGATAGTCGAACACCAGCATGAAATTTGAGCGCAAACCCGTCAAGATAATCAGAATCTGGCTGGTTAGGAAATACGCCCCCTCTGGTTGCGCCTGCACTGTGAATCAAAATATTGCATTTCTGAAAGGCATCCTGATGTGCTGCAAACGCTGCTTCACACCCCTCAAGGGTTGCAAGATCTCCTGCATATCCGCGAACAACACTGCTAGATTGTGCTTCAATTTCATCGATAGCCTTCTGAATTTGCTGACTATCTCTGCCAGAAATCATGACATCTGCACCGTCACTTGCAAGCTGTTTGGCAATGGCCAGCCCTATACCTCTGCTACCGCCGGAGATAAAAGCTGCCTGTGAAGAAAGTGGTTTCATCAAATACCTCGCTCTAAGAACATAATTTTTCTGGAAAATAGTCTTGTGGGATCAGCGCACCATTCTGCGTTACCACAATTGCCGAACATATTTGCGCATTACGGATCGCTTCATTCATAGGTTTACCTGCCGCCAGACAAGCCATCAGCGCCCCATTAAAGGCATCACCAGCCGCCGTACTATCAATGATATGCTCGACTGGCTCAGGAGACAACAAATGTTGTTGTGAGGCGTCAGCTGACAATGTAGGCGCCGCGCCATTTTTTACAATGACATGGCCAGCGCCCCATGAAAGATAACGAGCCACAACATCAGCTGCACTCTTATCACCAAAGGCTACTGTTTCATCATCAAGGCTCGGCAAGACAATATCGGCAATACTACCAGCCTCGGCAATAGAAGCGCGCATAATATCAGCATTTTCCCATAATTTAGGGCGAATGTTAGAGTCAAAAAACACCGTCTTATCAGATGTTTTTGCAGCCGTTATCATCTGCAAAAGCGTCTTTCTCCCTTGTGGTGGCAAAATAGCCAGACTAATGCCAGACAGATAGATATACTCCGCTTTTGCCAGCTTCTCTGCGAGCATGTCTGGCGCATCCATCATTACACGGGCAGCAGATTGGTCGCGCCAGTAACTAAAACTACGCTCACCTTCACTTAACTGAATCATATAAAGGCCAACGGTACGATTTTTACTGCGGGGTATCGTCTCGCATGAGATATTATGGCGGCCTATAAAGGCAATAATCTCGTCAGATATTTGATCCAGACCAAGGCCTGTATGAAAGGATACCTTCCAGTCATCTGGTAAGAACAGCTGCGCATAATATAGGCTGTTAAACACATCACCAGCAAATCCGCGCTGCAGTATATCCGGCGTTTTTGTTGCCGCCAACTCTACCATTACTTCACCAATACCAAGGCACGTCTTCATTACTTCCAACCTTAATCATTCATCGATTAGCACCATGGACGCTATTCAGAATTATTATTATGTAAATTTTTAAAAAAGCTTTATAACATTATGATTTTAATATCTTAACTTTTACTCCCATGGACCAGATTTTCGTTTGACCGAGGGAACCGAGCCGCGTCTTAATGAAACTTTCTGGGCCGTACGAAGACCGGATGCAGTAAGTTTTGGTGCGTTAAACCTGACATTCGGCTTTTTAAAAAACGGAATAAGAGCAGCGCCTGCAACAGCACCGCCAGCATGTGCCCAATAGGCAACCCCGTCCGGCGCACTCAACACGCCACTAATCTGGCCAAAGGCCCAGAGAGCAAAGATTGCGATAGCCGGAACATTTATTGTTCGGAAAAAGACAAAAAAGACAAAAAGGCACTTAAAATTAGCACGCGGAAACAACATAACATACGCCAATATCATGCCGCTGACAGCTCCAGAAAAGCCAACTAGTGGCACTTCTGATGAGGTATTGGTAAAACCATGAGCCAAATTCCCTGCAATGCCAGAGAGAAAAACAAAAAACAAAAATTTTATCTTGCCCATTTTATCTTCAAGATTATCACCAAGAAGATATGCAACCCAAAGATTTCCAGCGATATGCATGAAGCTACCATGGCTTACCATTGCCGTAACAAGCGTTACTGACGGTGAGAATATATCCAGAGCGGCAGGCAGTTCCACTCCAAAGAAGAGACGCGCAGGAATAAACCCAATGGCATAGATAAATTCTGGCGGATTACCAAGCTGATATCCAAAATACCAAACAATCATAAAACCGATAAGAAACCAATTTATCAGTGGCTTGGAGGTAGTAGGATTATCATCAAATAAAGGGAAGAAGAACATATATACCCTATTTCATTTCTTAATATCTGGCACCTCATAAAATCACGCAAAACCTGAAATGTCGACCCGTTACGTCATCTAGCAATCACGACAGTTGCGTATTCAGTCTGTAATAGCAGTCTGTTTGCCATTGACTTCATTTCCAACACTCTATGTCACAGTCAGATGCCCAAAGGAGAATAAACATGATACATGTCATTTTGACGAGATTACCGCAGATAATACGCTCTCCTATAGGCCGGCTTCTTCCTTTGGTAGCCTGTTTTGGGCTTAGCTTGTTGTTTTTATCCGCCTGCGCGCAAAATGATGTCACAGCACTAGATGAGAGGCGGCCTCAACTATCATTAGAAGCGTTTTTTGCAGGTGATACGATAGCTTATGGTATTTTTGAAGATCGTTTTGGCAATCTGAAACGGCAATTTCGGGTAAACATAACTGGCACAGTAGAAGATGACGTCCTTATTCTAGATGAACAGTTTCTCTATGATGATGGCGAGCGTGATAGCCGGACATGGCGCATCAAGCGTACCGGAATAGATGATAATGGCCATATCGCTTACGAAGGCATTGCAGTCGATATAACTGGGGTTGCAAGCGGTCTTGTCGCCGGCAATGCCCTGAACTGGCGATATGACGTCACCCTTGACATGGGCGGCACTCAGCTAGAAGTGCATTTTGATGACTGGATTTATCAGTTGGATGAACATATCGCACTAAACCGCGCTTATGTTAGCAAATATAATATTGATATCGGTTCGGTGAGTATTGTATTTGTGCGCGGTGATGCGGCAGCAGCTATTGGTCCTCTTAATCTTGAAAGCTGGTTACCTCTGGCCAGCGCCTCTTAGGGTTTTAACATAAGGCTGTTTCTCATGAAATTAGGGCTGTTTTTTTTTGAAATATTACCACTAGCTGGGTTTTTCGTCGGATTTCACTATGCTGGGCTATATGCAGCGGCTATCACCTCCGCCCTTTTAGGCGCCATCGTAATGGGTGTTGGCTGGTACCGCGATAATCGGATTGCACGATTTCCGCTGTTTTCTCTGCTTCTTTCGTCAGGATTAACCATAGCAGCTCTTTTGCTTGACGCTGATATTTTCATCAAAATTCAACCAACCTTGTTCAATGGGCTATTTGCGATTGTATTGCTTGGCGGCATTATGATGGGACGCGCAATGATGAAAGAATTTTTTGGTGCGCAATTCAACCTAACAGAAACAACATGGTATCAGTTAAGCTTTAGGTGGGGTCTATTTTTCTTGCTGCTTGCATTGTCGAATGAATATGTATGGCGGAATTACAGTGATACTGACTGGGTAACCTTTAAAACCTTGCTTGTGGCCCCCGCGAGCTGTCTGTTTATGCTGGCACAATTGCCGTTGACCCTTCGCGGTAGGATTCCCCATCATACCGACGACTAATCGGCATTATCTGCCGTAAAATCATAATCTCTAATCACAGAAGTAACCCGGATTCTATATTTTTGGAAAATTTTAGTTTTCCCTTTTTCCTGTGCCTCTAAATGTTCACTATTCCGGCGCCAGGCGAGCAAGGATGCTTCATCTTCCCATGTAGAGATAGAGAGAAGTTTTTTGCTTTCTGTAAGACTTTGGTATCGTTCAACTGAGATAAAGCCAGGCTGTTCTAGCAAAAGGGGTTTTAGCTCAGCAGCCATATCAAAATAGGTGTCGACCTGACCGTCCTTGGGGTAAACTTCGAAAATGACAACAAACATAAAAAAACTCCTTTTAAGAGCATAGCGGATACGCAAATAATAACTTCCACCTTAAAGCGCTTATGGCTATGGTCAAATGCTATGAAATTATTATAGCCTGACCACGCGTGTTAGCAGTATTCATGAACGACAGTGAGTTAACATTTTTATGACGAATCCATATGAAGAGCATTTGCCGAAATGTAATGCAAATTATCAGTCATTAACGCCGCTTAGTTTTCTGGAGCGTGCGGCAACGGTATTTGCAGACAGGCCTGCTATTATTCATGGTCAGACACAACTTACATATAACGAATTTTGGCAACGCAGCAAACGCCTTGCGAGCGCCCTTACCCAGTTTAACATTACCCCTGGTGACACTGTCTCTGCGATGATGTCAAACACGCCAGCAATGCTCATCTGTCATCACGGCATACCAATGTGTGGCGCTGTATTACATGCGATTAATACACGACTCGATGCAGAGGCAATCGCGCTCCAGCTTGACCATGCTGACACCAAAATCTTGGTTGTTGACCGCGAGTTTTCAGAGGTTGCCGAACAGGCCGTCAAAAGGGCATCTGTAACGCCTCTCATTATTGATTATGATGACCCTGACTATCCGGATGACGCTCCAAAACCGAAAGGCCCATTAATCGGATTATCAGAATGGGAAGATGTACTTGCAACGGGCGATCCGGATTTTATCTGGCGCCGTCCTCCTGATGAATGGGATGCCATCACATTGAATTATACATCTGGTACAACAGGCGTGCCAAAAGGTGTTGTCTATCATCACCGTGCTTGTGCGTTAATGGCCTATAATAATACGATACATGCCAATATGAGCCAGCATAGTGTCTATCTCTGGTCCTTGCCAATGTTTCACTGCAATGGCTGGTGTTATCCGTGGACATTAGCCTTAACAGGTTCAACCCATATCTGCCTAAGATGGGTTCGCGCCGCAGAAATGTATAGGCTAATTGCCAAACACAAGGTTACTCATCTCTGTGGGGCGCCGATTGTGATGTCGGTTCTGCTCAACGCAGATGATAGCGAAAAACAATCTTTTGAGCAGTCAGTTAATTTTAACGTTGCAGCTGCGCCGCCGCCAGAAAGTGTTCTTGCTGCAATGTATGATGCCGGCTTTATGGTCACTCATGTATATGGCCTGACAGAGGTCTATGGCCCGGCGGTTGTGAATGTCTGGCAAGAAGAATGGGACCATCTTGGCCGTTCTGAGAGAGCCATAAAACAGGCACGACAAGGTGTTTCTTATGCAGGGTTAGAGCGGCTAGATGTAATGGACCCTAATACAATGAAATCGGTTCCACGTGATGGCTCAACGCTAGGCGAAATCATGATGAGCGGCAATATTGTCATGAAAGGGTATCTCAAAAATAAGGCTGCAACAGACGCTGCCTTTCAAGGTGGGTATTTTCATACTGGCGATCTTGCTGTTATTCATCCTGATGGATATGTTCAAATCAAAGATAGGTCGAAAGATATTATTATCTCTGGTGGTGAAAATATCTCATCTATTGATGTTGAAAATATCCTATTTCAGCACCCTGATGTGGCCTCATGTGCGGTTGTTGGCAAACCAGATGACAAGTGGGGTGAAACGCCGATTGCCTTTGTTGAGTTACATGCAGGTCGCACAGCAACCGCAGATGATCTGAACGCTCATTGTCGGGCAAATCTTGCAGGGTTCCAATGTCCACGTCAGATTATCATTGAAGACATCCCTAAGACATCAACTGGAAAAGTTGAAAAGTTTAAATTGCGTGACCTTGCAAAACAACTCTAGAAAATGCTCTTACTCACCAGATTAAATACGGCACCTGGTTCTTGCCAAGGCCATCACCCAGAAGATTGTTCTTTTTGATAACACACCGTCACGTTAGGCTTTTATGACTAGTCCCACAATTCATGACAGCACCTATTCTTGGTTCCGGCTGGCTATCACATTAACCATTGCTATCTTTACTAATACAGGCATGTGGGCGGTCATTACAATCATGCCCGCACTAGAAGCAGAGTTTGTTACGAGCCGCGCCCTCACCTCCCTTCCTTTTACCTTAAATATGATTGGCTTTGCGTTTGGCAATCTAGTCATCGGGGCAATCATTGATCGGTTTGGGATTACTATTTCAGTTATTTGTGCCGCTCTCCTGTCCAGCCTTGCCTATCTGTTATCCACACAGGCAGATTCGATTTATTTTTTGGCAATTATACATCTTATTCTTGGTTTTGGTTGTGCGGCTGGGTTTGGACCGCTTATTACTGATATTTCGCATTGGTTCTTGCGACGACGTGGGATTGCTGTTGCATTAACAGCCAGTGGAAATTACCTTGCAGGGGCTATCTGGCCAGCTTTGCTATCTGGTGTTCTCGCAACTCATGGCTGGCGAAATGTCTATGTTACACTCGCCATTATCACTGTTGTTGTAACCATTCCTCTGGCGTTTTTATTAAGGCGTTCAGTACCAGAAACGGCGCATAATATTGCAGCGAAAAAAGTTGCTGAAAATACGGCAAAAACAAACCTTTCGCCGAGGCAGCTACAAATTTTACTCTCAATAGCAGGGGTGAGTTGCTGTGTTGCAATGTCGATGCCTCAGGTCCATATCGTGTCCTATTGTGTTGGACTCGGCTATGGCCCCGCTATTGGCGCTCAGATGTTGTCATTGATGTTATTTGGCGGTGTTTTCAGCCGCGTTATCTCCGGTCTGGCAGCAGATAAAATCGGCGGCATTTATACACTTTTAATTGGCTCTTCATTACAATGTCTTGCGCTGGTGATGTACCTTCCGTTTGATGGCATGGCATCTTTATATGTTGTGAGCCTGATTTTTGGCCTAGCACAAGGCGGCATCGTACCAAGCTATGCTGTCATCGTCAGGGAATATCTTCCGCCCAAAGAAGCCGGCGCGCGGGTTGGATTTGTGATTATGATGACGATTATTGGCATGGCGCTGGGTGGCTGGATGTCAGGTTGGATTTATGAGCTGACCGGCTCTTATCAGATGGCATTTATCAATGGTATAGTCTGGAACGGTCTGAATATGGCCATTATATTATGGATATTGCTTCGAGGCACCAAAAAGCGCCCCGGCATGCCACAATGTAATTGATTATAAACACTATCAGGTAAGCCCTAAATCATTAAACCTTTCGGGTGAACGAGATTTTTAGCAGCTACACGACCATTTATTTTTGAAGAATTGGGCGTGATATACAGCAAAAAATACAAGCGGCTAAGAGAGTGAACTATGCTTTTCACCCCAGACGGCTAAGGCTTGTAAAATCGGGGCAAGGTCCTGCGCTTTCTGGGTAGGTTGGTAAATTTTACGGCGTTTATTTTCTTCATCCATCATAGATTGAAGCAGGCCATCTGCTTCTAAACTTCTTAATCTATCTGTTAAAATATTAGATGAAATTTTTTCTGGTGACTCGCTGAATTCGTGAAAATGTTTTTTGTTGTGAAATAAAAGGTCACGCAAAATAATTAGAGACCACCTATCACCAAAAATAGCAAGTGCACCAGCAATTGGACAGTTACAGTCAAGGTTTGACATTTAGCACTCTTAGAATTTTACCTGTTAAATTTTCGACTTGCAAAATGCAAGCGTTTAAACTAGGCCTATTTTTATTCATTAATATAGTTAATGGGCAATTGCAAATAACGACCAATATTCTCCTCAGCTCGTCAACCGTTCATGCTTTTTAAAAGGTAGAAAATGTCTCAGCCAGTTTCGTCGTCGGATAACTCATATGGTGAATTTTTACTGCGGCATCGGTTTGTTGCATTATTCATTCTCTTACTTGCAACTTTTGGCCTTTCATCTGGGGCACAATTTTTATATTTTGATAATGATTACAGAGTTTTCTTTGGCAAAGATAACCCACAACTTAAGGCTTTTGAAAAAGTCCAGCAAACCTATACAAAAATCGATAATGTGAATTTTGCTATCGACCCCTTAACCGGATCTGCGAATGACCCTGCAGTACTCGCCGGCGTGGAAGCGCTCACAGAAATGGCGTGGCAACTCCCCTTCTCTATCCGTGTTGATAGCTTATCGAATTATCAGCACACTGAAGTAGATGGGGATGACCTCATTGTTCGAGATCTATTTATGAATGGTAGCGAACTTAGTGCTGATGAAATGCAGCTTGTTAATGAAATCAGTACAACAGAACCATCTCTTTCTGGTAAAATCCATGATAGTCAGCATCGTGCTACCTCTGTGAATGCAACAATACAGCTTCCGGGCAAAACGGCAGATGAAGTTGCAGTTGTTGCAAAGGCTGCGCGCGAGCTTGCGGCCACGATAGAAGCTGATTATCCGATAAAAATACGGCTTAGCGGCGTTATTTTCTTGAATAATGCATTTATGGAATCGTCTATGCGGGATATGGGGACATTGATACCAGCAATGTATCTTGTCATTCTTATTGTTGCCTATGCGCTATTGCGCTCTTTTACAGCAACAATCCTTGTACTTATCGTCATTATTCCAAGTATTACAGTTGCGATGGGTTTTGGTGGCTGGATGGGCATTGGCTTGACGCCGCCATCAGCCAGTGCGCCCACCATTATAACCACACTTGCGGTTGCTGACTCCATTCATTTACTAGTAGTGATGCTCAACCGTATGCGAGACGGGCACGATAAACGCGAAAGTCTGCTTTATAGTTTGCGGGTTAATGCTAAGCCAATCTTTTTAACCAGCGTGACAACAGCTCTAGGATTTTTGTCACTGAACTTCTCCGATTCCCCGCCCTTCCATGATCTGGGTAACATAACAGCGTTTGGTGTCATGGCTGCATGGGTATATGCTGTTGTCCTGCTACCTATTTTGATTAGCTTTATGCCCATAAAACCAAAGGGTAACTTACAGAAACTTGATACAAAGATGAGCGTTATCGGCACTTTCATTGCTGATAAATACAAAGCTGTTTTGAGCGTTAGCGTTGTTATATCAGTTTGTCTTTTAGCGCTTATTCCATTGAACGAAATCAATGATGATTTTGTTAAATATTTTGATGAATCTGTTGAATACCGTCAGGATACTGACTGGGTCAGTGCAAATCTTACCGGCGCAAATCTCATTCAGTTTAATCTTCAGTCTGGCGAGCCCAATGGTGTAAGCGATCCAGCATTTATTCAGACAGTTGCCGATTTTACAGAATGGGCGTTGAATGAAGAGGTCGTCACCCATGTTCAGTCTATCTCCGATACTTTTAAGCGGCTTAATCGTGACTTAAATGAAGGCAATGAGACTTTCTATAGCATTCCTGAGACACGCGATCTTGCCGCTCAATATCTGTTGCTTTATGAGCTCTCCCTTCCTTTTGGGCTCGATATGAATAATCAGCTAGACATCAGTAAATCATCGACACAAGTAGTTGTCACGCTTGATGATATGACAACCAAAGAGCTTCGTTCCTGGGTTGCTCGGGCGGAAAACTATCTGGCTGAAACGCACAATACAAATCTGACGGCTGTTGGGCCAACTGTGATGTTTGCCTATATTTCCGAGCGCAATATTGAAAGCATGCTTATCGGTACGCTTATCGCTGTATTCTTAATTAGCGGGGTTATTCTGATTGCGTTACGTGATATTCAGCTAGGGCTTATCAGTTTGATACCTAACCTGCTACCTGCGGCACTCGCTTTTGGCGTATGGGGCGCATTGGTCGGTCAGGTTAATATGGCTGTTGCCGTGGTCGCAGGCATGGCCCTCGGAGTTGTCGTAGATGATAGTGTGCACTTCTTAACAAAATATCAGATTGCTCGGAGAGAGTTGAAACTAACCGCCCGTGATGCTGTTATTTCAGCATTTAATGGTGTTGGCACAGCTCTGGTCGTCACCACCCTTATTCTTGTGGCAGGATTTGCCATTCTGGCGCAGTCTTCCTTTGGTGTGAACAGCTATATGGCGATGCTCACAGCAATTGCCCTTGTGATTGCCTTGATTGCTGACCTGACCTTATTGCCAGCATTGCTGATTGTTCTAGATAAAGACAAGCCTGCAAAGAAACACTTAGACTTGAACACTAATGTAGCAGCTTCTTCACAAGCTAAAACAGCGTCTTAAAAGGAGATCTTACTATGAAATTTTTGCCTGTATCGCTCATTGCGCTGTTTGCTATCTCTCATCTGCCTGCTCTGGCTGTAGCCTCTGCTGAAAAGGGGCTCGAAATTGCTATCGCTGCTGATAATCGAGATAAGGGGTTTGGTGATACAACCGCTGACATGACAATGACCCTCACCGATAAATATGGACAGTCGACAAGCCGCGTTATTCGTAACCGAACATTAGAGGGTAGCGATGAAGGCGATAAGTCGATTGTCATTTTTGACAGTCCGGGGGATGTACGTGGCACAGCTTTCTTGTCGCATACAAAAAAGACAGACACAGATGACCAATGGCTTTTTCTGCCTGCCTTAAAGCGGGTTAAGCGCATTGCCTCTTCAAACAAAGCAGGCCCTTTTATGGGAAGTGAATTTGCTTATGAAGATATCTCTAGTCAGGAAGTTGAGAAATATACCTATAACTATCTCAGAGATGAAACACTGAATGGTCTTGACTGTTTTGTGATTGAATATGATCCCATTGATCCCAAAAGTGGCTATAAGCGACAGATTGTCTGGATGGATAAGGCTGAATACAGGCTCCAGAAAATCGATTTTTATGACCGCAAAGATAGCCTTCTTAAAACACTCATTTATAGTGATTATAATCTGTATCTGGACAAGCATTGGCGCGCTCATACTATGGTAATGACCAATCATCAGACAGGAAAATCAACTGAACTTCTATTTTCAAACTGGACAATGCAGTCTGGGCTTACCGAAAATGACTTTCAGAAGAATACGCTCAAACGGATCAGATGATAAAACACGTTTTTATAGGTGCTATTGCTCTTTGCTGTCTGACAAACAGCCTGTTCGCAGGTGAAGTCAATACAACGTTATCATCACGCTATGATGTATTTCCTGAAAATAGCAGTAGAACGCAAGATAAAAGCCGTTCTGCTGAGCTCAAGCTCGAAGCATTTCATGATCTTGATGACAGCCGTTTTGTGGCCGAGCTTATCGGACGCGCAGATGCGGATGATGCAGGTAGACGCATCCTTGAAGCGCGGCAAGCTTATCTGAGGACCCCCATTGCCGGTATGGAGGCGTTTATCGGTCACCGGCAGGTGTTCTGGGGAAATGCTGAAAGTAAAAATGTTGTTGATATAATCAATCAGAGTGATGCTGCAGCTGCTCAGGGCTCATCAGCCAAACTAGGAGCCCCCTCCTTATCACTCGAACGCTATATGGATAGTGGTGATATGCAATTATGGTATATCAACGCCTTCCGCCAGAGAACCTTTAATGATTCTGACGCCCATCCAAGCAGTGGCATTCCGGTAACATCTACTCGGTTTGAGAGAGCGAACGGTCAAGATGCAGATGATTTTGCCGGTCGTTTCTCTACCGTATCTGGTGACTGGGACCTTGCGGGAAGCTTATTCTATGGCACGGCACGTGACCCAATTCTGATACCCATTTCAAGTGGCACAGCTCTTCAAGCCTATTATCCCGTGATGAAATCAGTAGGATTTGAAGCACAACATACCGGCGAAAATTTACTGTTCAAATGGGAAAGCTTGCATGGCACACAAGCCAGCAGTGCCTTTGCGGCTGCTGTCATGGGCATCGAATATAGCTTTTATGGCGTTGTTGATGATTTATGGGATATAGGAGTGATTGCCGAACTTCAGCATGATGATCGCCCGCAAGCTGCTGCTGACCAGTTTCTTGTTGGCGGGCTCCGTTTTATCTTGAATGATGTTGATGATACGACCCTTTTATTCCTTGTCTCGGCTGACAAGGAAGCCGACCAGTCCCTTGTATCGCTCGAAGCATCAAAACGGTTGAATAGCTGGTCAAGTATTGAGCTATCTTCTACCTTTTTTTCGAGCCGAACGGCAACCAGTGCTTATGGCCTGCTCTCCGATGATGACAGCCTATCTGTGACCTATAACGTCTTTTTCTAGCCAATAGGCTAATGGACGGCGCGTTTGCGCTCGCGATAGAGCGTATAAAGCCCTGATAGAATGATGATAACTGCGCCAGCCCATGTCCAGTAATCTGGAAAATCTCCAAACACAAAATAGCCGTATAAACTACCCCAAATCAGGATCGTGTAATGTACAGGCGAGACCACAACAGCCAAAGCAACTTCAAGCGCCTTGATAACCAGCAATTCACCCAGCCCCGCCAGAATTGCCATAACGGCCATCAGAAAAATATGAAACCCTGAAACTGGCGTTTGCCAAATGAACGGCAAAGGGATGAACAACACCGATATAGCGACAAGTGCGGTATAGGCAATGGTTGTTTCAGTTTTATCCGAACCACTCAAATAACGAGAGATAATCTGACGAAACGCAAAAAGCACCGCCGCTAGAACAGCAAGTAGCAGCGCAGGCTCAAAACCATCAAACCCAGGGCGTAATATAATCAGCGTTCCTAAAAATCCAACAATAACAGCACTCCAGCGATGAATACCGACTTTTTCTTTCAAAAGTAGTGCACTAAACATCGTCACAACAAACGGAGCAATAAAGGTAACAGCAATAGCATCAGCAAGCGGTACAAAGTTTATGGCTGTTATAAATAATGCTGCAGATAATGCTGCCATAAGGCCGCGGACAAGCTGTAATTTACGATGGTTGGTTTGAAAAAGTGAGACTCCGCGCACGGCGATCATGACAAAAATACCCACCACCAATCCTAGCTGGCGCGTCCAGACAATCTGAAGCGGATGAAAATCTGTTGTTAAGACTTTTGCAATTGTATCGACAGCCGAGAAGACAAACATACTTAACAGCATAAGCCCAACACCAAAAAGATTTTCACGCGCTGTAGGTTCGATAATCTTGGATAATGCCGTAACTTTCATAATAGACGGTACCTCTTTAGCGGTGGCCAAAGCGAACATGCCTCCATCTGTATCATAAACAAGATACAAATCTTTGGCGTACTTCTGGTTTGATAGGCATTCTGTGCAAGCTTTACGCCTGACAAGAATAAAATGAGGTCGTGGAAATATGCTTTAGGTTATTGTGATGGTTAGACAAAGCACAAGGTTTGTAAAGCGTTAAAACATCACGCTAGAAAAGATCACTTTCTCTTCAGCCCATCATATTCCGCAACTAACTGGCGGGCGACCGCGCCAACTTCTCTTGCTAACATACCCGGTTTATAGAGGCTGGACCCTATTGCAAAAGCCGTAATACCTGCTTCAGCCCAGACAGATAACTTACCAAGGCCGACACCACCAACAGCCGCTAGTTTAACATCATCTGGAAATACAGCACGCAGTGCCTTCACACCAGAGGGCCCAACAATGTCGGCTGGGAAAAGCTTTAGCATGTCAGCCCCTGCTGCAAGTGCGGCAAAACCCTCACTCGGCGTTAAAATACCTGGACAGGACATCAGGCCATGGTGTTTCGTACGGGCAATCACCTCTCTGTCCATATTAGGAGAGATCACCATATCCGCGCCTATCTCTGCCAGGACGTCAACATCTGTAGATGTCAATACAGTCCCTGCCCCAATACGTGCTTCCGCGCCATATTGTTCTACCATCATCTCAATTGTGCGCATTGGATGTGGCGAGTTCAAAGGGACTTCAATCTGGGTAATACCTGCAGATAATAACGCATCACATACAGCCGCAGCTTCATCAGTTCTAATCCCGCGCAAAATAGCAATCAGCTGTCTATGCATCTCATATCTCTCCGCAATGAGGAATAGCTGCCAAGAATAGCCTCTAAGAACGACTATTGTGAAGGGCAAGCTGGCCAGCAATTGTCGCTGCCTCAGCATCAATTGTCTTATAGGGAACCTTAAAATAGGTAAAGGCCTGCTCATAGGCGACACGCATGACGCCGCTGGCAATCAATGTCACAGGATGGCCGCTGGCTTCGATATAAGGACGCATAGAAGCTATCTCGCTGCCGATACATATGCCAGACAGCCTGTCTCTATTTGTTGATGTCTCAAAGCCTCCCGTTACCGTGCCAGCACGCAGTAAAAATGCATGATGCATTACTCCCATGGGCTGCAACGCCATATCAAGTCCTTCAAAAAAGGCCGGTGACAGGTGAGAATTGCTCTGTTCTTCAGCCAGAACCCCGCTTACAACCGAATAACGAGACAGCACAGAAAAGAGCTCGCCTGTCATAAAAGTCGCAAAACTATCAATTGTGCCTTGCATCTCGACAATCCATTTTGCGTGGGTGCCCGGAATACAGATTAATGAAGCTACATCCCTGCTTGTTTCTGAAGATTGTCTAAGAATAAGGCTCCCAAAAAACTGCGTTTCTTCGCCGCGCATTACATCAATATGCTCTGGCAACCCCAAAGACGGTGCCGCGACGCCCGGCACAATGCGAATATCTAAATGCCTATCATTAAGAACAAACAGATTTTTCGCAAAATCATCAAGGCTCTGTTGGCCGGTCAAATAAGGGGCTTCACACCATCCAAGCGTACTCCCAATCATCCCACTCATTAAAATAGGCGGCGGATTATGCGCAACATCTAGCGCCTCAAGAGTCTCGGTAAGGTACGCTAAAAAATTACCTTTCGGGACATTCATGATACCAGCATCCGAGGCACTGCGAGCACCAATCTCTCCGGCTTCATTGATGATAACGGCGCGAAATGAGCTTGTTCCCCAGTCAATCAGTACAACATCATCCATGTTTGCCCCCTCTAGCCTAAAATCTGCCGCAACAGTATTTCAAGCTGGTGTGAGAAAGCTGACCTTTGTTGCTTTCCAAAGGATGACCCGCTTGATTGATGAAACGGATTGGCACTAAGAATATCAGCCATCAGGTCACGCATTGCCAGAACCTGTCCAATATTATCTTTGGTCAGCGGGCGTCCATCAGGGCGCAATGCACAAGCTCCCCCCTCTATCACGCGTGCTGCAAGCGGAATGTCACTTGTGACCACGATATCCCCATCCGTTGCTTCTTCTGCTATCCATTTATCAGCTTCATCCGCACCCTGTGCGACAATTTTTAAACTGACCAAAGGGTCAGTCCCCGGCCGGATACCACCATTCGATACCATAATAACAGGCACATTATGCCGGCGGGCACAGGCAACAATCTCATCACGCACCGGACAGGCATCAGCGTCAACAAACACTGTTGAGGCCCGTGGTGATAAAGCTATATCATCAGAATGTGGTTCTTTGATTGTCATACCCTACAGATATGCCAGACTGACTTTCAGGAAACAACATGAGATATACATATCACCGGGTAATATCACCCACATAGAGGGACAGATTTTATGTCAGATTTTTCACTGGATCACCGACTTCAACGCGATACTCTTTTTATTGCACGGCAGAGTGGGTGTCAGGTAAGGCTGATGAATGATGCACGCTACCGCTGGCTCGTTCTGATCCCCGAAATCTCAGAAATACGTGACTGGCATGACCTACCTGATACAGCTGAACAGGATATGTTATCACTCACTAAAAGCATGAGCTATTTGTTAAAACAATCTGAAAATGCTGATAAAATTAATGTTGCATCTCTCGGAAACATGGTACCACAATTTCATCTTCACCTAATTGCAAGGCATGAAGATGATGCTGCCTGGCCTGGGCCTGTCTGGGGCGTTGGCACAGCAGAACCCTTTGCCGATGAGCAGTCAAAAGCCGTTATTCATATGATGCAGCAGCTATTAGCATCAGCATGATAGAATGGGTTTAGCGTGTTTAGCAAAAAAGACTCATCCGAAACCAATCCGAAGTCTTCTCAAATACGGATAAAGACTAGTTGTTATTGTTTTTCTCGGGTATTTTTGAATGACTCCACGCTCACTCCATTGGTTTCGGCATGATCTGCGGCTTGCTGACAACCCTGCCCTCACCAAAGCCGCCTCTGAGGGACTGGTAACGCCTGTCTTCATTCTGGATGATGATGCAGCAGGAGAAGATAGTCTTGGTCGCGCGAGCCGCGTCTGGCTTCATCACGCCCTAAATAGCTTAAACCGCTCTGTTGATAATAATCTTATCGTAATGAGCGGTGATGCAGAAGCTTGCTTACGCCATATCATAGAGCAGACCGGCGCAACAATACTGACCCTTACAACAAGCTACGCACCTTGGCAGGTCAAACAGGATGCCCAGATTACAAAAAGCTTATCTGAACGAGGTGTAACGGTCATACAAGAAAGTGGCTCTGTCCTATGGGAGCCTGAAAAGGTCCAAAAACAGGACGGGACGCCTTATAAAGTATTTACACCATTTTATCGCCGGGGCTGCCTCAGCCTTGACCCACCACGCTTCCCGCTTGCACCGCCCGACATCACCTTTGCTGAGCCTGTTGAAGCATGCTCCTCTGGCGCACGAGCGATTGATAGCTTAAAGCTGCTGCCAGACCGCTCCTGGGGCAATACTATATGTACAGGATGGGATATCTCAGAAGCAGGTGCTCATGAACGGCTGGCAGCGTTTATTGATGATGGCCTCAGCAGCTATAAAGAGGGCCGAAATTTTCCAGATAAGCCTCATGTATCACGCCTATCACCCTATATGCGGTTTGGACAGATTTCTGCGCATCAAGCATGGTATGCCGCTGATGGCATCCTGCCAGAATATGACAGCCAACGTGAAACATTCAGGTCAGAACTTGGCTGGCGCGAATTTTCTCACAATCTTGTTATGCAAAACCCGGATATTAGAACAAAAAATATTCAGGCAAAATTTGACGCTTTCGGCTGGCGTGATGATAAAACTGCCCTCACAGCATGGCAAACAGGCATGACAGGATTTCCTATTGTTGATGCTGGTATGCGTGAGCTCTATCAGACCGGCTATATGCATAATCGTGTCCGCATGATTGTTGGATCGTTTCTGGTCAAAAACTTGCTCTTAGATTGGCGTCATGGTGAACGCTGGTTCTGGGATTGCTTGTTTGATGCTGACTTTGCCAATAATCGGGCAGGTTGGCAGTGGATTGCAGGATGCGGTGCAGATGCCGCTCCCTATTTCAGGGTGTTTAACCCTATCACCCAAGGTCAGAAATTTGATGCAGATGGACATTATACACGCACATATGTACCAGAGCTTAACAAGCTACCATCAAAATATCTATTTGCACCATGGGACGCACCCAACACAGTGCTTCAAGATGCAGGCGTCACATTAGGTCGCACCTACCCACGGCCTTTTGTTGATTTAAAGGCATCACGCCAACGCGCTCTCGATGCGTTTGCCGCCCTTAAACTCACCGCTAACACCGCATTAGAAGAACAAATATGAGCACACTTCGCCTTATATTAGGAGACCAATTAACTCCTGATATTTCTTCTTTAAGAGATGCAGATAAATCTAATGATGTTATATTATTATGTGAAGTTTTTGATGAAGCAGTTTATGTAAAGCACCATCAGAAAAAGATTGCTTTTCTGTTTTCTGCAATGAGGCATTTTGCAGTTAAGCTGTCTGATTCTGGGTGGCATGTTGATTATGTCCGTCTCGATCAGAAGGAAAATAGCCATAACTTTTCAGGTGAAGTCGCTAGGGCTGTTGCGCGGCATGAGCCACAGGGCGTGATTGTAACATGCCCTTCTGAATGGCGCGTATTAGAAGAAATGCGTAACTGGGAAACGACCCTGCCTTGTGCTGTAGAGCTGCGCGATGATGACCGGTTTTATTGCACGCTTGATGAGTTTGCTAGTTGGGCAGAAGGCCGCAAACAGCTGCGTATGGAATATTTCTATCGTGAGCTTCGGCGCAAGACAGGCATTTTAATGTCAGAGAATGAGCCAATTGGCGGTCAGTGGAACTATGATGCAGAAAATCGTGGGCGTGCGCCTGACGAACTTGAGGTTCCCAAACATACGAGTTTTGCGCCTGATGATATTACAAATGAGGTCCTTCACCTTGTTGAAAACCGGTTTGGCGCACATTTTGGTTCGCTTCGCCCTTTTGAATTTGCGGTTACACATGAACAGGCCGCTCATGTTCTTGACCGGTTCATCGCGGAACGCCTACCGCTCTTTGGCATCTATCAAGATGCTATGGTTGAGGGTGAGGCTTTTATGTTTCATGCCCATATAGGGCTCTATCTTAATTGTGGCCTGCTCAGCCCACAACAGGCCATCATCGCTGCAGAAAACGCCTATCATTCAGGCGCCGCACCGCTCAATGCAACTGAAGGATTTATCCGCCAGATTCTCGGCTGGAGAGAGTTTGTCCGTGGCCTTTACTGGTTAAAGATGCCTGACTACGCCGACCAGAATGTGCTTGAAGCTCATCGTCCTCTGCCAGCTTTTTTCTGGACGGCCGATACCAAGATGAACTGCCTCAAGCAATGTGTGTCAGAAACCCGTGACCATGCATATGCCCATCATATACAAAGGCTGATGGTACTGGGTAACTTTGCCTTACTTGCAGGACTTTCTCCAAAAGACGTTAATGAATGGTTTATGATCGTATATGCCGACGCGTATGAATGGGTAGAATTGCCCAATGTGTCAGGCATGGCGCTTTATGCTGATGGGGGCATTCTAGCAAGCAAGCCCTATGCATCAGGAGGCGCTTACATTGAACGAATGTCGAATTACTGTCGGTCCTGTCACTATAATGTAAAACAAAAAACTGGTGAACAGGCCTGCCCATTTAACTATCTTTACTGGGATTTTCTTATCCGGCATCAAGACCGGTTATCTAGCAATGCGCGTATGGGCATGATGTACCGGACGCTCTCCAAAATGACAGATGAAAAAAGGGCGACTATTCTAGCAGATTCACAGCGCTTTCTATCTGAATTATCCTAAAAATATTCTGCTAAAACGACTATTTTACTTGCTATCAGCAGGTGAACGGCAGTAATCCTTGCTGATGTTTACTCGACCGGTGACAAGCGCTCTTTTATGACATTTTTTACTCGTTTTTCATCGAAGCCTTTTTATGGCATTGCGGTGGCTTTTACCGGTGCACTTATTATTACGCCTGACACAGTCTTCATGCGCCTTTCAGGCATGGATGCCCTTCAAATGCTCGTCTGGCGCGGGCTTGCTATGTCAGGCGTGCTGTTCGGGGTATGGCTGATTGTTTCCAGAGGCACGTTGCGTCAAGAGACTGTAAATTTTTTTCGGCCCCGTGCTCTTATTGTAACGTTCTGTTTTATGCTCAGCGCCATTACTTTTACCTTAGGCATCGCTAGTGCGCCGGTTTCGATCATTCTTTTCGGAGTTGCCTGCGCACCTCTGTTTGCTGCGTTATTCTCATGGCTTCTCATGTCAGAATATACCCCGCCCTTGACATATGTTTTTATGACAATTGCGATGACGGGTATTGCTGTTGCGGTTTATGAGCCCGCTGGTAGTGCACCTGTCATAGAAGGTATTGAAACACTTGCAACAGGAGCCTTTTTTGGTTTGTCTGCGGGCGCATGTATTGGCTTATCCTTTAGCTTGTTGCGGAGTGATAATAGCATCCCTATCCTGCTAATAAATGGCGGTGGGGCGCTTCTTGCTGCCATCTGCGCTTTGATATTTGCGCTTGTGACAGGATATCCGCTACAGACACTCACCTCTGGTGATATGCTCTCCATTCTGATTTCTGGCGGGATAATTCTGCCTATGTCATTTTTTTTGCTTGGCTATGCTACACGGTTTACCGCTGCTGCCAATGTCAGCCTTTTTATGCTTCTTGAAACAGTATTAGGGCCCTTATGGGTCTGGCTGGTGGTGGATGAACGCCCAACAAATCAGATGATAATGGGAGGTTTACTCGTTGTTGCCAGCCTTATCGCCTATCTCCTCTGGTCAATGAAACGGCCCGTCATTCAGCATAGCTAGGCCGGCTCACTTCCGAAAAGGACTGGCGGGGCACCTTCCTGCCAAAGCTCGTATTTCACCATCACAGAACGAAACATATCACTTGCAAGAAAGTCTTGAAGCCACGCCTGCAAAAACGGCCATTCCTGCGCATCAAACCAGCTTTCATCTGCTATGCGGAACTGACGTATAAAGGGCAAACTGGCATAATCCATAAGCCCAATCACCTCGCCTGACAAAAAGGGGGTGCGCGCAAGAGATGTATTGATATCAGACAAAAAAACGGCACCAGCGGCGCGGTGAGCCAGCCCGTCAACAGGGGCACCCTGTTCTGTACGGTAACGAGTAGCATATTTATATTTATCTAAATCTGTTTTAAACGGCCCTTCAAGCCGGTCAAGAAACGCGATGGCTGCCTGCTCATCTTGATGATAGCAGTTGAGCCAACCTGCTGGGTCTCCTGATGTTCCAAGCGCCCAGAACATGATGTCACGGCTTTCATCCAACACGATACCGTCACCTAATTCGAGAACAGGTACGGTTGCTTTTGGTGATGCAGCCCGAAAAGCTGCCGGCTTGTCACGTAACAGGATCTCACGCAATCCAACAGTAAGGCCACTCGCCATAACAGCCATACGCGCACGCATCGCATAAGGGCATCGCCTAAAGCTCCAAAATATAGGAAGTTCGGTTTGGTGCATTATATCATGCCGTTCATGAAGAAGTTAAATGGTCTTCCAATTCGAAACCAGGGCCTTTTACATCATAGGCAGATGCAAAACCGGTGACAAGAATACCGCTTATTGGCGTAATTTCAAAAAGGTGAAAATCTGTAAACGGTTTTATTACTGACATTACTGGACCGTGTCTCTTATCAATGGCGGCGCAGATCTCATCAAACTGGGAACTGTCTCGTGTAATCTCTTTTACATCGGCTAAAAAAGTCAGACGGATGCGCGCCCATATATTCTGCGCTGACTGTTCATCTTCAATAAGCTGAAACCGCACATCAGCCTGTGATAGCAACGCGCGCACATGGGCTGCTAATTCGCTAGCAAAACAATAAAAATGCCCATCCTGCCGAACAAAAGGAGACTGACCAGGTGCGATATTCATAGCGGGAACATTGTCCTCCGTCACATATGGTGTAGCTGTTATTATACCAAGGGTCTGGGCGGTTTCGAGGAGTAAATCGCGTGCACGCTCGGCTTTTCTGCGTGACTTAAGCGCTACTTTTGCCGCATTATGTTCCGGCTCTTGATTGGGTTGCATGCTCTCACCTTATTTTGAACTTGCGCTTCTCTGGGGGAATTTTTATCGTATTTCCGATATGGTCTAATGCTAGCAGATGTGAAGCCTTATTGCCCCCTTTTATGCAGTGCCAATCCAAACAGCTAACCTTGTGGAGTTTTTCGTGAGCAATTCCCCCTCTTTGATGCCAAAACATCTCATTGTAGATATATTTTCCGATATCATTTGTCCGTGGTGCTATATCGGAAAAACAAGGCTTGAAGAAGCGTTCGTTCAGCGTCCAGATATTGTGCCTGAATATCGGTGGCGCTGCTTCCTATTGAACCCGACCATGCCTGCAGACGGCATGGATAGAAAAGCTTACCTAACGGCGAAGTTCGGTCATGCTGCTAATGCTGTTTATGGCCGCATTGCTCAGGCAGGAGATGAGGCAGGAATTGCCTTTCAATTTTCAGATATTCAGCGCACGCCTGATACGCGCCCTCTCCATAAAATGCTGATTGCTGCCGGTGATGCCGCGCCGATGCTATCAGATGCTTTTTATCAAGCCTATTTTCTGCGCGGAGAAGATATTTCAGATGATGCTGTTCAAAATAGACTTATTGATGAGGTATCGCAGATAAATCCCCGCGCACTTGATGCCCGCTCACCTGAAAAATTAACACAAGCGCAAACAAGGTTAGATGCGGATTTAAGATATGGTCAAAGCATTGGAATAGATGGCGTTCCATTAATGGTCTTTAATGATAATTTTTCGCTTGCTGGGGCTTATCCACCCGACATTCTTCTCAATGCCATAGATGCTGCGGTTCAAGAACATTAGACTTTTGACCACAGCTGATCATGATTACTCTGAGACGACAAGGCCTGCAATATCACTAACGATTTTATGAGCCTGCTTTGCCCGGTCAGCAACCTGACCTAACTCGCCCTTCACAATAAGTTTATGATCACTGCGGAGCTGAACACGCCCACCTTGAGACGCAATCCAGCCAATCAATTTATCAGGCGCAAGGAACTGATTATCCTTGAATGAGAGCGCAAACCCTTTGGCGCCTGCATCGATTTTTAGAATATTAGCATTACGACAAAGGTATTTTAATTCAACGATTTCCAGCAAGTTCTTAACAGTGTCTGGCAGTGGACCAAATCGGTCAACCAGCTCGGCAGCCATCTGGTTAATATCATCATGCGAGGCTAATGAGCCAATCCGGCGATACAGTGATAACCGTACTGACAAATCTGGCACGTATTTTTCTGGGATAAGCACGTTCGTGCCCAAACTTATGGTTGGTGACCAGTCTTGCTGACCTGCGTCTCCACTAGCATCACTGCCTGTTTTCGATTTCGTGCGGGCCAGATCGACAGCCTGACGAAGCATTTCCTGATATAGCTCAACACCTACCTCACGCACATGCCCCGACTGCTCATCACCAAGTAGGTTTCCTGCACCTCTGATATCCATATCATAAGAAGCCAGAGAAAACCCTGCACCAAGTTTATCAAGGGTCTGCATAACTTCTAATCGACGCTTTGCTTGCGGGGTTAAGACCATGCCAGGCTGGGTTGTTAGATAGGCATAGGCCCGCACTTTACTGCGACCTACCCTACCACGGAGTTGATAAAGCTGAGACAGGCCAAACATATCGGCCCTGTGAATGATCATTGTATTAGCAGTCGGGATATCAATGCCGGATTCAACAATATTTGTTGAGAGAAGAATATCAGCCTCGCCATCGCCAAACCGGTTCATTACATCATCAAGGTCAGTTGCACTCATCTTGCCATGCGCTGTCAGAATGCGAGTATCAGGTACCAAAGCTGTTACTCTGCCATAAAGGCGAGGTAAGTCTGCAACACGCGGACAGACAACAAATATTTGCCCACCTCGGAACCGCTCTCTAAGGATAGCTTCGCGCAAGACAACTGAATCCCACGCCCCAACAAAGGTTCGTACCGCCAATCGGTCAACAGGAGGCGTTGCAATGATAGACATTTGGCGTACCCCTGATAGCGCCAGTTGAAGGGTACGTGGAATAGGCGTTGCTGATAGTGTCAACACATGCACATCACCGCGCAACTCTTTGAGTCGTTCTTTCTGGCTAACCCCAAAGCGCTGTTCTTCATCGATAATTAGAAGGCCTAAATTATTGAAAGAGATAGATTTGGCAAGAACAGCATGTGTGCCAACAACTAACTGAACTGACCCATCACTGAGCCCATCACGAATTATCGATGCCTGTTTTGGGGTTGTCATCCGCGATAAGGTTGCCACTTCCACAGGAAAGTCTGCAAATCGTTCTGCGCATAATTTTCCATGTTGGCGTGCAAGTAAGGTTGTTGGCGTCACAAGGGCCACTTGATAACCAGCCATAGCGGCGACGAACGCTGCCCTCAGCGCTATTTCTGTTTTACCAAAGCCAACATCACCACAAATAAGCCTATCTGTTGCCGTACCAGAGGCAAAATCCGACAAAACATCTTCGAGCGCATCAAGCTGGTCATCTGTTTCTGAATGACCAAAACGGGCACAAAATTCATCATAGACGCCCTGCGGCGGTGTTAACGGTTCTGCTGTTGCAATAGCGCGGCGGGCTGCAATGCGGATCAACTGTTCCGCCATTTCCTTAATCCGGCCCTTGATGCGGGCCTTGCGTGCCTGCCAGCCTGCCCCGCCGAGTTTATCAAGAACAACATCGCTTGCATCCTGTCCATATCGTGACAGCATATCAATATTTTCAACGGGCAGGTAAAGCCGGTCTCCACCAGAATAAGAAAGATGAAGGCAATCATGATCTGTACCATCTGAGCTTATTGTTTCAAGCCCTTCATAGCGCCCAATGCCATGCTCGACATGAACGACTAAATCGCCCTGCTCCAAAGATGAAACTTCTCTGAGAAAATCCTCTGCACGGCGGCGGCGGCCTTGTGGACGCCCAATGCGTGATCCAAAAATATCCTGCTCGGTAATTACCGTCATATGCGGTGTGTGAAATCCGTTCTCAAGCGACCAGACTGTGCCATAAACCCCCGTGGTCTTCATTTCAGATATCGAATCAATAAGGGCTGGCGGCTCTGGCAAGTGCGGCGCTATCAGCCCGCACACTCGCTCCAACGCGCCTTGAGAGGCCGCTGTCAACAGTACAGGTACCTTTTTAGCATCTGCTTCAATAGCATCAGCAGCAGCTGCCGACGGACTACCGCCTTCTGTGCGGGCAGCATTAAATGTCAGGCCGGCACGCGCGCCTATATCAGGATCATCTCTCTGTGGGGCCGCAAAACTGGATAATGTTGCTGTTAATGTACTTTGCGCCAACGTATCGAGGGCTACTTGTGTCTGATACATCATTTCAGGCGGAACAGGCCTATATGGAGCCTCTCCTTCAGGCACAGCGCCCGCGCGCGCTTGATAAAATTCCTCAATCTGGGAAAGCCGTGCCATACCTGCTGCATGGACATCACCATCACAAACGATATGCCAGCCTGTGAGCCAGTCAGACAAGCTGCCCATGCTTTCATGGAACAGACTTAGCCAATGCTCAATCCCGGCAAGGGTTTGACCAGCCGACACGGCCTCATAGAGGGAATCTTTCGATGCTTTTCCCCCAAATAGCGAGAGATAGCCCTGCCGAAACCGGCTAATCGACGCATCATCAAGGATATATTCTGCGGCGGGTCGAATAATCAGTGTTTTGGTATTGTCATGACTGCGCTGGGACAGCGGCTCAAAATACCGCATCGAATCAATTTCATCGCCAAAGAAATCCAGCCGCACAGGATCCATATCAGTCGCAGCAAAGATATCCATAATGCCGCCACGAATAGCAAATTCACCATATTCACGCACAGATTGAGTACGCAAAAAACCATTTTGGGTTAGAAAATCAGCAATCTTGTCCTGAGCCATCTCCATACCCGGTACAAGGGTCAGGCTGGATTCGGCAAAAAAATCTTCGGATGGCAAGCGCTGAAGCCAGCTATTTACGGTTGTCAGCACAATACAAGGCCGGCCCGTATCAGATATCTGCTTCCGATGAGAAAGCGTTGATAGCGCATCAATTCGCCGGCTCACAATCGCTGAGTGGGGTGACATTCTATCATAAGGAAGACAATCCCATGCAGGCAGCATAATCAACTCTGCCTCTGGACAGGAAAACGCAAGACCTTGCGCCATCTGCTCAAGTCGCTTGTCATCGCGCGCGAGATAAACCAGCCTGGTATGAGCTTTAACAAGCCCCCCAATAGCAAGAGAATCCGCTCCATCAAGACATCCATAAATGATGGATTTAAATTCTATTTTATTTATTATTTTCATATTTTTATTGATTTTAATTAAGGTAATTAATTATGCCTGATTAATGTGAAAATCTTTGATCATATCAAACACTGGGCCATCAAATTCAGCTGGCACTTGTTCATCCCCCCGAACCCAAGCAAAGATAGATGGGTCTCCTGCCTCTAACAAAGCTTCAAACATATCAAGCTGTTTCTCAGTAAGATTTGGCAGATGCTTTTTCGCAAACTGACCAAGCAAAAGGTCGGTTTCTTTCATGCCAGTGTAGCTTGCTTGATAAGCAAGCCGACGGACGCGTATTTCTGTGGAATCAGACATAGAGACTTAACTATCCTTCTCGCCGTTATGAGGCGTCTTGTCACAATGAGGCAGTCACTGGACCACGGCATGAGGCTACTTTTGTAAACGGACTATTACGTTATATAGAGCTAAGTCAACTGGCTGACAGCCCATATACGGGACAAAGCGATTCGTTTTTAATCTATTTTACCTGTTTTTGTCACCTGATTTGAGACAGACAGGGTCGACCTCAAATAGTCTTTGTGTAACAGCACCGCTGCGCCGACGCCTAGCGAGGCTTTTTATTTGATAATTTAGATATGCAGCATCAGGATATTTGTCGCTTTAGCTTCGCTATGGCATGATATAGTTCACCCCCCTTCTAAGTGACAAGAGATACGGTATGCATATTTCCCGTCCGGACATTCTGTTTTCCCTTTTTGCGCGGTTAACGAGCCTGCCGGGGATTGGGCCGAAAATGGCAGAACAGATGGAGAAACGAATTGGGGTTCATGTTATAGACCTGTTGCGTCACCTGCCTGTTGGCGTGAATGACAGACGCGCACGCCCCTCGGTAGCGGATGTCGTAGAAGGAAGCCTTGCTACCTTTGATGTTCTTGTTCTATCTGCTGATATACCGCCATCCCGGGTTAAGCGGCCAGCCCGCTTCCGGGTTGAAACAAATGGCGGTGAAATGGATATTTTGTTTTTTCATGCGCAGACTGATTATCTAAAAAATACTCTGCCTGTGGGAGAGCGACGACTAGTCAGTGGGCGCGTGGAGCGGTTTCAGAACCGTGTACAAATGGCGCATCCTGATTACATCCTTTCGCCAGCAAATGCTGACGATATGCCCGCTTTTGAGCCGCTCTACCCTCTGACAGCCGGCTTGAAAGCAAAACCACTTCGCAAAGCGATTTCAGCTGGGTTGGAGCGCCTACGCGAGATACCGGAATGGATCGATAAGCAGATTATGGCACATTATCAATGGCCAGACTTTAAAACTGCTATGATAGAGGTTCATGCCCCCCGCACTTTATCCGATATTTCTGCGCACGCTCCAGCACGCATGCGACTTGCCTTTGATGAACTTTTTGCGAACCAACTTGCCCTCCAGCTATTGCGGCAACAAACCGATAAAGAGCTTGCCGGACATGCTTTGGTGCCGACAGGAGAGTTAACAGCGCATCTTCGGAGAATACTACCTTTTTCTCTGACCCAAGCCCAACAACAGGTGCTGAGCGAAATTGATACAGACCAGCGGGCGCCAGTGCGCATGCTCCGCCTTCTCCAAGGTGATGTTGGGTCTGGCAAGACGATCGTAGCATTACTTGCAATGTTATCTGCTGTAGAAGCAGGTGGCCAGGCAGCTCTTCTTGTGCCAACTGAAGTGCTTGCCCGCCAGCATCTGGCGACGATTACCCGCTTTCTTGAGCCGCTCGGCATTAAACCGGAACTTCTTCTAGGGGGCCAAAAACACAGCGAGCGCGCTACCATTCTAGACGGGCTTGGAACAGGAGCTATCAGGATTGTAATTGGGACGCATGCCCTGCTCACTGATGATGTAACATTTTCAGCTCTTCGTCTTGCTGTTGTTGATGAACAGCACAGATTTGGGGTCCGTCAACGCCTTATTCTCGGACAGAAAGGCGATGGATGTGATGTTCTTGTCATGACGGCGACCCCGATTCCGAGGACATTAGAAATGACAGCATTTGGTGATTTAAGCGTGTCACGTCTCGACGAAAAACCTGCTGGACGTCAGAAAATCGCAACAGCCCTGGTCAATCATGACCGCATTGGTGATGTTGTAGAACGCCTTCGGGCTGCGCTTTCAGGCGGTATGCGCGCTTACTGGATTTGCCCTCTTGTCGAAGAAACTGAAAAACTGGATGCGACAGCAGCCGAGGACAGGCATCGCCATTTATGCACTCTTTTGCCTGAAGCTCACCCGGTGCTGGCACATGGTCAGATGAAATCAGCTGAACGGGACGCCGCTATGCAGGCCTTTACAACGGGCCAGAGTAGCCTGCTTGTCGCAACTACGATTATCGAGGTTGGCGTTGATGTACCTGAAGCAGGAATTATAATTATTGAACATGCTGAACGCTTTGGTCTTGCTCAGCTCCATCAGCTAAGAGGCCGGGTCGGCCGCGGCGATATCGCCTCTTCATGCATTTTAATGTATCACGGACCACTCAGCGAGACGGCAGGCGAGCGGCTGAAAATCATGCGTAATACGAATGATGGATTTGAGATCGCCGAAGAAGATTTACGGCTGCGGGGGCCTGGTGAGGTTCTTGGCAGCAGACAATCGGGAATGCCTGAATTTTCACTAGCAGATTTAAGTGAACATGCCCCCCTTCTCAGCCTTGCACGCGATGAAGCTCACAAGGCAATAGCAGCAGGCCGTTCGCTTGAAGATACCGATATTGTGACGCTTCTCAGCCTGTTTGAAAAGGATAGTGCAGTACGCTTTCTGGCGTCTGGCTAGCTAAGCATCCAGAGAGATCCTAGCATCCCCTACGCCTTTTTCGGCAGGGTCTCAGGGGTAACAATACCGCCAGATACAACGAGTTTTAACGCCTGTTCAACAGACATTTTCAGATAAACTAGTTCTTCTTTTGGGCAGAAAAGCAAAAATCCAGAGGTTGGGTTTGGCGTTGTGGGAATAAATACATTTACGGTTGTCTCTGGAATACTGTCCTGAACTTCACCTTTTGTCACTCCTGTAACAAAGCCAATAACCCATAACCCTTCTCGAGGATATTGAACCAGAACAACATCACGAAATGCATCTGACTGAGAAGCAAGAACAGTTTCTAGAATTTGTTTAAAAGCACTGTAGATTGAGCGCACAACAGGCATTTTATTCAGTATTTTTTCACCCAGCTTGATAATCCAGCGCCCTAAAAATCCTGCAGCAATAGCACCTATCAGCGTGATGATGGCCACTCCAATGAGAAGGCCAAAGCCTGGAATTTGACCAAACAAAGGAACGCTTAAAATAGAAAAATCACGCCATGATGACGGAAGCAGATTAATAACCTGACTATCCAGCACATCAACGACAAGCCATGTGATATACACTGTGAGGAGAACAGGTGCGGTTACAAGCAACCCTGTAAGAAACCAACTCCGCAATTTTCCAAAAAAACTGACCTTCTGAACTGACGTTGTTGTATCAGGGGCTTCGTGTGTCATTATGGCAACCTTTGTTATCGAGCATATTTATGTAAACAGACTAGAGCGAACAGCTAAGAGATGCACATTCATATTTCATGATACCTTTGTATACCTAATTTGCCGTTAAAACAAAGCAAACAATAGAAGAGTTATGGCAAGAATATCCGACCTCATGCTAGACTAACCTGACGCATCAGTCCTCTTTTTTCAACAGTCCAGATGGTAGCCTCAGATTATGACAGACCCTATTCATATAACCCATTATTCTGCGCAGATTGACCGTCTTATTCACATAATGGCACGCCTTAGGGCACCTGAGACTGGCTGCCCGTGGGATCTAGCCCAGACATCTTCCAGCATTATCCCCTACACAATTGAAGAAGCCTATGAAGTTGCAGATGCCATTGAAACAGGTGATAAGGACCAGCTCTGTGACGAGCTTGGCGATCTGTTGCTACAAGTCATATTCCATGCACGCATGGCAGAAGAAGATGGAAGCTTTTCTTTCGATGATGTTGCCAGAGCAATATCAGACAAAATGGTTCGGCGGCATCCTCATGTATTTGGCGATAGAACCGCAGATGTTCCAGCAACTGTTCGGGCAAACTGGGAAGATATTAAAGCAGCAGAGCGCGCTGAAAAGGCAGCTAAGCAGGATGTAGCCACTACCCCCTCGCTGCTTGATGACATTTCACGAACACTTCCCGCGATGGTGCGTGCTGTAAAACTCCAGAAACGGGCGGCGCGCGCCGGATTCGACTGGTCCAACTTACATCAGGTAATCGATAAACTACATGAAGAAACAGAAGAACTCCGTGCCGAATGGGACGCCCCGACAAGAAACACCGCACGCATCAAAGATGAAGTAGGTGATATTCTGTTTGTTGCCGCCAACCTCGCCCGTACGGTCGGTGTTGAACCCGAGACAGCTCTTATTGGATGTAATAATAAATTTGAGCGCCGGTTTCGCGCAGTAGAAGCTGGCATATCAGCAGATGGCTTATCGCTAGAAGAAGCAACATTAGAGGATATGTCGCGCCATTGGGATAATGCAAAGATAAAAGAACAATAGAAATAACAGGTAGTTGAATAATTAAGTTAAAGTGATTATACATCCCATATATACGCACTAAGCGCATCCCATGACGCATCATCAGGCGCCACAAGCAGGATCCCTTTTGCCCCTAAACTAAACCGTGTTTTCATCGGCGTGAGATAGGCAACACTGCCAGCCTCTCGGCAGATAAGATCGACCGGCGTATTATCCCATGGGGTCAGTTTGCTATGCATAATATAGTCAGCTGTTCCAAGCGCAACATGCGATGCCTCAACTCCGGCACAGCCAGTATATGTGCGCCCTGGAAGCTGTTTGATCTTTTCACGCACATCATCCCGCACAGATTTATCAAGCCCCATTGCATTCAGAGAGCCTGACATTTTTAAAATATCGCCTGATACGTACCGGCGCGTCAGGGGCGTTGTGGTATTGTCATCCGACACCATGACCACCCCTGCCCCTGCTGTGGCTATTAGACAGTCCTTTTCTGTTGGCCGATAGATCCACGCCATCACCGGCACTCCATAATGCGCAAGCGACACCATGGAGCAAAACTGCTGGGTTCCCTTTACAAAGTTATTTGTGCCATCAACCGGATCAATTGCCCAAACCCACTTATCTTCCGCCCGGTTGAGAATATTCCCCTGCTCTGAACAGGCCTCTTCGCCAAGTGCAAAAGACCCGGTCAACAAGGCCTCAAGATGAGGTGATAAGAATAATTCTGCTTCTCTATCAGCAATCGTAACAAGATCGGTTTCAGATGTTTTTATCGCAATATCAGCATCATCAAGGGCGCGCCACCGCGGCATTATAAATGTTTCCGAGGCATATTTTAACAAGCCAGTAACCTCTGCCCTCATAATATTTACATCGAAGGGCAAGGTAAAAACAGTGCTGTCAGAATTTGTCATTATACATAAAACCCAGTCAGACGGCAGGGGACATACTATAGATGTCGTACGCACTACCACCATTAAGTACAAGCAGTTAGTCCGCGTCAGCGGCATCACCTGTTAAATTCTGCAAGCTAACAGGCGAAGCCGGCATAATGGTAGAGACAGCATGTTTATAAATAAGCTGAACATGACCATCGCGCTTCAGCAGAATGGAATAATTATCAAACCATGTAATAATGCCCTGAAGTTTCACGCCATTCACAAGAAAGATTGTGACAGAGATATGCTCTTTGCGAACTTGATTAAGAAAAATATCTTGTAAATTGTGGGCTTTATCCATGAATTACTCTTTTTTGTTGGGTGTCATTACACCAGTTTTTGGTTTTTATTTCATCGTTATTCTTATAGGACTTATTTTAATATTCAATGACAATGATAATCGTTGTCATATCTTTTTTGACAGAACGCTATCTAGCCGAGACGCTGGGTGTTTTTTCCAAATAATCTGCTCTGAGAGCCTTAGACAAACTCCCCATCTTACCATTAGCAATAACGGTATCGTCAATTTTGGTAATGGGTGTGACCACAGATGTTGCACTCGTCACAAACACCTCTTTTGCGTTTAGCATATCAGCTACAGTAAAATTCCGGTTGACGATTTTCATCTGGCGTTCGGACGCAACCTGAGCAACTGACCGGCGGGTAATACCGTTTAAAATATCATGGCTTGCCTCACGGGTAACAAGTTCACCATCTGCTGACACTATCCAGACATTTGATGAGCTTCCCTCTGACACACTGCCGTCAGGCATAACTAAAATGGCTTCATAAGCTCCCTGCTCTGCGGCTTTCTGCTTTGCTCTGCAATTTGCCAAAAGCTGAATTGTCTTGATATCACGGCGCGCCCATCTCTCATCAGCAACGGTAATAGCAGATACGCCATCCTCACTCATCACATCCTTGAAATGAAGGTGCTTTGCTGTCATCACAAGCGCTGGGACAGTATTTGCTGGGTATTTATGGTCCCGTTGTGCAACACCGCGCGTTATCTGAAGATATATAATACCTTTTTTAATATGATTGAGAGCCACCATCCGGCGCATAATCATCAGGAGACAGGGCCGGCTAACTGGCATGGGCAAATCCATTTCAGCAAGCGACCGCTCTAGCCTGTCAAGATGGCCATCACAATCCATAATCTGAGCCCCATGGATAAGCACCACCTCATAGACACCGTCACCAAACTGATAGCCCCTATCTTCGATATGAACCGACCCATCACGGTGAGGTACATACCGGCCATTTACATAAGCGATACGTGACATTTAAGCCTCTTTTTTACAATTAGAAAATATCATCTTTATCGGATAGAATCGTTTCAGCTCTTCCCGCACTTCCTGTTTTTGCAAATAAGACAACCTTATCACCTGCCTCAACAATGGTATCTCCCCGTGCTGGCAATACAGCGTCGTTTCGCAGGATGGCGCCGATGGCAACGCCTTTTGGAATACGTGCTTTTCTGAGCGGGACACCAACCAGTGGAGAGGTTGATAATGCTTCTGCTTCAAGCACCTCTCCCATACCTTCAATCACTGAATGCACATCATAGATGCGCCCGCGTCTTATATGCTCTAATATTGATGATACGGTTATTTGCGGCGGATTAATCACCGCATCTACACCCAATGTACTAATAAGCGGAATAAAGCCGGGCATATTGACTAGTGCTACCGTATGACGCGCGCCCATTCGTTTCGCAAGTAAGGCAGATAGAATATTTACTTCATCATCATTTGAGACAGCAACGAAAGTTTCAGTTGTTTCAACCCCTGCTTCTTTTAGAATATCGGCTTCCAGCGAATTCCCGCATGTCACATTTGTGTGTGATAACTGTTCTGCCAGAAAATGAGCCTGCGTTTTGCTCCGCTCGATGATATGGGCTGAGGTATTATCAAATCGGGCTTCAATATCCTGAGCCAGCAGCAGTCCAATATTACCACCGCCTGAAATTACGACCGAATGGGCCTCTTCTTCATCATGCCCAAAACTAGCCATAGCACGCTCAGTATGTTCGGCATCACAGGCAAAATAAACACGGTCACCTGCCCGCATGACATCTGTCCCGTCACGCGGCACAATCACTTGAGAACCACGGATGATCGAGATAATTGTCATTGTCAGCCCAGGGAAAAGATTAGTCAGATGCCGCAAGGGCGTTTCAAGAATAGGGCAATTATTTTGACAAAGCACACCGATCACTCTGATTTTTCCGCTTGCCATATCCTTCACATCAAAGGCACCAGGTAGGCGTAATTGACGACCAACAGCTTCAGAAACTTCGAATTCAGGTGAGATTATATGATCAATCGGCATATTTTCAGGCGAATAAAGAGATTTTACCTCTGGATCCAAATAGGAACGAGATCGGATACGCGCTATTTTGGTGGGCGTATCGAAAATAGTATGTGCTACCTGACAGGCAACCATATTAACTTCATCAGATTCTGTTACAGCAATAAGCAGGTCAGCATCAGCAAGGCCTGCACGGGCAAGCACGTTAGGGTATGAGGCAACCCCCTCAACAGCCCCAACATCGGCATGTTCAGTGAGCCACTGAATTTTTTCAGGGTCGCCGTCAACAACTGTGACATCGTTTTGTTCAGTAGCCAAATGACGCGCAATAGCGCTGCCAACAATACCGGCGCCGCAAATAACGATTTTCATCAAGAAACCTCTACAGAGTTACGACTAAGCACAGTATATGCGCATCTTTCGAAGGAATAAACTCGCGCTCGCAACAAACGACCATTCATCCGCGAGTCTGGCCCCACCATATTGATTTTTACATGATACGCAAGCCCGAGCACTATATGAGAGCTTGTTAGGATGTTGCAAGACCAAGCGATTTTAATTTTCTATGGAGAGCGGACCGCTCCATGCCAATAAATTTGGCCATATGCGAAATGTTGCCGTCAAACCGTTCAAGCTGGGCGCGCATATATTCAATTTCAAAGGATTCTCGTGCTTCACGCAGAGGTAATGATAAATTTCGGTGCAGTAAATTGGTATCAATATCACTCTCATCTGCGGTTATTTCACGGGGTAGCGCATCAACACCAAGTGGCTCATTTTCTGTCTTGTCTGACATAATCATTATGGTCTCGATCACGTTCCTCAGCTGGCGAACCGATCCAGGCCAGCCATATGAACGCATGGCATTTAACAGGTCATCTCCTAATTTCACAGGAGGGCGC
>CATISA010000127.1 GCA_949529445.1 Alphaproteobacteria bacterium UBA4588
TAGCATGAGGCTTGCTTATTGCGGACGAGTCTCAGTCTCGTATGCTTGCCTTTTTTTAATGCTATTTTGCTATAATTATTTTGCTGTCCGAAGTGTTTCGGCCGCCGAATCACCTCGCCTTGTTTCTGAACAAACGGACCAGACTGCCCAGATAAGCGTCAAGGATAGCTTCCATGATGCTGTTCAAGCTGTAAAAGAGAGAGATTTTCAGCGTGCCGTTCAGCTCTTCAGTACATTGTCCCAAACAGTTCAATATGATGGGCAATATGAAGCTCAGTTTAATTTGGCTGTCTTACTCAAGCAAGGCAAGGGTCGACCTCAGAACTACGCTGAAGCACTCTATTGGGCGCGGCGGGCAGAACTGGGCGGGATAGAAAAGTCAAAAGACTTCGCGGACAGCTTTTCAGATCGGGTTACTGAAGACCAGCATAATGAAATTCTTGCGCGCATAAAAACCGCACTGTTAAAAGAAGTTGATCAAGGGGCCATTGATTCACTCCCACAATTAGCAACATACCATATCACCTTGCTGGATGATTATGATTATGAACAAGCCTATATTTGGTTTGCATTAGGCGCAGCGCTGGACTTGCCAGAGCAGGATATCAGACGCACTGAAATGGAAGATGAACTTGAAACAGAGCAAATAGCAACGCTTCAAAGGGAAACAACCACACTATTTGATGCGCTTTTGGCAGGAGAGTCACTAGAGGCCCTGCTTCGCCCCGTAGAGAAGGAGTAACCGATGAAAATGAGAGTTAACTGGATTATTGATGGCTCGATAGAGGTAGAGGCTGAAAATGCTAGCGATGCAGAGCAAATTGTTGCAGATAAATTGCAGCATTTCATTCAAAGCCATCCGGCATTGACGAACGACCTTGGAGCAACAGCTATTCAAGGCCAGGCTATTGATGAAAATGGCGACCCACTCTCACGCTCTGAACTCAATTAACCGAGATTTCACGTTGCCAGTTTGTTCCTTGGTCAATGAGATAGACTAGAAGGTGCCGAGCAGCTCTGAGATTGTTCTTTCTAGCTCTTCATTATCACTCTCTATTTCTTCGATTTCTTGGCGTAACATCTGTATCCGACTTTTACGTTGCTCCATCACATCCTTGATTTCATCAAGGACAGTCGACAAACGTGAGCTCAGATCAACTGCATCTATTCCATCATCTACCACTTGTCATTCTCCTTAAATCCATAGCGTATGAGGGTCGCTATAACAGCGTGCAGTGCAAGAACTGCGCCACGCTATACACAAATCACCTATAATATATTACCATTGTGATCAAAGTTGGCGCAAATCCGGAGACTTTCAATGTTGTTACATCTCTTACGATACTTATCTCGTCCTCATCGTTTGTTCGCATTTTCTGCATTTTCTGCTGCCTCTATCGTTCTAACTGGCCCCGTTTTTGCCGCATCAAAAGATGTCCCATGCGACGTCCGGCTTGAGTTTGGCACAGACCCTACAATTGGGCAGGTCGTCAGCTATACATTATCCATTCAGGTAAAAAATACCTCGCCACAGCCAATCACAGCTGTTTCACTTTTATGGCTTGATGATGCTGGCACAATCATCGGTAATAGTGACGCAGATTGTCGGTTTGAATCAAAATCTTTAGATGTATCCCATACAGGACAGTGTAAACGTGTCGTTCAAACGGTAAGTAATAGGCTCATCCAGTCTTTTGGACAGGCCGTGTGGACTGAACTTGTAAATTCTGAGCTATCTCAGTTCAAACGGATCAAATCTTGCAGACTGGTCGGATATCGCTATGGCTAAGCAGGACATGTAGCTCATGGATAATGACCAGATTAAAGAACAAATTGAAAGCGCCAAACGTGCGTTTGTTGCCTCTAAAACACAGCCAGACCCTGTCTCTATGAATGATGATATGCCTACCAATGATGGCCGGAACCCCGAGATAAAAGCGCAGAAAGATATTCTGGCACGCGTCTCAAACCTGATGCATGAAGCGTCGCAAACACGCAGGGTTAATGCTGTTTCAGTGGGCAACACGACAGAACCACCACGACCTTTCTGGGCCCAGTCGCACACTGATTTAAGCTCATTTGAAAAATGGGAAAGGCAGCAGAATATGACAAAATCCAACGACCCGCCTGAAGCGGCACCTGAAGTGCCGCCAGTTTCAACTACGCCAGAGACACCCTCTCCTATAAAGGATGATACTGACAGGGCGTTATCAGCTATCCGTGATGAGGTTATTGGCAGAATAGATAATAGTGAAAAACCAGAAAATGCTGAAAAAATATTAAAATTGACCGAGAAGCTTGACCATCTTGAAGGGCGTATTGAAAAGCATCAGCAAGATATTACTGCGTTATTACAGCTTATCCGCCAGACAAGTGCGCGTCAAAAACAGGATATAGCAGATGAGCGTTTGATATCCCAACAGGTGACATCAAAATCATCTGGCATTACTGGGCTTGTCTTTTCTATTATATTTCTGATAGTCATTGCCATTGCAGGCTGGCTGTTCTGGATGAACCCTGTTCTGATGACAAATCTAGCATCTGCGCTGGTGAATGAGGCCTTTACAATGATGATGAAAATTGTATCTCTGGTTGGACTGGTGTAAGCCATCATGCCGCTGATAGGACCCCATCTGATTGTTCCTGCAATATCTAGCGCTGTCGTTACGGTTGTTGGCGGCTTTTTTTATCTAGGCACCGTGTCTTTATCGTCTGAGCCAGAGGGCAGTGACCCTGTTTTAGAGGAACGACTGAGAGCCACCGGTCTTATTAATAAAAAAGAACCAGAGCCAGAACCAGAAATGGAGACAGAGGAAAGTCAGCTAGAAGCGGCAATGTCAAACCCTGTTCATCGGTATTTTTCATTTCCCAATCCCTTTTTAACAAATCTTCAGACAGGTCAGATGATCACCCTTGAGTTGGCACTTTCAACAAATCAGCCGACTAGTCAGGCTGAAACCTTCATTGAAGCACTTCATGGATTTCGGCCTGTTTTACGGTCCGAAATTTTAGCTTATCTTGGTTCTTTGCCTTTTGATCGCTTCTCGCATCCAAAAATCCGGCAAGAGCTTGAAGATGAAATAAGAGATACCATAAACCGTTACCTTTTGATCGGAAAAGACGGTGAAAAAATTGGCGTCAGTGACGTTTATATTCAGAAGATGGTGCTAAGCTAGCCCAATGATAATCTGGCATTAGCATAATATGGCAGTCGGCATCCGTTTCTGCCCGCAGCAGGATAAAGGCTAATGTGAAGATGAGGCGAAATTTATCATAACATTACAGAAAGCATCTTTTTCTTCATCAGATAAGGTGAAAGCCGATGCTGTCTTTATTAGCGCGTTCTGACCAGATGCTGCGTGTAGGATATTTTCCTGGCCTTCAGGAAAGACTATTCGCATTTCAAGTCGGCGCTGGCGGGTCATTCTGAAATCAACCTCCATCCCCAGCGGCGCAAATAGCGCTATGACTTGCCGCTGGAAAAGGCCAAAATGCGGTATCATCATATTTTTTGGAAATAGGATGCTTTTCATCTGCCGCGACGGAGCATTAGCGGCCACATCAGACGTCAATAATCCCTCATTGAAATCAAGAGAGAGCTGATCTGCAAAATAGGAAGCGGTTTGTATACCCATGAAACTGGTTATCAGACCTAACGATAGTTTATCCCAAAATCCTTATCTTACCGTAGCGAATTATCATGGCAAGGTCAATGCTGAGAGATAAAAAACCCATAGAAACCACCGATTCGCATTACTTGTGTTATGCATCCTATTCAAGACAAGCCATGCGCTATAAAGAGTGTTTTCTTATACGGAAAATTAAAAATTATCTTTGCGTGAGCGAATTTCGGCAAATACCGCTGCATCGCTTGCATCCTCAAGCGACAAGAACGCACGAATATCTTTATCAGACGCTCTCAGGAACGGGTTCGTCGCCAGCTCTTCTGCCATCGTTGTGGGGATAGTTGGCTCATTACGTGAGCGCAACGCTGCTACCGTCTCGGCTCTGGCAATAAGGGCTGAGTTTTCAGGATCAACACTTAGAGCAAACGCAACATTTGCCGCGGTATATTCATGACTGCAGTAGATAACGGTCTGCGCTGGCAAGGTTGACATCAGCTTTGACAGGCTATTCCACATCATTGGAAAATCACCTTCAAAGACACGGCCACAACCCATCGCAAACAATGTGTCGCCGGTAAAACATACCTCTTCAGATGGCAAGTAGAAATTCAGCATATCAAGGGTATGTCCTGGTGTTTCCAGCACCTCCACCCGCGCGCCTGCAAACATGAAATGGTCCCCATCGCAAAGATGTGTTGTGATCCCCTCAAGACCAGGCTTATCACCTTTGGGGCCAAGCACCTCAGCATCTGTTCCCGCAACTAAAACAGCCAATCCTTCAGTATGGTCGCCATGGTGATGCGTGATGAAGACATGGCTTAACACCCATCCTTTTTCAGCAAGGGCCGCTTTATAGGCCGCGCCATCTCCGGCATCAATTGCGGCTGTCTGCCCTGTTTTAGGGTCATGAACAAGCACGCCATAATTATCACTGCCATAGACGAATTGGTGATAGGAAAAAGATGACATCGCAAATAAACTCCTCTGGGTTCATGTTCTGGCGCCACGCCAAACCATGATATGATGGTATGTCATTCTATTCTGGAGAACCAGACCCTATTTCAAGAATAGAAAGCGCTGAATGTAAGCTTGGGACACATAAATAACCATCTGCCATCAGGTCATCAGACGGCTTTTGTAAATCGGGCACCTGAATAACAGCCAACCCGGCAGCTTGAGCAGCCCGCACCCCATTATTAGAGTCTTCAAACACTAGACAATTTTCTGGCCTGAGTTCGAGCTTATTTAGGGCTCGCAGATAAATATCAGGGGCTGGCTTGGCAATAGCAACCTGGTCGCCACCGATAATATGCTCGAAAAAAGATAGAAACCCGGCCTTTTCGAGATTCATTTCAGCTTTCGATGTGTGGCTGGATGTCGCGACACTAAGCCGTATGCCTGCATGCTGTACTATTTTCAGAAACGCTGCGGCTTCGGGTTTTGGCGGCACATGCTCAGATAACATCTGATGGTAGCGCTGCTTCCAATCGGCATCGAATGCCATAGCATCTATATGCGCCGGCAACGTTGCCATCAGTATTGGGCGATGTGCAGGGCCACTAAGGCCGGTTAATTGGGCAAATAATATTTCGTCTGGTTCAAGAGATACAGCCCTGCTTGCTGCGCAGAATGTTTGCCATGATACCGCTTCTGTATCTAGTAACAACCCATCCATATCAAAGATAATTGCTTTTAGATTGCCATTTTGCAGATGTGCAAACCCAGCCGGGAGTATGGGATTCGAAGATACCATCTTGTGCTTGTCTCTATGTATTTACTTTGCTCTGATTTACGGCGTCTAGTGCTTGTCGTTCGGAGTGATGCTCTGCTAGGTTGTAGGCGAGGTGCTTGCCGCCTGCAAGCATCTCGGTACGATATATATTAACCCCGTTAGGTTTTTCAAAGCATGTTGTTGAGGAGTGCTGATGCCAGCGCTTGAGCCCCATAATATAAAATATCTTGTTGTTCATTGCTCAGACACAGATGAGATGGACATTCAAGGCATCCACAAGATGCATCTTGGTTTTGGCTGGGAGGGTGTTGGCTATCATAAAGTTATCTGCCGTGATGGACTAATCCACAATGGTCGGCCAGAATTCTGGCAAGGTGCCCATGTAAAAGGCTATAATGAGAGCTCCCTTGGTGTCTGTCTTATAGGACGTACTAGCTTTAGTGATGCGCAGTTCAAAAGCCTCATTACGGTTCTGTCAGACTGGAAATCACGTTATATTTCAGCAAAAATTGTCGGCCATCGTGATATTCAGGACACAGACAAAACCTGTCCTAATTTTGATGCAGGCGCGTGGTGGGATAGCCTTGAGGCACCAATGGCAGCCTATGCATCTGTTACCTCCACCCTCTGTCCAGTTTATGATGATAACGGCGGCACTGCATCGCAGGGGCGCGGCACAGAACTGCTATACGGGGAAACGGTGCGTATCCTATCTCACCAACAGCAGAACCAGATGATCAAGGTGAAAACAATATTAGATAGTTATGAAGGCTGGATACTAGACTCTGATATTGGCTTTTCATCTGATGAACCTGTCCTGCCCTCGCCATGCATCACTTGGCCATCTGTAACAGTTACATCAGCAACTGACGTAACATCGCCGGCATGCGCCCAGCTTATGCTCGGCAGTCGTATTATACTGGCTGACACAGCAAATACCCATCATGATTTAGAGACAGAGGCTGACTGGGTAAAAATTCTCCTGCCGTCAAACCAAGATACCTCTCGCACGGGATTTATACCTGCCGGCGCTCTACGCCCAGTATCTGACTGGGTAGGTCTTGCAGAGCAATTTGAGCATGTACCCTATTTATGGGGCGGCCGGTCATTTAGCGGCATAGATTGTTCTGCGCTTCTTCAGCTCTGCCTGCATGCAGCTGGCTTAAGCATTCCGCGCAATAGTGGTGAGCAATTTGCCTTCTTTCAGCATGCCCCCCATCAGCGCATTGAACAAGATACGCCACACCAGCGCGGAGACATTATCTTCTGGCCCGGACATGTCGCTCTCTGCCTTGATGAACGCAATATCCTTCACGCTAATGCTTTCCATCATAAAGTCGCCCGCGAAGACAGGGTGACAGCTCTGCCGCGCTTGCATAAAGCGACGAATGGTTCTGCAACAACAATTCGCCCCGCTTTCTGAGCCGCGACCATCCTATTTTTGGGATGCAGTCAGCGATATGATACTACCGCGAAGAGTCCAGAGCAGAAGAAGAGAGGGAATGACCATCAGGGCTGTTATGATGAAAAATATACCCCAATCTCCGTCAAGCCAGTCGACTAGCTCGCCAGATGATGAGGCAAAAACTGTGCGGCCAATGGTACCGATTGATGCCAGCAATGCATATTGGGTTGCGGTATAGGTTCTGTCTACAAGAAGTGAGATGAAGGTCACAAAGGCAACTGTTGCAAATGCGGCCGCAAGATCATCAACCACAACAGCAATGCCAAACAACCATTCTGATTTACCCATCCATGCCAAGACACTGAACAAGATATTGGTTGCTGCCATGGCAATGCCCGCCAACATCAAGGCCTTGAAGGTGCCAGCTCGTAGCGCAAAATAACCACCAAGCAAGGTAAAACATACCGTTGTTACCCAGCCAAGGCCCTTTGAATAAAGGGCAATATCAGATTTTGAAAACCCCATCTCCTTGTAAAAAATGATCGACATTTTTCCCATAAATGCCTCACCGATTTTAAACAGTAAAATGAAACCAAGAATCATCAAGCCGATTTTAAGCCCGTTCTGGCGGAAAAAGCTATAGAGAGGCGTGGCAACAGTTGTAACAAGAAAACTCGCTGCCATTGCCAGAATTGACTGTGAGCCAATCCGGTCTTGAACTTGCATTTGCGCTGCTCTTTGGGCGGCAATCCGCTGGGCTGTTCCTGTTTCTGGAATTAACAGAAGCAAACATGAGCTAGCAATAACCATTGCACCCTGAATGATAAATGTTAGATGCCAGTAATTTTCATAGCCGGCAGCCTGAAACCAGTCAGCAGCAAGAAGAGAGATAAGCCCGCCAAGCTTATAGCCTGACCACCAGCCAACAACAGCAACAGCCGCACCCGCCGCCATGCCAGCACTATCCCCCTCGTTAATCTGTTCAATTCTCAAGGCATCAATTGTAATATCCTGCGAGGCAGAACAGATGGCAATGACAAGACCGGCACCAATAACAACCGTCAAATCCATCGAGGGGCTTACGCCACTCCAAACAATAAGACAGACAAGAATAAGCGTCTGAAAACACAATATCCAAGCCTTTCTATGGCCGAACCGTTCGGTCAAAAATGGTATTCTTATTCTATCAATAACCGGTGCCCATAAAAAATTTACTGCATAGACAGCGAAAATCAGACCTGCCCATCCAACTGCTGAACGCGATAGCCCTTCTTCTTTTAGCCATAGTGATAATGTACTTCCGATGAGCACCCAAGGAAAACCGCTCATCATGCCAAGCAATAGGATACGGGCCATGCGGGCTTCAAAATAAGTGCTAAAACTGGATGAGATGCGCGGTGTCATGACAGTTATGCCCCCTGATAGAATTGTAATATGATCGCGAGATTTAATAGAGCAACGCGATGATGTGACAAGACTAGCCCTAGTTCATAAAAATAGGCAAGTTAGCATCTGAAACAGGCCCCTGTCAGCGCGTAAAAATAACGTGCGGCATGGCGATGGGATGATTTAGGATAGGACCATAAACGACTGGAGGATGCGTATATGACCAGCAAAGAAGTAGAGTGGATCGTCCAGCAGGACCTCCAGCATGGTCTGATTTCTCATACACTCTCAGCAGGGGCACGCCAGCTCGACTGTCTTGTTGGTCGGAGCGGTATTATTTCAGCGGCAGAAAAACGTGAAGGCGATGGTTATAGTCCGGCTGGAAGATGGCAACTTCGCGCGCTTTTCTATCGTGATGACAAGATACAACCACCGTCAACTGGTAGTTGTGACATTCCCGTCCAGCCTATAACAGCCTCTATGGGCTGGTGTGATGCGCCACATTCTACCTGTTATAATCAGCTTGTTAGCCTGCCCTTTGCTGAGAGCCATGAAATCATGATGCGCGATGATGGCCTATATGACATTGTTGTCGCACTTGGCCATAATGATGCGCCACCTGTTGCTGGTTTTGGGAGTGCGATTTTCCTGCATTGCAGAGAGGCTGAGACGCGCTCTACTGAAGGATGTGTTGCTCTTTTTAGAGACGAGCTATGCTGGCTTCTTGCAAATGCAACGGCCTCACAGCATCTTACTATCTCACCGTCGTGACATTCACCGCCCGACACGCAGCTTTATGATAAAGCCTGATCTATTTCACTTTTACGCTGCCGCAATTTTTCATTGCGTGGCACCATCTCAGACATCAACCCGTTCTTGACACGTCCCAACATCACCATCACTTGAGTAGATAGCAGATTGAGGCAGATTTTCTGGGCTGTTCCAGCCGCAAGCCGGGTCGAGCCAGCAAGGGCTTCAGCCCCTGTATCAAGACAAATGGATATGTCAGCAACACGAAGAAGACGTGTGTCTGGGTTGTTACTAATACCGATTGTCAGCGCGCCTCTCTGCCGGGCACGGATAACACTTGCAATCGTATAAGGCGTACGCCCACTTGCTCCGACCGCAATCAGACAATCATCTGGCCCAATAGTGAGCGCATTACACGCTACCTCTGCTGCTGCGCTATCATCTTCAGCATTTTCAACAGCTTCGAACAGCGCTTTACGGCCACCTGCAATCATGAAAGCCACCCGGTCTTGCGGCCAGTTAAAGGTCGGCAATAATTCAGCGCCATCTTGAACACCTATACGAGCAGAGGTCCCAGCGCCTGAATAAATCAGCCGGCCTGCCGGTGAGCCTGCCAGCCTATCATGCATCGCATGGCAGGCTGACACAATATCTGGTAGGACGCGCTGAACAGCCTTTGCGGCACCCGCCTGACTTTCGAGCTGAACAGACAATGCGGCATCGACAGAAAGCCTGTCTATCCAGCATGATGAGTCAAGCCGCGCTTCTGTTCCGGTGATAATCGTGTCATTCTTCTTACTCATGCACCAACGCTAACTGATTGTGGATGGACAGCAAAGCTTGAATATGATCAAACCACGGATAAGATGATACAAACTTCGACGCTTGCACCTCTGACTGTTATTGGCGTGATGTCGGGCACTTCTGCTGACGGGATTGATGCCTGTATTATCAGCACAGACGGTATAGGTGCGACACGTACCGGCATTCGCGGTAGTTTTTCCTATCGGCCTGATATTCAGCGCGCCATTGTTGCAGCCCGGTCTGACCCTAGCAGCTGGCTGGCTGAACCAAACCGGCGTGAAGCGCTGATAACTGCGATTACCGAAGACCATGCAGCAGCTGTTCTGGCGCTTGCCGCTAAGACAGATATGCCGATTGATCTCATCGGCTTTCATGGCCAGACAGTTTATCATAACCCCACAGCCCGCAGAACCATTCAGCTCGGTAATGGCATGATGCTGGCTCAGATAACAGGCATTGATACTGTTTATGATTTCCGCCAAGCCGATATGGAAGCTGGCGGTGAAGGCGCACCTCTCGCTCCGATTTATCATCAGATGCTTGCAACTGACGCAGGGCTTTTTCTGCCTGTTTTATTTCTAAATCTTGGTGGTGTGGCCAATGTTAGCCTGATCGAACAAGGCCGACTCACAGGCTGTGATATTGGCCCTGCAAATGGTCTCATTGATGAATATTGTCAAACAAGGCTCGGCGTATCCTTTGATATGGATGGTGCGCGCGCTGCCACTGGCATAATCGATCATAGCTTTGTTGAACAGGCCCTGCAGCACCCCTTTTTTACGACGGTTGGACCACGCTCACTCGATCGGGCAACTTTTGCTGACCTATTGGATGACCCGCGCATTGCCAATGCCCCAGCTGAGGATGCACTTGCGAGTCTTACCGAAGTTACAGCCCGCGCTGTCCAGCTTTATATTGAGCTGTCCGGCACCGCGCTCACACAGCTTATTCTGTCAGGAGGGGGTACAAAGAATAACTATTTACGCCATAGAATAAAAGCCCATCTGCCAGCAGAGATCACCTGCATTACCGCTGATGAGGCCGGCTTTGATAGTGCTATGATGGAAGCGGAGCTCATAGCGTATCTGGCAGCCCGAAAATGCGCGCAGCTGCCCTCAACATTTCCTCAGACCACACGTACCTCATCACCGCAGATTTGTGGCGTCATTGCCAAAGCGCCTCGAGTATAATAACGGCGCTTAAAGAAGGGTATCAGACCCTGCTTCATAGAACGCACGCACAGGCGGGGCTGGCGGAATAAGGGCACGGATATCACCAAAAGGGAAACGCGGCTGAAACCGGTAGGCTTCAGCATAGTGACCGTCTGGCGCATTGCATTGTGCTGCCCGGAATCTGTTATGAAGACGTGTCGCATCAGCAAATTTTTCAGGTTGCTGACTATGATGCGCGCCAATCGCGGAGATTTTTGCCTCGATAAAGGGTGTAATATTAACATAAAAATCAGGGATAAATCCTACCCCCATCAGTGTGTCCGCAAACAGAACAGGACAAATAAACCCCGCAGCATCGGTCACATTCTTCGATAATGCACGATGGTCAGGATGATAATCTTCGGGCGCATGGGTAACAATTAGATCAGGCGCAGCTTCCTTAATCAGTGCGGTAATCCGCGCATCAGCTTCGGCAGCTCCTGCTAGCTTGCCGTCTGGTAAATCAAGCAGCTGGGGACCCCCCAAATCAGCA
>CATISA010000128.1 GCA_949529445.1 Alphaproteobacteria bacterium UBA4588
AATTCTTTATTTGAGCGTGAAAATGCCAAAATTGCCGAAAATCTTCATAAGGTCTATGAAGGAACCCGCCCTGCAACCCTCAAACGCTTTGGTGAAACAGATGACCGGGCAGATGAAGTTATAGGATAAAAGCATAGTTCTACTAGAAGAACTTGCAGGGGGGTACCAGACCGCTTTATATAATGTAGTTATCTGGTGCTACTGTAATGTGCCTATCAAGGAGACACTCTGCTATGTTTGATACAATTGTGCCGCGTGGCGTTGACCAGCTTATGGCCCTCACTCAGGCCTTTCGCAAAGATGACCGTACACAAAAAGTTGACCTGATTGTTGGCGTCTATAAAGACGATGCAGGCGGCGTGCCGATTATGAGTGCAGTCAAAAAAGCTGAGGCGCACCTTGTAGGCGCTGAAACAACAAAAAATTATGTCGGTGTAATTGGTGATGCGGATGTCAATAGAATCGCACCACAGCTTGTTTTGGGCGAAAATTCTTCGGCTATTGCTGATAAAAGAATTGGCGCTGTTCAAACCCCTGGGGGCAGTGGCGCGCTCAAAGTTGGTTTTGATCTGATTAATTCAATTCGTCCTGGTGCCAAAGTATGGATGAGCCGGCCAACATGGGCTAATCATATGCCAATTGCGCGCGATGCTGGCATGCAGATTGATAGCTATCCGTATTTCCGCGAATCCGACAGGGGCCTCGATTTTGATGCAATGATGGATCATCTCGATGCAGAGGCTGTTGCAGGTGATGTTATCCTGCTTCATGCCTGCTGTCACAATCCAACAGGTGTCGACCTTGCAATGCCGCATTGGGAGGCCTTGTGCAAACTCATTGTAGCGCGCGGTCTCGTGCCGTTCCTTGATAGTGCCTATCAAGGACTTGGCGTTAGCATGGAAGCAGATGTTGCTGGCTTGCGATATCTTGCCGAACATGTGCCAGAAATGCTGATTGCAAGTTCGTTTTCAAAAAATTTCGGGATTTATCGCGAGAGATGTGGCGCGTTGACTGTTATTGCCAAAGATGAAGATAGCGTACCGCTTATTATGGCGTCATTGCAGTCGGTTATCCGTTCAAATTATTCTATGCCTCCAAGTCATGGTGCCCGTATTGTTGGCACGGTATTTGGTGATGAGGCGCTGAAAGCTGAATGGGCAGAGGAGCTTGAAGTTATGCGCCAGCGGATTGCTGAAACACGGGTTCTTCTGCGTGCTAAAATGGAAGAATTGCAGGTCACCACCGATCTTTCATTCCTGACTGACCAGCGTGGCATGTTTTCCTATACAGGCTTCACACCCGATCAGGTGAACCGGTTGCGCGATGAGTTTGGCGTTTATACAGCTGGAGATGGTCGCATTAATGTAGCAGGTGTAGGCTCAGAAAATATTGATTATGTGGCAAGCAGCTTTGCTGCTGTCATACGCTCAGAGTAATAAAAGAGCTTCTGAGGCATTTAGCGATGTGACTCAAACTGATCGCGCTGTCTTAATGCTTGATAAGTTTATGCCTCGTCAATGAGGCTGAGCTTGCTTCCAGAAACAAGACCGATTTCACCTAACATTTCGATGTTGAAATCATCAACACACCCGAGATTAAAGCACATACCATCGTCACGGCGGCGTTTATGGTGTGTGTATATCCCGCATGATTTACAGAAATAATGTTTTGCAACTTTTGAATTCCATTCATACAAGCTGAGATTATCCTCACCGCTTGTGAGAGTGAACTGGTCTTTTTCCACAAGCACCATAATAGCACCCTTGCGTTTGCAAAGTGAGCAATCGCAGCGCACGCCTTTTTCCAGATTACCTGATATCTCAAATGTTACAGTGCCGCAATGGCAAGAGCCTGTATGAGTGGTCATGGCATGTGCCCTCTCTTTTAAGAGTGTTGAAAAACATCCAAAAATGAGCCTAACAACTTTGAGGGACATAGGCGAACAAAAAAATAAAAACTGAGTATCTGCTGCTGTGTAGATGGTTACTTTATTTTGTTCAGTGCTGGCATGATAACGCTATCGAATGTTTGTTTATCAATCGGGCCCGCATGGCGGAGAAGAACAGTTCTTTCAGCGTCTAATAGGAATGTTTCCGGTACCCCATACGCGCCCCATTGGCGGGCCGTCTGACCTGTTTCATCCATAACGACTGTCGAGAATGGATTACCAAACTGGTCTAGAAAGAGAGTGGTGTCGACAGCCTTATCTTTAAAGGCAATCCCAATAATCGGTATCTGTTTAGATAAAGCTAATAAGGCGGGGGCTTCAGCACGGCAAGGTGCACACCAGCTTGCAAAAAAATTCACTAGAACGGGACCAGTGCGCTTATCAAGCGGATTTGTTGTTAGCACAGGAAGCGCAAGGGTAGGGGCTGTCTTTCCAATGAGAATAGAGGGAAGCTGGCGGGTATCACGTGTCCCCATTATGGTTTCATGCAATGCAATTGCTGAGATAATCACAACCACGCAAAAAATTGCCAATGGAAGAATAAATAAAACCCTGCGCCGCATCATACAGTATCCTCTGAGACGAGAAGAGGCGTTTTCCGCCGTCTGCCACACGCAGCGATCACGCCGCCCAGAACCATGATAGCAGCACCGCCCCATATCCAGCTGACAAGGGGCTTATGATAAAGCCGGATAGTATATCCTTTATTGTCATCGCCATCTCCGAGAACAGCATACACATCACCTAAGAATGAGCTTCTGATTGCAGCTTCGGTTGTGACTTGCTTCTCGGCTGGATAAAACCGTTTTTCAGGCATCATCATGGATAGAAAATTTCCCCTATCATCATATAAAGCAAGTTCTGCTGTCTGGGTCTGATAATTTGGGCCTGTTAAGCCCAGTATTTGAGTGAAGGTGACAGAGTAGGGCCCGAGGCTTATTACACTACCTGGTTGCACGCGTTGTATTGCCTCGCGCTGATAAATGCCTTCGCCAAGAGCGCCGGCAAGAAAAACAACCATGCCAAAATGAGCGCACCACATACCCCACTGAGGCGCAGGAAGGCTTAGCATTCGCGCTCCAAAACCCGCACTCCGCCATGGTTTTAGGCGTAAAATAATATCGCTCATTATCGAAGCAAGAAGCCAGATAGCAAGACTTATACCGGCAAGAGCCGCTGGCTCAATTCCCAGGCTGAAACAAATGATTACAACACCGCCTGTCGCAAGGCCACAGATGATAAAGATCATTGATGCATGACTGATACGGCCACGATGCCAGGCAAGCAATGGTCCAATTCCCATGAAAATAACAGCAATCCCCATCACAGGAGAAAAAGTGGCAGCAAAATAGGGAGGTCCCACTGTAATACGTGCCCCTGTCATCACCTCAAGCCCAAGCGGATAAAAAGTGCCAAGCAATATAATAGCTGTCGATACAAGTAGTAGCGCATTATTAATCAACAGGCCTGTCTCACGACTTACCAAAAAGGAAGCTGTCTTTTTGGTGGCAAGCTGAGGCCCGCGCCAGACAAAAAGACATAAAGGTAGGCCAATAGCTAGCACCAGAATACCCAGAATAAAGACTCCACGCGCCGGATCAGACGCAAAACTATGAACCGATGTGAGTAAACCTGAGCGAACAATAAATGTCCCGATAAGTGATAGAGAAAATCCTAGAATAGCAAGCAGGACGGTCCAGCTTCGAAACCCTTCTTTTGCCGCAACAACATTTGTTGAGTGAAGCAGAGCCGTTGCAGCAAGCCATGGCATTAGAGATGCATTTTCAACTGGATCCCAAAACCACCAGCCACCCCAACCAAGTTCGTAATAAGCCCACCAACTGCCAAGGGCGATACCTGCTGTAAGAGCACACCATGCGGCGGTTATATAGGGTTTTAGGGCACATGCCCATACCTTATCAATGCGTCCATCAAGCAAGCCAGCAACTGCAAAAGCAAAGGCCAGTGATAAGCCTACATACCCCAGATATAATGTTGGTGGATGCAGTGCAAGTCCGACATCCTGTAGCACTGGATTAAGACCTTGTCCTTCAATCGGGGCAGGCGATAGTCGCTCAAACGGATTTGACGTGAAAAGGCTAAAGGCAAGGAAGGCGATGCTTACCATCGCGTGAATTGCTAGAATGCGGGTATGTGTTATTCTGCTCAGCGCTTGTGAAGTGCAAGCAAAAACCATCCCATAGAGTGCCAGAATAACACACCATAGAAGAAGGGAACCTTCATGATTACCCCAGCTTCCTGAAATTTTATACAGCATCGGTTTGAGTGAATGAGAATGCTGGGCAACCAGCGCAACTGAAAAGTCCGATGTGATAAAGGTAACAAGCAGGCAGGCGAATGCGATTGTAATGCCAGTAGCGCTTAACAGCTGTAAGGGCACAGCAAGACGCACATATTCATTCAAGCTGGCATGATAAGTTGCAATAAGTGGCACGCTTGCTTGTAAAATACTTGTCACAAGAGCCATGATAAGAGCAAAATGCCCTATTTCTGCTATCATTGCGAAGCTCCATCGGTCGGGCTGCCACCCTGCCATAAGCCTTTTTGCTTCAGGCTATCTGCAACTTCACGAGGCATATAAGTTTCATCATGCTTGGCCAGTACAATGTCAGCGATAAAGATATCACCGTTAAATTTGCCTTCGGCAATAATGCCCTGACCCTCACGGAACAAATCTGGCAGTGCGCCATCATAACGTACCGAGATATTGTTGTTTTGGTCAGTCAGTATGAAGGTTGCTGATAGTCCGTCAATATCTGCTGAACCATCCTTAACAAGTCCGCCAACCCGAAGTCGCTTAGCTGAGAGATGTGTCTCTTCAATATCGGAGGGGCTGTAGAAATAGACAATATTTTCTTTTAGTGCCGAAAGGACAAGAAAGACAGCAAGGCCCAGTGTCATCAGGGCTCCGAAGGTAAGAAATAATCTATGTGTTTTTGCTGTCATGACGGTTCCAGAGCTAAGGCACTTAAACGATGTGCTTATGACGTTTTTTCGCTGATAGTGCAATTGGCTATTTTGCCGCGGAGTCAGGCTATATAAGCACGTTTATTTTTTCTGCTTCATAAACTCCGCGCGCAATAGCACGCGCCATACAGACTGAGGCGGCATGGCAAAGCTGCAGCATGAGTTCAGGCGTTATAGGTTCGTCATGTTTGTTAGTTGCCGCTGTAAAGACTAAATCTCCATCAAACGGTGTATGCGCAGGAACAAGAGCCCGGGCGAAGCCGTCATGAGCAGCAATGCTCAGTCTTTGGGCGTCTGCTTTATCTAATTTTGCATCAGTGGCGATAATAGCGATTGTTGTATTTTCCTGTGCTGAAAGTGATGCTTTGATATCCGGCACGTCAAGGCCATTTACAGAAGGGGGAAGGCCTTTGCCACCAAATTCTGCGTGAATCTCAAACGGGGCTGCCCAGAAATGCCCCCCATCTGGTGTCATTGCTGACCCAACAGCATTCACAGCCACAAGCGCACCAATATGTATTCCATTTTCAAGCAGGAGAGAGGATGAGCCAAGCCCTCCTTTGTGTGTGCCAGCATGAGCGCCCGTTCCAGCGCCCGTATTGCCAAGCGTGAATTGTAACGCAGTGTCGTGTAAAGCTTGTTGACCAAGGCGCTGATAGGTTCCGTCAGGCCAGTTCTTCTGCCCGCCATTATTCAAATCATATAAAATGGCTGTTGGGACGATAGGAATATAGTGACCGCCAAGATGATAGCCACGTTTTTCCTCACGAAGCGCTGTCCGCACCCCGTCTGCCGCTGATAGCCCAAAGGCTGAACCACCAGACAGTACAAGTGCATCAACCTTATCAACGAGCTTATCAGGGGCAAGCAGGTCTGTTTCAGCTGTTCCAGGAGCACCGCCCATAATGTGAACGCCCGCAACAAAGGGGTGCGGGGACGTTAGTACAGTTACGCCCGTGCGCACATTATGGTCTTCGGCATTACCAACAAGTATGCCGGGCACATCTGTTATGAGATTGCGCTGACCTGGCCTAGAAAACAGCATCTGTTATGCCCTCACATTTGTGGAAACAAAAAGACGTCTGCCTATGCTAGCGTGTCTGATTGATCAAGTGCAATATTATCAATCAATCTTGTCTTGCCAAGTCGCACTGCGGCAAGGATGCGAATGGGTCCTTGTCGATTATTCTGGGCAGGTTTCAGCGTAACAGCATCACAGATTTCAAGGTAATCGACCTCATCAAAGCCGGCATTTAGCAATGCGTGCTGTGCATCCGCAATGACCCGCTCCTGAGCATCGCCCTGTGTGATCCGCTGTGCAATGATGCAGAGCTGCTGATAAAGCTGGGGAGCAATAGATAATTGATCAGCAGAAAGGTAATGATTGCGCGATGACACGGCCAGCCCATGCGTATCGCGCACAGTAGCGGCCCCGATAATTTCTATCTGCAGATCAAGGTTTTGTGTCATCTGGCGTACAACACTTAATTGCTGAAAGTCTTTTTCACCAAACAGTGCAATATGGGCTGGTACATGTTGGAACAGCTTCAAAACGATTGTCGCAACACCCGTAAAGAAATGGGGCCGTGTTAGGCTTTCCAGCCCGTCTGCTGCACCGGCTGGCACAACCATCGTGCTATGCTGGTCATCATACATCGAAGACGGGGCATAGACAGCATGACACTGCCCAGTCTTTTCCAGTTTTTTGACATCATCATCTAGCGTGCGCGGGTATTTATCAAAATCTTCATTTTCTGCAAACTGAGACGGATTGACGTAAATGGAAACCACAACTCTGTCAGCCTGCAAAGCAGCTTGTTGTACCAGCGACAGATGCCCTTCATGAAGGCTGCCCATCGTCGGCACAAGTGCAACGCTCAATCCGGCATCTCGCCAGCGCGCGACCTCAGCCTGCATTTCAGATTTTGTATGAATAATGTTAATCACAAAAAAGCTCTTTTGCCATTCGCGATGCGCGTCCGAAAGGACATGGGTTGGTTATGCGACCGTTAAGCCACGCCGACAAGCAAGCACTGCCTACCTGATGGATAAGGGTTTACGCGTAGCTGACAGAATGTCAACAGGTGAGGCGCTCGCTAGCGATAATCTTCGTATGATTTTTCTTCAACAAGGGTAGAACCTGTTGCAAGATTAATCTGTTTTTTCACCTCTGCCCGCTTATCATTGGTCACATAGACCGCTCGAGCAAGTGCAATAAAGGCGTCGCCAAAATCCTGAGCGTATTCTTTTTCTCGAATATCGTCTTCAATATCCCACAATGCCTCGTTAATATCCTTAAGCTCAGCAATCAACGCTTTAATAGTGGGCGTGTTCAGCGCATCGTGTGTGACAAGAGGGCGAAGCGTATCAAGCTCTGTTATCACATTCGCAACTTTCTCAGCAGCTGCAATCCGTTCTGACTTAATCTCAAGGATTGTAATTTTATCCATGATTTCACCGACGGATACAGGAATGGACAGTATCATTTCAGAGTCTTTCTTCACGGTTGGTGCTGGTTCTACGTAAAATAGACCTGTTTCAACTAGTACCAGCTTTCAAAATAGTATGCTGTGAGGTTATAAAGGTCAGCTAATATATTTGCAAAGCCTGTTCTTAAATGATGCAGTCAGATTACTGACAGAGATAAGAGGGAGACGTGTAAAAATGCAGGAGGTAAAGCTCATTGCCTTTGTAAGCGGCGGTATTGGTGACCAGCTCTATCATTTTACGCAAATGCGTGCTCTTGCCAGCACAACGACCTCTGGAACCATTGATGTTGGCTGTATTCATGCCCCTATTATGCGTCGTATTGCTGTGGGATGTGACTGGATTGGCCAGATTATAGATATATCACCATTGCGCAGGCTAGCAGCCCCTGTCGCGTTTCTCGCAGCTGTTCGAGATATAAAAGAAGGCGGATATTCAGATGCATGGTTTATGCATAAATCGGGCAATTTTAAAATTGCTGCCTATCTTGCTGGCATTCCTGCGCGTCATGGGTTGAGTGCACGCTGGTTCGATAGATGGGTAGTAGATACACCGCTTTTACTTAGTGACGGGGGGGAACGTCGCACATTATGGGGGCATCGCCCATTTATTGCGGCACTTGATGAGTGTTTGAGTGCAAAAGGCCTTGTTCTCGATGAGCTTAATCCGACAATTCAGCCTGATCCGGGCAAGTTAGCAGCAGTTCGCCATAGTTTTAAGCATCTTCGGCGGCCTCTCATTGTCGTTAATTTATTTGCTGCTGATGCGGCACGCCGATGGCCTATTGATCATGCCGTTACAGTTTTGCGTCATGTCATGAATCATTTTGGTGCCAGTATTATGATAAATTCTGGACCTGACGCACGTGAATATCATGCTCAGGCCTATGCCATGCTCACCGCGTCCGGACAGGTCAGCAACATTGTGGATACAGATACGTTATGGCGCGGTATAGAGAGTGATATTGCGTTATATCATTTAGCAGATGCTTATTTAGGCGTTGATAGTTTTTCTGCCAATCTTGCGATGAACTGTAATGTGAAATCAGCTGTTCTGTTTTATTCAGATGGTGATGTGCTGGATTATCGCGGCCATAATGCGCCGCTTGCACCGCCTTCTCTCGTGAATGGAAAAGAACAACCATGCTTGACAGATATTACGTCTGACCAGATCATCACTGCTCTTGGCAGGCTTCTATCCGATTAGCATTACTTATTAGCCGTTAGCCCAGATAATATATACCTGCTCAACTGGCTCTTCTCATCAAAGGATAAACATATGATTCTGTTCTCATCTCCAGCCTCTCCATTTGGCCGTAAAATCAAACTCGCTCTCTATGCTACGGGGATGCAGGATAATGTTGAAGTTCGGATTGGTGATACCGGTGACCCTGATTCTGAATTCAAAAAATTGAACCCACTTGGCAAGCTTCCAACCCTGTCAGCGAACGGAATGCCGCTCTATGATAGCCGTGTGATTATGGAATTTATCGATAGTGAAGCGGGTGAAAAAAGTTCTCTCTTTCCCGTATCAGGACCTACACGGTTTGACGTGCTCACAAAGGTTGCGCTTGCTGATGGTGCCATGGATGCTGCCATTTTAATGGTGTATGAGGGACGATTCCGGACAGCAGAACAACGTGTTGAGAGCTTTGTTGATTATCAAAAGGGCAAGATTGAGCGCGCGCTTGTGGCTCTTGCTGAACAGACGAGCAGTTACGAAAATGGGGCAACGCCAAATGCAGCAGAAATCAGTCTTGCCTGTCTTCTGGATTATTTGGATTTGCGCGCGCTTTTAGACTGGCGTGAGCATGCGCCGTCTTTGGAAGCATGGATAACAGAGTTTGCGGCTCATGCAGCGGGGTATCAGGTTACATTGGCACCTGATATGCCGCCTGCACCATGGCGTGATGCAAGCTAAAAATTAAGCTTTCCTGCCCTTCATCTGCGCTCAAAAAAAATCAGGGCCGTCCTTTTTTATAAAAGGACAGCCCTGAGATATGCGCTCCAAGAATTATGACTGTTTACTATTTACTCTGGGGGGAGGAAAAAAGGCAGTCATTCTCGGGCGCGAACCAATGAAACAAATCCGTTTCATCGTTAATAATTAAGCAACGTTGTCCTGCTCTGACTTATCAGTCCATGAGCGAACAAATTCATTGATTTCAGAGCGTGTGATACCAATTTGACCCAAAGAATGGTCGTCAAGACGGCTGAGTGCACTGCGAGCTGATGATGTCTGAACCCAGTTTGTCAAACGGTCAAATAGGCCAGGTGTGTTGTCATTTGATGCTGTTGTCTGTGTCATAGCGAAATCCTTTTTAAGACATAGTCGGATCTGTCGCGTGGAGGAAAAGCGGCAAGTCCATCATATTGATGTGTTATATGGTTATGTGGTTATGGAGACGAGGTCTGATATACATTCAGACCGAGTTCTCATAATAGGACATATATACTGACCTATATGATTTGTAAAGTGATAAAAAACAATATCTTGAAAATTTCATAAAAGGAAATTTTCATATCAATAATTAAACTTTCTGATTCAAAATATTCGATTTTGTTCCAAAGATGGTAATATTATTTCCTTTTAATATACAGGGGTTTCTATCTGCTTAGTAAAACACGTCTTTTTATGAAAAAAGAGGGGGGTGTGTCGCATTACTTTTTTATAAATCTGGGCCTGTCTAGCCTCTTTTTACGGGTGACGGAGGGGCGTAATTGGCAGTACTATTTTAATGGTATGAAACATAGTGAGAATTATGATGGCAATAATATGAGGGGAGCTGCGGGTGCTGATAGGCAGGCCATTGAATTTGTGTGCCGTGCGTGTCTTGCATCTGGGTATCTGGGTGGCATTAAGATATTGTCATCATGCCCACAATGCGACTCGTCCCGGATTGTTGCTCATGAAGAGCTCTTTTCCTTGACTATCGCTCATCTGGATTGTGATGCTTTTTATGCCTCAGTTGAAAAACGCGATAATCCGGACCTGCGTGATAAGCCTATTATTGTGGGTGGCGGGTCGCGCGGCGTTGTGGCAGCAGCGTGCTATGTCGCCCGCCAATATGGAATCCGTTCGGCTATGCCAAGCTGGCAGGCGCGCCGAGCTTGTCCCGATCTCACCATCATAAAGCCACGGATGGCGCATTATAATAAAGTTGGTCATGAGATCAGGGAAGCGATGCGTTCTTTGACGCCGCTGGTTGAACCGCTATCAATTGACGAAGCCTTTCTTGATTTATCCGGTACGAATCAGCTTCACAGGAAATGTCCAGCAGAGGCGCTTGCCGCCCTGCAGCAGACCATATTGAAAGAGATAGGCATTACGGTTTCAGTTGGTTTGGCAGCCAATAAATCACTGGCAAAGATAGCATCTGATCAGGATAAGCCAGATGGGTTTTATGTAATCGGAGGAAAAGAAGCGCCTGCATGGTTGGCTGACAAGCCGGTTAATATTTTATTTGGGATGGGCAAAACATCTACTGCGCGCTTGGCCGCTGAAAATATCCAGACATGCGGTCAGCTTCTTGCGGCGCCTGAATATTTGCTTAAACAGCATTTAGGGCGTGATGCTGGCCGAATAACAGCGCTTGCCCGCGGTGAGGATAGGCGGGCTGTAACGCCGCATCGTGCTACTAAAAGTATTTCATCGGAAACAACTTTTTTGCATGACGTGTCAGATAAGGGTGAATTGACGGCTATTGCAGATACACTCTCGCTTACCGTATCTCGTCGGTTAAAGCAGAATAACCTTTATGGTGGTCGGGTTACGCTTAAGCTAAAACAGACTGACCACCGCATTCTTACCCGCAGTGCGCCGTTATCACCTCCGACCGATAAGGCGCATCGAATTCTGGATGAAGTGATATCGCTTTTATCAAGAGAGGTTGGACCGGGCAAATTCTATCGATTGCTTGGCTTGGGTGTTGATGCTCTTCAACCTGCTGGCGGTGCTGCGTTGCTTGACCTCATGGATGAGGGGGCGCAGAAACAAGATAGTCTAGAGCAGGCACTCGATCAGCTCTATGACAAGCATGGTGATGCAGCAATCATTTCAGGGCGAAGATTTGCTCAAAGCTATGTAAAACCGAAAAAGAAGTGATGAGGCAGCGTTATGAGCAGAGCAGAAGGGTATTCTTTGTTTTTCTATGGCAGTTTACGAGCCCATGAGGTGCGCGTTGCTGTGTTAGGAAAAGATTTCTGTTCTGAGCAGATGCAGGATGCTTGCCTGGAAGGATATCAGCCGCGTTGTGTAGTTGGCGCACATTATCCTATGCTTGTTGAGCAGAGGGGCGGGTTATCTATTGGGCTTCTGGTTCAAAATATTTCTAATGAGGCAATGCGGCTACTCGATGACTTTGAAGGGGTGCATTATCACAGAGTTTTGGTTGATGTGCGCATATCTGGCGGGCTTCACAGGGCTGAAATTTATTGTCCTGATGCAACACTAACCGCGGGTGATGTGTGGCATTATGAACGGTGGCGGTTGAAAGATATGGCATCATTTTTTGCCGATGATTTTGCGCTTTCTGGTGTAAATGCGCCGCGTCCTTTGCCGGTTAAGTCCGTTGAGCGTTAAAAGGTAATCAGAATGATATTAGGCATGTTTGATACGCTGATGGCGCAAGGCTTTCTGGCGAATGCAGATTTGTTGTTCTGGTTGATATGCGGGCTTGCCGTTTTTCTGGTTGCGATTGCCAAATCAGGTTTTGGCGGGTCGATGGGTGCATTATCTGCCCCGCTGCTTTTAACGTTATTGCCAGCTAAGACAGCATTGGCTATTTTGTTGCCGCTTTACCTTGTTTGTGATGTATGGGCTATCTTGATATGGCGTCGCTTTGCTGTTCGTCGATTTTTGATTGTCATGGTGATTGCCGCTGCTGTCGGACAGTATTTAGGCTACTTACTATTTGCCTACATTGACGATGGTGCCTTGAAAGCTGTTATTGGTCTTGTTGCTCTGTTTACGGCGGCTCGTTATTTCTGGCGAATAGTGAAGCCTGTTTTTGATGGAAGGGCGGCAGCGCGGCGGCGGTTGTTACGGAAAAAATTTATCCAGCGCGCTGTGTTCTGGAGTGGCTTGTCTGGGTTTTCCAGTTTTGTGTCTCTAACAGGAGGAATTCCGGTTCAGGTGCTAATGCTTCCACTTCGTTTGCACCGATTTTTTCTAATCGGCACGCTTGCTTATTATTTCTTTTTCATCAATCTTTTAAAACTCCCCTTCTTTTTTGATTTGGAAATGCTGACACCACAAACTCTTTTTGTCAGCGTTTGTTTGCTTCCCCTTATTCCGCTTGGTGTTGTGGCTGGAAAATGGATGGCAACAAAGCTCTCTGATGAATGGTTTTATCATATCTCGCATGTAGCCTTAGGACTTCTCGGGTTGCGACTTGTCATTGGTTGGCTGATGTCCTAAGTCACATCTAAGCAACATTTTATATCTCATCAAAAAGGTATTCTTTATGCGGTGGAGACATCTTCTTGTAGCTGTTGGTATCATCCCAGCACTTATTTTATATGTGGCAGTGTGCATGATGGTTGCGGATATATTTGTTGGCTGGCACTGGATGACTGATATTGTTTTTTATCTGGTGGCAGGCTTGGTCTGGCTTTATCCGGTAGGCCCTATTATTAAATGGTTGGCAGTCCACGAAGCGGAATAGATGTTTCTGGCTAACTTTTGGGTCGCCCCTTGTTCTTTTAATGGCGATTTTGAACGAAAATCTGGACTTTTAGAGTTTAGGCTTTCAATTTGTTATTGGGATGTTTCGATAGCTCTTTTGAACTATGTTGGGATTAAATATTTAGATGGCACGCTATTCTGCATGGCAAATTTTAAAACAGGGACTTACCGGCAATAAGAGCTGGGACCCCGCCTGGCGCGATGCTTCTCCCAAATCATCATATGATGTCATCATTATTGGCGGTGGCGGGCATGGTCTGGCAACAGCCTATTATCTGGCTAAAAACCATGGCATTTTCAATGTTGCTGTTATCGAAAAGGGCTGGATTGGTGGCGGTAACGCGGGCCGAAATACAACAATTGTGCGTTCCAATTATTTTATGGAAGGTAATACGGAATTCTATGAGCATTCTTTGAAATTATGGGAAAACCTGTCGCAGGAATTGAACTATAATGTGATGTTCAGCCAACGTGGTCACCTTAATCTGTTTTTCACGCCGGGACAGCGTGATGCCATGATCCGCAAATATAATATCATGCGGCTCAATGGTATTGATGGCGAGTTGCTCGACCGCGACCAGTTGATTAGTAAAGTGCCGCATCTCAATTATAGTCAGGAAGCGCGTTTGCCTATCCTAGGCGCTTTATATCAAGGACGTGCTGGAACAGCTCGCCATGATGCCGTCAATTGGGGTTTTGCACGGGCGGCATCAAACCTGGGTGTTGATATTATCCAGAACTGCGAAGTTACAGGCTTTATCAGCACAGGAGGCCGGCTTGTCGGTGTTGAGACAAGCTGCGGTGAAATTCGGGCTGAGAAAGTCGGTATGGCAGTTGCAGGCTCAACGTCGCTTCTTGCCCACAAAGCTGGTCTTGGCAGACTGCCAATCGAAAGTCATAAGTTGCAGGCCTTCGTCTCGGAGCCGATTAAGCCGTTTTTGGACTCAGTTGTTGTTTATGGCGTTGGACATGGTCATTTCTATATAAGCCAATCTGATAAGGGCGGTATGGTCTTTGGTGGTAATCTTGATGGCTATAATTCCTATGCCCAGAAAGGTAATCTGCCGCTTTACAGTGATGTTGCAAGCTGTGCTATGAACATGATGCCAGCGCTTGGCCGGGTTAAGCTGCTACGTCAATGGGCAGGAATAATGGATATGTCGATGGATGGCTCTCCTTTCATTACCAAAACCGATCTTGACGGGCTGTATCTTAATGCAGGCTGGTGCTATGGCGGCTTCAAGGCAACGCCGGCATCGGGGTGGTGTTTTGCGCATACGATTGCGCATGATGCGCCACATGATGTTAATAAACTATTGACGCTTGATCGCTATAAAACAGGACATATGCTAGATGAATCCGGTCATGGTCCTTACCCGAAATCGCATTAGGAGCGGCGCGCTATGTTGAGATTAGAATGCCCGGTATGCGGTCTTCGTGACCATGATGAATTTACCTATCTCGAAGATGGCAGCATTACCTATCCAAAGCTGGCCAATGAAAATCAGGACGATTGGTTTAATGCTGTTTACTTGCGGGAAAATCCACGCGGGCGTCATATTGAAAAATGGCATCATACCTTTGGTTGCCGGACGGTCCTGTTGGTAGAGCGCGATACGCTTACCCATGTTATTGGTAAGATTAAGCCAGCCCATCCCAAAATAGCAGCAGCGCTTAAACAGCCTGCTACTGCAAAAAAGCGGTCTTAGAGGAGGCGGAGATGACAGGGTCACGTTTTGCCTCTGGCGGTCTGATAGACCGCAAAAAGCCAATTACATTTCAGTATGACGGCATGCCGGTACAAGGCTTCGCGGGCGATACAATAGCTTCAGCCCTGATGGCATCTGGGCATCAGATTGTCGGGCGTTCCTTTAAATACCACAGGCCACGGGGCATCAATTCGGCAGGCCCTGAAGAATCAGGGGCGCTGTTTACGGTTGGAGATAATGCGAACCGCACTCCCAATGTCAAAGGTACGATTGCTGAAATTCATGATGGTCTTATTGTTCGGTCACAAAATGCCTTTCCAAATGTTCGTTATGATTTGGGGGCTGTAAATAGCCTGATTGCGCCGTTTCTTACGGCTGGGTTTTATTATAAAACCTTTGTTGGTCCTTTTTCAGGAACGCGTTTCTGGATGATTTTTGAATATTTTATCCGTAAAGCAGCAGGTCTTGGCGTTGCATCACGGGATGCGGACCCTGCTACTTATGATATTGCACATCATCATTGCGATATATTAGTGGTCGGGGCTGGGCCGTCTGGTCTTTGGACGGCGGTTCAGTTAGCGGAAGCGGGGCAGTCTGTTATGCTGGTCGAACAGGATTTTGCCTGTGGCGGACAGCTTTTGTCCCGGAATAATGCACGGGACGCTGCTTTTATTGCTGAAATGCAGTCGCGGCTGACGCGGGCCGGTGGCCAGATTATGATTCGGACAACAGCATTTGGGCTCTATGATGGTCTTGTTACAGGATTGGTTGAACGTGTTACAGACCATTTAAGTGCGCCGCATGAAAGCCTGCCGCGGGAAATTTTCCACATTGTTAGACCGCAACAGATTGTGCTTGCCTCAGGGGCATTGGAACGTGGCTTGGCCTTTGGCAATAATGATCGGCCAGGTGTCATGCTTGCCCATGCTATTGCTCGTTATGCTGGCCGGTTTGGTGTTTCAGCAGGTCAATCATGTATTATGGCAACCAGTCATGATGGCACTTATGATGATGCTCTGCAACTCGCCGAAGCCGGTATGAAAATATGCGTTCTTGATGCGCGGCCCTGTTATACCGATGCACAGGAAGCTGCCAAACGGGTTGGACTTGATATAATGTTTGAAACAGTGCCGGTTCAAGTGGCTGGCGGTAGGGGAGTTGCCGGTCTTGAGGTCGGTATGTGCGATAGTGATGGTTTAGTTCACTCAGATAATAGAATGATTGGCGCAGATGTTATTGGGATGTCTGGTGGATATTCACCCGTTGTGAATTTGCTCTCGCATCGTGGGGTTAAGCCTGTATGGGATGCCGATATTCAAGCATTCCGGAGTGGCCCAACAACTGAAGCTATTCATGTTGTGGGGTCCGCAGACGGATTTTATGATAATGAGGCATGCCTAGCCTCAGCTGATGTGGCTGTATCACATATTTTGCGGCCCCGTAGACGGGACGCAGAAACAGAGATTTTCCGCGGCTGGCAAACACCTGCTATGCCGCTATTTGAAATTAACATTCAGGGGCGATCACTGAAAAGCTTTATCGACCCCCAGCATGATGTCACAACAGCCGATATCCGCCAGGCTCATTCAGAAGGATTTGTGTCTGTTGAGCATATGAAGCGATATACAACCCTCGGCATGGCAACAGATCAGGGACGTATGGGCAACATACTTGGACTGGCAACAATGGCTGAGGCGCGTAATATGCCGATTGCTGAGAGCGGCATTACAACATTTCGCCCACCCTTTACCCCTGTTTCTATCGGGGTGCTAGCAGGCCGCTCATCAGGATCTGATTGGTGGCCAACCCGGCGCACGCCCATGCATGATGCACATCTTGCTACAGGCGCTGTTATGATGGATGTAGGATATTGGAAGCGCGCATGGTATTATCCGCAAAATGGCGAGACAATGGATGAAGCCTACATAAGAGAAGCCGCCATTGTGCGTCAGACCGTTGGCATGGTTGATGTATCTACTCTGGGCAAAATTGCCATTCAGGGACCAGACGCAACTGAATTTTTAAATCAGATTTATATTAATGCCTTTGCCAAACTACCGGTGGGTAAGGCGCGCTACGGTATTATGCTTCGAGATGATGGTCATGTCATGGATGATGGCACAACATGGCGGCTTTCTGATGATGAATATTTCATGACAACAACGACTGCACAGGCTGGACCTGTGATGTTGTTCCTTGAAGAGTTGCTTCAGACCAGGATGACAAACCTTGAGGTGCATGTAAGCTCAGTCTCTGATTACTGGGCCGGTATTGCTGTTGCAGGCCCTTTGGCGCGGCAGGTGCTCACCGGAGCATTGCCAGCGCTTGACTGGTCAAATAATGCCTTTCCTTTTATGGGGGTGCAGTCGGCTGAACTTAAACTTGGTGGAGCAGTAATACCGTTCCGTGCGGCGCGTATTTCGTTTTCAGGAGAACGGGCATGGGAAATCTATGTGCCGGCTGATTTTGGTAATGCTGTCTGGGTGCATCTGGCAGAACATGTCGCATTAGCCGGGGGCTCTCCTTATGGGATGGAATCGCTCGGGACGCTCAGAATAGAAAAAGGGCATGTGACCGGCGCAGAGCTTGATGGCCGTGTGACATTAGAGGATGCTGGTTTTGCAAAGATGGCATCTAAGACAAAACCTTATATAGGGTCGGTATTACGCAAACGTTCTGGCCTGATGGATGAGTCTCGGCCGCGCCTTGTTGGGATATTCCCAAAAGAGAAAAATAAGTCATTCGGTACGGGCGCAATTTTGTGTGAACCAGGCGCTGTTTCTGGCTTTGGTAAAGGTTGGGTAACAGCAGTAACCCATTCGCCTGCACTTGGTCACTGGATTGGGTTAGGGTTTGTTTCTGGTGGATATGAGGCGTGGAAAGGCAAGACGGTTATGATTGCTGATCCTGTGCGTGGCGCAACAATTGAGGGTGAAATTGTTAGCCCGCATATGTTTGATCCGGACGGAGGAAGACAAAATGGGTAAGCAGACAGCCCTTCATGGGCACCTTCCAGACGGTAATTTTGGCCTTATTAGCAAAGCAGGCCCGCAGGTCACGATCACTGAAATCACAGACATGAACCTGTTTCAGCTTTCAGCGTTTGCCCGCCAGATGGATGATTGTGCCGCCTTTATGAAAAAACAGTGTGGCATTACGGGCCTGCCAGCTCTGTCATCATCTATCCGCGGCACAGCAGCTGTGGTTATGCGGGCTGAACCAACAAAATTCTGGATCGCCTCACGCCACCCAGTAAGAGCGGGCTTGCTGGCAAATGGGGCGATGTACTATCCCACTGATATGACCGGCAGCAAGACGGTTATCAGAGTTTCAGGGCCAGCGGCTTGTACGGTGTTAAATCGAATGTGTGCGCTTGATTTGACAGCCAGAAACGGCGCGTTTTGGGCAACAGGAATGCATCATGTGCCGGTTCATGTTTATGGCCGGCATAATGCTGTATTTGATGTGATGATCCCGCGCAGTTTTGGGCTCAGTATTGCGCATAGCCTGTGCCAGGCTTCCCAACAATTTGGGCTACGGGTTACAGCGCCCACACGCTGGACATTACCCCGTCTCTAAGGCATTTTATGTAAAGCTACGACATATAATAATTGAGCAGAAAAGAGTGTTGCTGTTATGCCGGAGGGAGTGAGTCGCCCGCACCAGTATGTTCTGGAGATGGGGGCTGAAATGATGGCCCATTATGGCCTGTTAGGATGGCGTTTGCGTCTGGACCACGCACGTCGGCGTGCAGGTCAATGTGATTACACGAATAAAATCATCTCACTGTCACGTCATTATGTGCGCTATGCCGAAGAAAATCATATTCGCGACACATTATTGCATGAAATAGCTCACGCCCTCGTTGGGCCGTTTCATGGTCATGATGCTGTCTGGCGTCAAAAAGCCCGTGAGATAGGCTGTACGGCCACTAGATGTCATACTCTTACCTTTTCACATGCGAAGTGGAAAATGCGCTGCCCGAATGGCTGTTTTGAAGCGGAACGGCACCGTCGCTCTCAAAACCTTGTTTGTGCGACATGCCGCGCCAAGGTTGAGTTTCTTCTCAATCACGGTGACACGTGACGGGCGGCCTTTTTGCGCTGAGTGACGCACGTTTGCAGGCTCTTAGCGCAGCTGTTCAGGCATTGTGTCATATGCCTTATATAAGCTGCCCTTTTTTTACTGAAGATGAAGTACAACAGATGCGCAAAGATGTATCAACTTTGCCATTCAGAGACGCACAATCTGTGGTTGGTAATGGAGTCCATCAGGATTTTCAGGTCTGTTTTCCGGCGCCGCGTATCGCAAGCCTTGATGCTGTCGCATCTCTTCTTGAGAAGGGGTTGAACCAGATTGGCCAGAAGAATGATATCTTTGAAAGCGACATAGTGCTAAACGATTGTGCTGTGCAACGTTATCACGCACAATCACGCGGTATCGGGATCCATAAAGACGGACTTCGCTACCGGAATATCGTTATCATTATAACCCTGTCTGGTACATCAACATTATATGGCTGTACGACCCGTGAGGGCGCAGGGCGGCAGGTAATAGATGATAGTCCAGGACAGCTTGTTCTGCTGGCAGCACCTGGTTTTAAAGGGTTGGCCTCTGCTGCAGATCGGCCGTTGCATGGTGTTGATAACGTTACTGATGGCAGGCTGTCTATTGGTCTGCGGAGCGAACAATTGAAATGATAAAATTTGCAGGATGCATAGTGATAAAGAAGTGTTTTTTATCATTTGGGCTGTCTATCTCGTCGAAATGCTAATGCAGGCGGATACACTTGCCACGGGACGAAAACAATGTCACTGTTAAACATATGGCGCACCATGTGCCATTCTCCTGCGGCAGCCGGTTTATGTGGTGCTGCTACCCAGCTGCCAGATATGAGATGTGGTGCCCACCCACTCGTTATGGAGGTTGTTCTGTGGTCATTACCGTTTCAGGGAAAAACGTCGATACTGGCATCGCTTTTCAAGAGCATAGCCGTGATAGGCTAAATGATGTTGTTGCAAAATATTTTCAGAATGCTGTTAGTGGACATGTCACTTTGGATAAAGATGAGGCCATCTTTACAGTGCGTATCCGTGTTAACCTAACCAATCGAATGGAAATGGAAGCAACTGGAAGCGCGCGCGATGCGCATTCTGCGCTGGATATGGCCCTTGAACATTCAGAAAAAAGACTCCGACGGCACAAAAGACGCCTGAAGAATCATCGTCCAGCACCGGAACAGGATGAAGTTTTGCAAGTGCCAATGGCAATTTATGCTGGTGTTGATAGTCACCTTGATGAGAGTTTAGATGAGCCGGAAAATGACGAAGATGAGGCTTTGCCAGTCATCGCAGAATTATCCTATGAAGTCGAAATACTTAGTGTGGATCAAGCGGTTATGCGACTCGAACTCAGTCGTGAGAGTTGCCTGTTATTCCGGCATGCAGGCCATCTGGGTCTGAATATGGTCTATGTTCGCGCAGATGGCACAATCGGCTGGGTAGACCCACGCGGCACCCGCCAGCTGGCCACATCACATGGCATTTCATCACCAACAGAGGATGTTGCTAACACGCATTAAGGTTCAGTTGCTGGTATGTTCAGCCCCCGTAATTGCCAATTTCCACCAGCAGGCGTTAGGGTGCTGTTACCCTCTGGTTCTGGCGGCAAATAATCAAAGATGGTGCGGCTATAATTATCAATGGCAATGCTAAGGGCTCTGTCAGGGTCTAGCCTAAAACAATGGGAAATAACGGCCCGAATTGTGTGAGCATGGGCAAACATGACATGCGTTCTGGTGTCTTTTTCAGCTGCAATACGCACTTCTTGAGTATGAAGATAGGTAGCGATGCGCAGACATTGGTCAGCAAATCTTTCGCCATTTGGAGGCTGTGTTTCGGCCCGTTGAAAAGAAAAATTATGTTTTGGTAGTGGGGCAAGCTCTTCCCAGACATCAGCAAGTTGTGCACCGGCCCAGCTCCCTAAATCCTGCTCAATGATATCTGGTTCAATATGCTCACTAAGTGGATACTGTGCTTGATGGTTAAGGTGCTGTCTGACCTGTTCTGCTGTCTGGCGTGTACGCTTTAGCGGACTGATAACCCAGTGCGCATTCTCAGGCATAACGCGCCCTAATTGTTCAGCGGCGCTGGCATTGTAACGGGCATTCGGGTCATAGTCAGGAACATACCCTTTTTCTTTTTCCACCGGCGCATGGCGTATCCAAATAAACCGTGTAACTGGAGAATTATTCATGCCAAAACGCCAACAAGACCAATCAGAAAAGCTGTTTCAGACAACAGGATAGCACTACCGATAATATCACCTGTTATGCCACCCAGCTTAGTTGTTGCTATTCTGCCAGTCCAGAGAAGCAGGATACCGCCAAGGCAAGCCGCTATCAGGCCAGCGGGTCCCGCGACAAGCCATAAGGGGATAAGCCAAAACACTATACTGATAAAAAGGACGGGCTGCGGCGGCAGTGCTGCTAAGCGACCAAGAG
>CATISA010000129.1 GCA_949529445.1 Alphaproteobacteria bacterium UBA4588
ACGACTTCAGACAAGTCAGCTGATAAACTGTTTTTGGACAAGACTGCCAAAGCATCCTGCATTAACGCCTGCCGAGCTGGGGCATAATGCTGAAACCGCGTCAATGTAAGGCCGAGACGGGCGGCAATTTGCGGATTACGTTTATCCAATATAGCAAGCTGTGATGCGATAAACTGATATCCTGAGCCGTCATCTTTATGGAATTGACGTGGATTAGCAGCAGCAAATACACCAAGGACAGAGCGAATCTTATTCGGATTTTTTATATCAAACTGACGATGTTCCATAAGCGTGGCAAGCCGCTCTACTGTCCCTCCAATGGGTGAACCAGCTTCTAGGGCAAACCATTTTTCAAGTACCAGAGGCTCTTCAGACCATTTATCATGGAAGGCTGAAAGCGCGGCATCGCGCTCTGGGCAATCAAGGCTGTTAAGGGCGGCTAAGGCGCCCATAGAAAGGCTCATTACGTCTATGTTAGCTTGTGTTGCCGCGATGCCTAACGATGCTGTATCTTCTGCTGCACAGCCAAGGAGTAATAATCTGTTCTGGAGGCTTCTCTGAGCCGCTGTTTCCAATTGCGCTGGCGCTGCAAGCCGGTCAGCAATCTCGCTAATCAGCAAACACCCAAGGGTAGCTTGGACATCATTGCGCGCCTGCCAGATAGCAGGCGGGTCTGCTGGCCTATTTTGTTGTTCACTATCAGCCTGACTAGGCAAGCCGAGGGCTAGCGCTTTGAAATCATCCAGCAAAGATACATCCTGAAGCAAAGAGATTAGAGCATCAGCAAGCTGGCGCTCGCCTGTTTCATCGGCTTTGCCATTAAGGCGTGCTGTAATATTGTGCTGAAACAAGCTCTGAGCCGCTTCATATCGATTAAACGGATCTGTGTCATGGGCAATAAGATGGCAGAGCTCAGCGCGGCTAATATCGGTGACCAATCGCACAGGTGCTGAAAAACCGCGCAAGAGAGAGGGAACAGCCTTTGTGATATCGCCATCGCTTGCCTCAAGCGTAATTGTGGCCTCAGCGTCTGATAGTAAATAAACCTGCTCTGTACCCGCAGCGGCGCCATCAATACTAAAAGAAAGCTGGCGTCCATCTGCTGCAAAAAAGGCAAGGCTCATGGGAATTGGCTGCGGCAAGCGCAACGTTTTAGCAGCTGTTTCTGGTAGAGCCTGCGTCAGATTGAGCATGAGCGATTTATTTTTCACCGATCGTTTAACGCTCACAGTTGGCGTGCCTGCTTGTGAATACCAACGCTGAAATGCACTTAAATCGCGATTATTGGCATCTGCCATTGCCGCGACAAAATCATCACAGGTAACTGCCTGCCCATCATGTCGGGCAAAATACAGGTCCATCCCCGCACGAAATCCGTCAGCGCCTAGCATTCGGTGCATCATTCTGATGATTTCAGCGCCTTTTTCATAAATTGTGGGGGTGTAGAAATTATTGATTTCTGAATAGGTCTCCGGCCGAATTGGGTGTGCTGTCGGGCTCGCATCCTCTGGGAATTGAACAGCGCGTAATGCAGCAACATCGGCTGCCCGCTTTACCCCTTCATCATGCGTGTCAGCGCTAAAACTCTGGTCACGGAACACCGTTAGACCTTCTTTTAGGGTAAGCTGGAACCAGTCACGGCAGGTGACACGGTTTCCAGTCCAATTATGAAAATATTCATGCGCGATAATTGCTTCGACATTATCTAAATCAGTGTCAGTTGCAGTGCGCTTATCTGCCAGCACAAATTTGCTGTTAAAGATATTAAGCCCTTTATTTTCCATCGCACCCATATTGAAATGGCTAACAGCGACTATCTGAAAAAGATCAAGGTCATATTCAAGGCC
>CATISA010000130.1 GCA_949529445.1 Alphaproteobacteria bacterium UBA4588
CAATCTTTAAAAGGTTCGATACCACGCGTCTCTGCAATCTCTTGGGTGACTTTCGGCGCTAATAACATCCCGCCATGCCCCGGCTTAGCACTCTGTGACAGTTTAATTTCTATCATCTTGATCTGTTTTTCACGTGCCGTCTTGGAAAATGTCTTAGGACAGAATGTTCCATCTTTGGTGCGGCAGCCAAAATAACCTGTTGAAATTTGCCAGATAATATCGCCGCCGCCTACCTTATGGTAGGAGGAAAAAGATCCTTCACCGGTATTATGGGCAAACCCACCAAGATGCGCCCCAGCGCTCATCGCCTGAATGGCAGGAGGAGACATTGCACCAAAAGACGTACCTGAGATATTGACCAATGCAACATCATACGCCTTGGCTCCTTCTCCAACGCGGCAACGGAAATCCTTATTATCAATTTCGGTAGGTATCATCGAATGATTAAGCCAGTTATGGTCCTCTTGATAAACATTCAGAAGAGTTCCCATCGGACGGGCTGCCAGAACATTTTTGGACCGCTGATAAACCATTGCTCGCTGATTACGTGAAAATGGCAGCTCATCGCCATCATCTTCCCAGAAATACTGCCGTAATTCTGGCCGTATACTCTCAAAGAAAAACCTAAGATGCCCAATAATCGGGTAGTTAGACAGAACAGCACGTCTATTTTGTTTGTAATCACGCCAGCCTTGAAGCGACAAAATACCAGCAACAGCCGTCACACTCCAGATAACTGGCACGACAAAGCCGACAATCAAACTTGCCCCTGTCAGTAGTATAAGAAAAAACCAAACCGAAAACCGGCCCCAGAGAACCTCACGCATAACTCGTCCCCCCCAATCCACTTCGCCTAAAATAATTAACAGGAAACTGATAATGAGCGTAAGTGTGGTCGATACTAGGCTGTTAGGCAATAGCTGTTAAATAACAAGAAAAACGGCACAGGAATTAGGATTTCAGCTTGCGGCCAAATAACTCAAGTCGGTGGTCAACCAGCTCATAACCCATATCTTCGGCTATTTTGGCTTTGAGCTTCTCAAGCTCCGCGTGATAAAATTCAATCACTTCACCTGACTCAATGTCGATCAAATGTTCATGATGTTCGCCTGCCTCTTCATAACGAGATCGGCCATCGCCAAATTCAATACGCTCAATAACACCCACTTCTTCAAGTAGCTTTACAGTGCGGTAAACAGTCGCGATTGATATCGTATCATCTTGCGCAACAGACCTAATGTAGAGTTGGTCCACATCGGGGTGATCATCAGACCCTTCGATTACCTTAATGATAATTTGACGCTGGGCCGTCATGCGGATATTCCGCTTCACACATCTATCTAGAAGAGTTTGGGTCACCCTTGCCTCCCTCGCCGCTATGAGTGTAATGGGAATCACCCACCAATCAACCCCTAATGGAAACTGCCTGCTCTCTTACTTGTCTGACTTCGCGCTCATTTTCAGATGTCTGCGCCGACGGTGATAAAAGAACCAAACAGAGAAAGGAAACGATACAACATAAAGCGCTGCTAATCCCAGATAGGCTGTCCAAGGCTGAATAGCTACCAGACTTCCAAACAGGGCAACCATTGCAAGAAACGGCAGCACTGCACTGCTTGAAACAGATAATGTTTTACCGCTGAATGTTGGCATTGTGCTCACCGCACCAACACCGATAAGCACAAGAACAGCTGAGACGATTGCTGGTTCACGCAAGATAGGGGCATCAATTTCATGTAATGCAACAATCGGCAGAAGCGCAAGAAACCCTGCTGCTGGCGCTGGTATCCCCGTAAAAAATGATTTTGCGTAATCCGGTCTATCTGGCAATTCTGAATTAAACCGGGCAAGCCGTAATATGATACAGACAACATAGAAGAGTGCTGTTCCCCACGCGATATTGCCAGAATCTTCGAGAGCCCAGAGATAAAGGCACAGCGCCGGAACAACCCCGAACACAATCGCATCAGATAAGCTGTCTAATTCAGCACCAAATACACTTGTTGTTTTGAGTAACCGTGCCATCCTGCCGTCTAGCGCATCAAAAATTGCTGCCAGCGCCACCATTGCAACAACAAGCGACCAGTTCTGATCCAGCGCAAATCGAAAAGCTGTAAGCCCTGAAACGAGCCCGCCAATCGTCAACATATTCGGCAGAATCCAGCCAAAAGAAACCGTACGAAACTTTTTCCGTGGGGCACGAGGTTTTTTGATAAAAGGCTCCATCACTTCTCAGTATATTAAGTTACAGGTCAGAATATCAGGTTAAAAAGCAAACAAGCGAAGGCTGCCCACTTAACCACGACGACATATTTTTTATCATGGTTCCGAGCGCTTACCAGAAAGGTCGGCTAGAACAGTTTCACCGGCAATCGTCTTTTGCCCAACAAGAACAAGCGGCGCAACTTTCTCCGGCACCCAAACATCTACTCGGCTACCAAACCGAATAATACCAAATAGCTGGCCAGTATTAAGCTGATCATCAACATGAACATCACATAGAATGCGGCGTGCAACAAGACCTGCTATCTGCACGATACCAATATGGGGCGCACGTTTATCACCGGTATCAAGACGTTGGACCATCCGTTCATTTTCATGGTGTGCCTTATCAAGACTCGCATTAACAAATTTACCTTTAACATAAATCTGATGCCCAATCGTTCCGGCAAAAGGACTGCGGTTTACATGCACATCAAACACATTCATGAAAATACAAATACAGCGCCATTTACCCGCCGGCAATGCTAATTCAGTAGGCGCCTCTTCAACACCTGTTGCAATAACACGGCCATCGGCCGGCGCAATAATCAGGTCAGGCGATACTGGCGTAATACGCTCAGGATTCCGGAAAAAATAGACACACCACAAGGTTGCTGGAACACCAATGAGAAAAAATGCATCAACAAAAAACCCAATTGCTAGCGTTACCGCAGCAAAAAGGCCGATAAACGGCCACCCTGCCGGGTGTATCGGAACCAGCATCTCATCACGAATCGCAGTAATAATGTTCATAAAATAAGTAAAACCCCAATTAAAAACTTTGCTAAACGCTGCAGATTAAGCACCTGTATCAGCAACAAGACCAATAGACTGAATACCCGCAATAGCGGCCATTTCGTCATTGTCGGATGTATCTCCTGAAATACCAACCGCGCCGATGATA
>CATISA010000131.1 GCA_949529445.1 Alphaproteobacteria bacterium UBA4588
AGGAGTGGCCCTAAAATAATTGTCCGCGTATTTAACCGGTGGTCATTCACATTGACAGCAAGACCAACATGCTGCGATAGCGCAAATAAATGCCGCAATGTTCCGCCATACATTGCTGGTAGAGGGCCGATTAACAGGATCGGCAACAGTGATTCCAGATATAGCGCCGTGGCCACTGTACTGCCAAGGATAGCAAGCCAGAGCCGGGCAAGCCAAATTGTCTGGCGTTTTAGTTTTAGGCCGGCAGCGATTTCCGTGGCACGTAAATAGCCAAAGCTATGAGCAATAAGAGACGGAAATCCCCGAATAGATTTTTCAATCTGAAGCAGATTTACCGCCATTTGAAAAAGTTTTGGTGGCGCTGGTGTCACGATTTCAGGATCAACGTCTGTAATTATGGTGTGGCGATGATGTAAATCATGTCCATGGTTGCGCAAAAATGTTTCGCGCAGAATACAAAAACTAGTGATTTCGTGGAATATTCGGTTCAGTGCTTTTGACTTGAATGCTGTGCCATGTCCGGTTTCATGTTCACGTGCAGATGATGCTGAACCATAAAGAACACCATAAATGAAAAGATAGATAAAACCAGCAAAACTGCCGCAATATTCAACAGCTAGCCAGCCGAACACACCCATAAGAGCCAGCCAGCTTATCATGTCAACTAATGGCCGGATATTCGTTCTCTGCATACATTGTTTTAGAACATCGGAGTCGAGCTTAACTCGCACCCATTTCTCAGTTTCGTAATGATAAGTCATAAATTAGGACTCAATGAACTCGCCAACTTGAATTTTCAACATAGTCAATAGCGTAGAAATAAAAAAGACAAAGCACAAGTCCTGCAAAAAAGTCTGAGGATATCCTTGCAAGTCATATTAAATAATGTTTACCTAAACTACACTAAAGAACACAAGTTCTATGTTTAGGGAAGGAAGTAGTAAAATGAACTCACTAAAAGTAATGATGTCAGCGGGAGCAACTTTTGCTGTCGTTGCAGGAGCGGCTTTTGTCACAGCGTCGCCTGCAATTTCTGCAGATAAGCCAGCTATTGAAGTTGTGACCCATGCGGGTGCCGGTGGCGGAACTGACGTTAACTCACGTATGATGATGTTGCGGTCGCGCCGTACTCTGAAGCAGGACATGGTTGTTGTTAACAAGCGTGGCGGCGGCGGTGCTGCTGCAATGGAATATTTCCGTTCTCGTCCAGCCGATGGTAACACAATTCTCACATTTACAGTTGGTCATGCGATTTCAATGGCAATGGGCAAGACAAAGCTAACTGTCGATGATATGGCACCAATTATGCGTGGAACGAATGACCCGCAAATCCTGATGGTGAACTGTAAGACAACCAAATATGACACTCCAGAAGCATTTCTTGCTGGCGTGAAAAATGGTGATGAGATTTCTTATGGTGGCACGCACACAGGAACAATCGACCATATTACAGTTTATCTCTGGGCCAAGAAGAACGGTCAGGATATGCCAAAATATATCCCATTTGATGGTGGTGGTCAGCTTGCAACTCAGGTTGTTGCCGGCGCTGTTGACGTAGGTGTTCTAAACTTATCTGAAGCATCTGCTCCAATTGATGCAGGTGATTTATGTCCACTTATTATTTTAGGCGAAGCACGTATGGATCCTATTCCAGCTGCAAAAACATCTAAAGAGCTGGGTGTTGATCTTGTATTGTCCACAACACGTGGGTTTGTAACGCACGCTGGTGTAGATGGAGCTCGTGTTGCTGAGTTGGAAGCCGGTCTTGATAAGGCAATGAAACATTCAATGTATCAGGCATACCTTATGAATTCAGGTCTTGATTCAACATCACCAATGGCGTCAGATGCTTGGGGTAAGCAAATCAAGATGATGGTTAATGAGTTTGGCCCTGCACTGAAAGCAATGGGTCTGGTTAAGTAACATCAGAATTCAACTTTGATTATGGTGCCTTGCCTCATGGCAAGGCACCATATGATTAAGGGCTCATTTCATGGAACTAAGATTAGTTACTATACCTACGATTATAGCAGTTTTTTCAGTCATTATTATTGGTCTTTCTCTTCAGTTAGACACATCACCGCCGATGATTGTTGGCGATAGTATGCAAGCGCGCTCATTTCCTATCTTTCTGATGGTATTGAATTTAGTGCTCTGTGTGATGCTGTTTCTTCAACTGGTAAAAGCCAAGCCCGCTCCTGTGCCACTAGAAGGTCATGAAACATGGGGCTCAATGATTTTACTACTTTTATTTTTTGCTCTTACAATTACCACAGATATGTTTATTGCAATTCCAATTATCATGTTTTTATTGAGCTACTTATGGGGCGAGCGCCGGCTTATTATTGCCGCACTAAACGCAATTCTTACCCCCGTCACTCTCTTTTTCCTTTTCGACAAGGTTCTGCAGATTAGGTTCCCAAGAGGCATTATTACCAACTGGTATTACGGTTAGGAGAACGGTCTAATGCAAGAAGCACTGGCAGCAATGGGATCCATAGTCTTTGACGTCAACTTGCTTTTTTTGATATTCGTAACCACTATTCTCGGTGTCGTCATTGGTGTTCTGCCAGGGTTAGGTTCTACAACTGGCGCAGCGTTGCTGTTGCCTTTTACTCTTACAATGGAGCCTGTCCATGCGATAACGGTGCTTACGACAATTTATGTGTCAGCTACGTTTGCCGGCTCTATTACAGCGATTCTAATTAATACGCCGGGGACATCTGCTGCGGCTGCCACAACATTTGACGGATATCCGCTTGCGCAGCGCGGTGAAGCGGGTCGTGCTCTAGGTATTGCTGTTGTTGCAAGCACGATTGGTGGTATTTTCTCAATAATAATCCTTTGTATTGCGGCTCCGTTATTAGCGCGTGTCGCCTACGAATTCAGGCCTCCAGAATATTTTGCGCTTACGGTATTTGGTCTTTCTATGCTTGCCAGCATTAGTGCTGGTGGAGCAGTTAAAAACATCATTGGCGGTGTCTTCGGTGTTTGGTTGGCAACTATTGGTGCTGAGCGGGTCACTGGTATTGAGAGATATACATTTGGTCACTATGAGTTATACGAAGGCCTTGCTTTTGTTCCGGTTATGATTGGCCTGTTTGCCATGTCAGAACTTCTCATGCAGTCAAAACGCCTAAAGGAAGTCGCAGAAGCAATCGGTTTAAAAGCTGTTAAACTGCCAACTAAGGAGGATTATAAAAAGATTTGGCGAACAGTATTACGTTCATGTGGGATAGGCACATTTATTGGAATCCTCCCGGCCGAGGGCGCAACAGTCGCTTCTATGATCGGATATTCTGAAGCACGTCGATGGTCAAAAAATAAAGAAGAATTCGGGAAGGGTTCAGTTGAGGGGATTGCGGGTGCGGAAGCAGCTAATAATGCAGCAACGGGCGGTGCAATGGTCCCAACAATGGTGCTTGGTATCCCAGGCAGTGGCACAACAGCGATCATTCTTGTTGGGCTTATGGTTCATGGTCTTCGCCCAGGTCCTTATCTGTTTACCGAGCAGGTTGACACTGTTTATCAGATTTTTGGCGCGATGCTTGTTGCTAACTTTATGTTCTTACTCATGGGCCTTTATGCGGCGAAATTTTTCGCACGTATATCGCTTATTCCTACAACTCTGCTATGGCCTATAGTCTTTGCTCTTTGCGTCATTGGCGCTTATTCGCTTAACTCCTCACTGCTTGATATCTGGATTGTAATGGTCTTTGGTGTGATTGGTTTCTTTGCTCGCCGACACGGCTTTGCTGTAGCGCCGATTGCCGTTGGGCTTATTCTGGGTGAGATGGTTGAAACCAACCTGCAGAACTCGCTCAAAATGTTTGATGGTGAGTGGTGGTTAATTTTTACCCAGCCGCTTGCTGTTGTCTTTCTACTCCTTGCCTTTTTAGGGTTGTGCGGACCCTATATCTTCCAGAAGCTTACCCAACGAAGCTAGCATATTCATCAACTAGAAAATCTAATCATAAAAAAGCGGGGTAACCTCCCGCTTTTTTCGTTTCTAACATTTATCATGCTTGGTGGCTAAACTTGGCTAGGCGGCACTATCTGATTTATCCCAGTTTGCTGCCATATTGCAGGCAATATTAAACGCTTCTCTGGTCGCTTTTACATCTGCTATTCCTGTTCCTGCAATATCAAATGCTGTGCCGTGCGCTGGTGTTGTTACAGGAAACGGAATGCCGCCTTGGACTGTAACACCGCGATCAAACCCCATCAGCTTTAGCGCGATCTGACCCTGGTCATGATACATAGTAATAATGCCGTCAACTTCCTTCGCTTTGGCTTTCAAGAACACAGTATCAGAGGGCCAGGGGCCATCCAAATTAACCTGTTGTGCTTGAAGGGCCTGAACAGCTGGTGCGATAACGTCAATTTCCTCTGTGCCGAAATTGCCATTATCACCTGCATGGGGATTGAGGGCAGCAACAGAAAG
>CATISA010000132.1 GCA_949529445.1 Alphaproteobacteria bacterium UBA4588
ATTACCCGAAGATTTCTAAACTGACGTACAAACTGACGCACAGAATGTGCCTGTTGACTGTAAGTCACTGATACGTAAACTGGCTGTAATGCTTATGTAGCTGTTCATGAAAGTGCCTAGCGGAGGAATACAATATATCTTCTGGGCATCATTTACACCGTTCAAGAACCGTATTTCATCATCCAAGACACTGATCTTCACACATATTTGTGTGCGGAGCTATGATCATGAATTTTTTGGTAGACCAGACGGTAGACCAAAATGCGAACCATATTGCTAATTTATGACGTCTCATCATCCGTCATCAGAACGCGCATCATGGCGAGGGCAAAAACTGCGCCAACGATTTGTGCAGCCCAAAACAGTGGCATATCTACCGGTCGAATGCCGGAAAAACTATCGGTGAAGCCGCGCGCCAAAGTGACGGCAGGATTGGCAAAACTGGTCGAAGCGGTAAACCAATAGCCAGCGGTAATGTAAAGTCCGACCAGCATGGGCACGGCCTCAGACCGATATTTAAGACCGCCCAAAATTGTTACAACCAAACCGAAGGTCGCAACCGTCTCAGCAATGAACTGACCGTGACCGGTTCGGATATTGACCGACGAGGTGAACAGAGGCAGTTCAAACATGGCATGCGCCAGGGCCGTGCCCACAAGACCGCCGATACATTGTGCGCTGACATAGGCTAACAGATCACGATTGCTCAAATCACCTTTCAAGCGGAAAACCAACGATACGGCCGGATTGAAATGCGCCCCAGATAGCGGCCCCAGCACGGTGATCAAAACCACCAAAATGGCACCGGTAGCCAGCGTATTGCCGAGCAGTGCGACAGCATTATTTCCTTCGGCCAAATTGACCGCCATAATGCCGGATCCGACCACAGTACAGACCAGAATAAGGGTCCCTAGCGCTTCTGCCACCAATTTCCGAACCATGGTCAGCCCTCATCCGCCAAAAAATCGTCAATGCGTTTTTTTATCATGGCAAACACGTTTCGAAAATGGGCGTGAGCAGCAGCATCCGAGCCTGAAAATTTTGCCGGATCGGGAAACGGCCAATGATAGGTTGTCGGATAACCGGGCCAGGCCGGGCAGGTTTCGCCGGCCGCATTGTCACAAACTGTGACGATGACATCCATATGCGGCGCATCAGATCCGGCAAATTCGTGCCAGTTTTTGGACCGCACATAACTTGCATCAATCCCCTGAGATGCCAAAGTTTCCAGAGCGAGCGGATGCACCTCACTAGTTGGCCGAGATCCTGCCGAATAGGCACGCCATTTGTCACTCATATTATTTATATAAGCCTCGGCCAAAATTGATCGACAACTATTGCCGGTACATAGAATAAGAATATTTTTCATCGATGCCATTTAAACCAAGCACATCACAGTTTTATGAATGTGAGATTAACTGGTGAGGGCTTACACATAGACGTGTTCCGCCTTCTGGGCGTCACTACTGGCCTTTTAACGCGCCTCTAGCATCATTCATGCTCGCCATTAAGGCCTCTTGCTAGGTTAGCAAAATTATTGGGCCGAACTCTTGCAACCTCAAATGTGGCAACTGTTATGACAATGCCTGAGATAAGTAGAGCATGTGCAACAGCAGACACCCCGAAAACGGTAATTGAGCCAATGCTCATCGCAAAGATAACACACCACATCCATGCTAAAAGTTGAAGAATGATGTGACGCGCCTGCAAATTTGGGATATTTTTTAGCGGGTTATGGGCATGGTCCATTACAAGTTTCCATAGCCCAACGATTTCTTTTTGCATTTTATTCTCCCTTTTCTTATCTCTATATACGAGAGCAAAATGAAGTTAGGTTCATTTTTTTCCATCCGGTCTGCATACTCCCTTTAGGTGATGCTCTGGGAAAGAGAAAGCGAGCGCAGCTTTATGCCTATGATAGCAGGGGGGCTTCTGGGGCAATGATAAAGATAATCATCATATCCTTAACGGCTGGCATACTCGTATTATTTGTAATAGCCTTATCGCCAAAGGTGCGCTTTTATGCGCAGCGCTTTTTGCGAAATCCGTTTGTGAGGGCGATCCTATTCAGGGGTTTATGGCGTCTGATAAGGCTAATTTTATTCAAAAAGTAACAAAAAGAAGAGAGCGGCTCGATGCTAACACTCTACTATTGTAAAAAATCCTGTGCTTATGCGCCGCATATTTTACTTCATGACGCCGAAGCTGATTTTGAAGTGATACACATAGACTTTGACAAGGGGGAGCAAACCTCGCCAAAATTTCTTTCTATTAATGTCAAAGGCCGGGTGCCAGCTTTGGCAACGCCAAATGGCATATTAACAGAGAATCCTGCTATTTTGCTCTATATCGCTCAAATGTTTCCCGATAAAAAATTGGCACCACAAGACCCTTTTGCTCTCGCCGAAGCGCAAGCCTTCAATATGTTTCTTGCCTCAACCGTTCATGTTGCCCATGCGCACAAACACCGGGGGTCACGATGGGCTGATGATAAAAATGCCTTAGCCAGCATGACAGCGAAGGTGGCAGATAATATGGCGAGCTACGCAAAGTTAATAGAGAGCCATTACTTCAAAGGCCCTTATGTGCTCGGGGAAACCTATTCACTATGCGACCCCTATCTTGCCTTAATTACTCGCTGGCTGGGGCCAGATGGCGTCTCACTAGATGATTATCCAAAATTAAAAGCTCATGATGCTCTCATGAAAACGCGACCTTCGGTACAAGCTGTTCTGCCTTTGTATGAATGAGTAGCATACCACTAAAGCGCTCATCTCGGTAGCTATTGTATCGGCGGTAGAATGGAGCTGGCTGACATCCTGAGGCAGCTATTTGCCGAGGAGTTTTTTTCTCAGTGATGGATGGGATGTTTTATCTCCCAGCCAAATCAATGCAAAGCTGTTTCTGAACGAGGGATCCTGAAATGAAACTGCGGGATTATTTGGCGAGACAAAGGTAATTATTCCCTCTTCTAAGAAGATAACTGAAGCTGTCTCATCAGCCTCCATATCGATAAGGGCGCTGTCTAACTTATCGCGCCATGAGGCAAGTTGAGCTTCGTCTGCACCACCAGCTTTTTTCATTTCATCCAATGAGGCCTCAATAATGACATCTTTGGATACGGGCCTCTTATAGGTAAATTCTAGAACAAAATCGCGGTTCAGTGAAAATGTACCATCCTGCGAGTATAGCTTGAGTAGATAAATATCCATAAAGAACACGCTCAGAGTGCCCTGCCCTACTAGCTCTGGCATCTGCCCGCGCCAGTGCTGTGCCTCACCATGCGGCGGGCTAGCTATAAGCAGCATTAGGGTTGTAAGGATAGGGAAAAAACATCTCATTCTTTTGTGACCGTCTAAACAGAACAACAAACAGGAAAGGCTGTTGCTAAGACAATGTATCAGGTGGCGCAGTCTGACAACTTAAAACGCTCAATGATGTGCGGGATATTCCGTTTAAAATTAAAAAACCCTTTTTGAGCAAACTGCCAGCAAAATAAGTCTTGCTGTTTTTTACGGTAATGAACAGATATATTATGATTATTCTGCACCCGTTTCAGATAATCCAGATTATCGCCAATCGACGGATAAATAACATCGAAACCGTCATTCTGTGAGGCAAATCTCTCAAAGTCATCTGCTGATATTACCTCTGAACCAGCGCATCGCGCTTGGAAATCCACTACCAGTCCTTTTTTAAAGGTCAGAACATTGTGACTCACACCAAGCTGTCGTCGCTCATTATCCAGACAAAGAATAAAAACCGTTTCATAATCAGTATATGAACCTGTTTCATGAGGCAGATGAAGGTCTGTGTCATATATGATAAGGGTATTAAAAACTTTCCCACCTATCGTAGTGTAATCAAACGGTATCATCTCGTGCATGATATGTTCTTCTATCGGTTCTGCCTGCTCATTCAGGATGTCGGTACCAAAA
>CATISA010000133.1 GCA_949529445.1 Alphaproteobacteria bacterium UBA4588
CAAAAAGCTGCGGAAATTCATCCTTATTTAGAAGGATATGAGAACATCGTCACAGAGTTGACCCGACTAAAAAGAGGTAACCCTACCTAACGGGGTTTTGAAACTTTTTATCTGCCGTTAGTTTAATAAAGTTACATTTGATTGCATGTATCCGCAATGGTTGCGCCCCAAGACACAAACTGAAAAGTATCGATTTTGTATGAAGCTTTGGCTACCATTGCTTTATGGATATCGTTGGATTTCTTGAAGGCAAAACGCCTGATCATCGAGGCCGAACTCTCTCAATGGTTCTGGCATTCTTAGACGAACGGGCAGAGCAAACACATGATTATATGCAGTGACTGTTTCCCTTGGACGAACCAAGTGGATCAGTCCATGGCGCGCCAGTACTATCTGACCTAGACATTGACGAAATCAAAAAAAGCCCAGCCGCCCAAGCTAACTTGATAAAAGCATCCGAATGGTTTTTCAGTTTCTAAATCGAAACCAAAGGTGGATTGCCAAATACGATCACAATCAACTTCGGATAACACGGGCAATAAAGTCTTTACGGCTTTTGGTTGGGCAAGTAGAGGCTGACAACTTCAGACAATCAATCTTTGATTACCTCGGAGAAGACGTCGACCTGATTGGCGAAAAAGCTAAGTCCTTTTGGAAAAGCGCCTAAATAGCGCCTCCACCTTCATATATCGAGACCCCTTTAGGGGTATCTATAAGGGGGGGGTGAAATAGCTGCACGGTGGTATCTATTTGGTATCTATTTTCTAGCTACCAAAGCGACATATCCGCTAAGTCATTGAAGTAATGGTGCCCCGGGGCGGACTTGAACCACCGACACGCGGATTTTCAATCCGCTGCTCTACCAACTGAGCTACCAGGGCATCATAACATTATATGGCGGATGGTAACGAGTCGTAAGTCAGACTCTGCCATATATTTGTGAACCCGATTATATACCGACTGAATGAGGGGATGTCCAGCCTCTAAACTATGTGTTTAGCTAAGCGTTGGATCTTTGTCGGCCTGTGCCAAGAGGGCATTTAAATCACTATCATCTGCCCCTTCATGAGCTGGGATAGCATAATCACCCATCAGCCAGCGACCAAGGTCGACCTGAGCGCAGCGGCGTGAACAAAAAGGGGTATGCGGTTTGACCGCCGTTGCCTTGCAAATTGGGCACCCTGCTTTTTGTGGTAATTTTTTTTCCTGACTGACAAGTGTGAGATGTGGCGTATCAGCCCCCGGCTTATCTATCATGGCAAAGTCTCACTAGCTTGGGCCTTTATGGGCTATTTATATGGGCATTCAGAGTGTCCGCCGCGCTGCTTCTTGTCAAGTCAGGCACTGCCAACAACTACTTTGCCGTTCCAGTCAGCGCATCATTTCTGCAAGCGGCAGACGCCCATGACGAATTTTTATCTCGAGCAGTCCTGATGCGGTAAAGCCAATAATATTGGGATGGCGCGGATCAGTTGCTGCCATCTTACGAAGCGTGCCTTCAATTTCTTTTTGTCGGCCTTTACTCACGCGTGGCAGGTCGAGGATAATTCTACCAGAAAGCTGGCGTAGCCGAAGCGCGGCAACAATCTCAGGCAAAACATCGCCGGCAAGCTCGCTTGGCCCCAGTTTGGACGCCGCTGAGTCAATATCTATCATGACAGCTGTCCTGGTTGGCTCAATCCATAACACTGCCCCATTCCTGCAGATATATTGTTCAGACAGAGCTGTTTCCGCCTGAAGCTCTGCCTCATCTACATCTATTTGTTCAGCATGGCTCACTGTTATATCAGGATAAAGCAGCTGTGTTTGTTCGACAAAATTTCTGCCGCGATACAGACAATGTGGGATAGTTTCGTCACCTGAAACCTTATGATCCTGCCATGCGCTTAGTAGTGCTGTTGCCTCCGCTTCAATTAAATGCTGTTGGTTGATAAGAGTTTTGAAACCTGCGCGCCGAAGAATATAACAGGCACCATCTGGCAGAGGGGGTAGGCACTCAAGAAGAGCCCCCCTTTTTGCTTCGGACAGACTGTCAGATTGTTTTTTTGACAGCCGTAATGAAAGATCATCTCCTGCATCAAGATTTATCAGGATAAATCTACCTGCTAATTGGCGTCCAAAACTTGCCTGAATAGGCTTATCAGCGCGGGCGTCAGCTGTGATGGTTACTGGCACCATCTGGCCACTATCCAATTTTCCAGCGGCGCCCGCTGCACTATCTTGTGCTTTGCTGTCGTGAATCTGAAAGCTGATAGGGATATCACCTGCTATGATGGCAGTCAGCCGTCGATGCTGTTCATGCCGCTGTGTAATGCGGGCCAGGTGATGAGCGCCAAGATGTGGTCTATTTGTAGCCTGCCAGAACTCGCATAAATGCGGTCCTGAAAATAGCGCAGCCCAGCGCGGTTTCTCCTTATTATCAACACAAAGCCGATCAGGCAAAAGGCGCAGATTTTGTTTCACTATAATGCCCTATCTTCATCAGCAAAGCGAAACCCACCTGCCATAAGCAGGCCAGCAAGGCGCTGAATATCAAGGCCAACAATATTACTGTAAGAGCCTGACATCTGGCGAATGAAGATAGCAGCCTGCCCCTGAATCGCGTAGCCACCTGCCTTGCCCTGCCATTCACCACTCATTAGATAAGCCTGTTTATCGCGGAGCGATAGCCGGCGAAACAACACCTTGCTTTGTGATAAGCATGCATGCACCCGTCCCGAAGGAGAAATAAGGCACAGGCCGCCATAAACGCGGTGCTGACGGCCTGACAAAAGCGATAGGCATCTCTCTGCTTCAGCGTCCGTTTCTGTCTTAGGCAGGATGCGCAACCCACATGCAACCACCGTATCTGCTGCAAGGATGAAGGTATTCTGCCCAAGATCAGCCTGTCGGTGCAACACCACATCTGCTTTTTCATGAGCCATACGTATAGCATAAGCGCCCGGTCGTTCACCCTTATGAGCGGTCTCGTCAATATCTGCAGGTATAATATTTTGAGGTACAACACCGGCTTGCGCAAGAAGTTGTACCCGGCGCGGCGATGCCGAGGCCAACACAAGTTGGCAGCCATCTGGAGGAAGAAGCGCAGTCGTCACATCTTTCTCCTTCGCACAACACAGCATGGGCATGCTACATTAATAATGCTACTGCCCGGCTCGGCTTATTTGAAACGGAAAGTAATACGCCCTTTGGTTAGGTCATAAGGTGTCATTTCAACATTCACCTTATCGCCTGCCAAAACCCTGATACGGTTCTTGCGCATTTTGCCGCTGGTATGAGCCAGCACCTCGTGGTCATTGTCCAGCTTGACGCGGAACATGGCATTTGGCAGCAGTTCGGCTACCGTGCCCGAAAATTCAATTACGCCTTCTTTGGCCATAAATCTCTATCCATTGTGGTAAAACTCTGCCCTTAGACATGATGAATTTCATACAAAAGGTCAAGTTTTTTAAGCAGTGCTCCCAAAAACCTGCGTTAATTGTGTGGTAATCTTGTCACGAATGAGCCGGTAACTCTCCAGCGTAGCAGCCCTGTTCCGCTCTGATATTTGTGGTGGTTCAACCAGCCAATAATCATGACGGACACCCGCATCATTCCAGGCCATCACAAAATCGCGCGCTTCTGAGGAAAACGAAATTATATGGGTAAAATTATCAGCAGACAGACCTTTAAAGTCTCGAGGTTCGTGACCTGTCACATCGATACCCACTTCATCCAGAACGGCCATGGCAAACCCATCTGGCGCACCAATACGCACCCCGCATGACATGACGTTAAGATGGGCGGCAACTTTCAACTGGCGAAACAGCGCCTCTGCGATTACCGAGCGAACAGCGTTTTGTGTACAAACAAATAATATAGCACCAGATGATGACATCTTTATCCCCTCAAGGTCATAACATAAACGAGCGTAAACAGCCGCCTGGCTGTCTGAACGTCAATTTCAACATAATTACTTAATCGTTCTTTTAGTACATCTGCTCCTTCGTTATGGAGCGCGCGGCGGCCCATATCAATCGCCTGAATCTGCGATGGTGAGCGTGTGCGGATAGCATCATAATAGCTTGTGCAGACCTGATTATAATCACGGATGATCCGGCGAAAAGGCCCCAATGCCATAACAAAGCCACTCATGGATGCAGCGTGCTCATCACGCACATCAAAATAGATATGCCGATTATCTGTCTTCAGGTGAAGATGATAAGGGCCTGTGGCATCAATGACAGAAAAAAGATTAGCATCAAGCAGGTCATAAATGGCAACAGCTTGCTCATGCAGCCTGTCATGTGAAACTGGCTTGCTCGCATCCTGTGCTATCTGCACATGGGTTAGGCGTTCTTGTGACGCTGGTGCGTCAGGCTCGTCCATCATAGACCTCACGCTTGCTTAATTGTTAAAAACTGTCAATGGCGTTAACGGACTAGCAAATGGCCTGTCTGATCTTTTCAATCCACCCATTAATCAGAACTGGATGTTGCTTCCATGCTGCCCTATTAACGGCAAGACGTGATGTAATGGTTGTGATTTCTTCAACCTCAACCAGCCCATTTGCAATAAGTGTTGAACCTGTTTCAACAAGGTCAACAATCCGCCGACACAAACCCATCGATGGCGCTAGTTCCATAGCGCCATTCAGCTTAATACATTCTGCTTGCACCCCGCGACGGGCAAAATGTCGTGCAGTGACTTTCGGATATTTTGTTGCAACCCTTACATGAGACCAGCTACGCGGATCTTCTGTCTCGGCAAGGTGGGCTTCGCTTGCTACTACCATCCTACACGCCCCAATACCTAAATCAACAGGCGCATAAATTTCCGGATGATCAAATTCCATCAATACATCTGAGCCTGCAATTGCAATATGAGCAGCGCCATAAGCAAGGAATGTCGCTACATCAAAGCTGCGCACCCGGATAATATCAATATTCTCATGGTTGGTCCCAAAGCTCAGACGCCGGTCGTCTGAGTCAAAAAACGCAGCTTCAGGCTCTAGCCCTGCACGCGCCAAAACAGGCAGAACTTGCGTAAGGATGCGGCCCTTTGGCAAGGCAAGTACTAGTTTAACATCATTATTCTGTGACATATCGTCCATTTATATTCCTGCTTATCGGTGCAAGGGTCAGCTGCTCACCTTATGAATTATTATTCTGAGTGATCTGGCCGAGCAAAACTCGGATGAGGCTCGGCTAGATCACGCACAATAATCATGATGCTAGACACCTCAAGCTGAATCCCGACTCCGCCTGAAAATACAAGCATGATATGCTGTGCGGCTTTGTCATACTCTATTGCCAGTAAATTGTAAAATTGGGTTTTATCTGCAGTCATCCCACGGGTGCGAACAGCGCCGATAGTGCCAAATTTTACGCCGCACATGCATCGCATTTGCTGACCGGCATCCTGCAGTTCCCAGCAATAGCGGTTTGCAACAAGCATGAAAGTGTTTTCAGCTTTATCAAAGACCATATCTGCACCGGCAATCAGTGCATCCTGCAATAATGCCGACAGTATCTTAATATCATCACTGCTCTGGGCGTGAAGTTTCAGCGCAGACGTCTTATCTGTGTTGTCAGATACGTCTGACTTATCAGCGGATAGTCTACCAGCCATCGACCAATACTCCTCTCGCAGATACTAGCTTTTGTGTATGCGGCGCAGACGTGCACCACATGCACCCAATTTTGCTTCTAACTCAGCATAACCTCTATCCAGATGATATATGTGGCTCAATCTTGTGGTTCCGGCTGTTGCGAGCCCTGCAAGTACCAGTGACACTGACGCCCGTAAATCCGTTGCCATAACAGGGGCCGCCAACAGCGCTTCTTTTCCTCTAATGACAGCTGTTCTGCCATCAACTGAAATATCGGCGCCCATGCGTACCAGTTCAGGTACATGCATAAACCGGTTCTCAAAGATGGTTTCAGAAATCTGCGAGACTCCGTTTGCAAGACACATCATGGCAGTAAATTGTGCTTGTAAATCAGTCGGGAATCCTGGGTATGCTTGGGTTTCAACATTCTGTGCCTTATAACGGCCATCGGCTGTAACCGTAACAAAATTATCCCCAACATCAATACCGACTCCCGTCTGACGAATTACATCAAACAGAGCATCAAGATGATGCGGGATGATATCGCGTACTGTCAGGCTTCCGCCTGACATCGCAGCAGCCATAATAAAGGTTCCAGCTTCTACCCTGTCTGCCACAACCTGATGGGTTGCTGAGCTAAGCGAGGTAACACCTTCGATTGTTAATGTATCTGTTCCCTGTCCCGTGATGCGCGCACCCATGGCATTAAGACAGTTTGCCAAGTCGGTAATCTCTGGCTCACGGGCCACATTGACAATCTGACTTGTACCAGACGCGCAGACAGCTGCCATCATAGCATTTTCAGTTGCCCCGACCGATACAAACGGAAAGACAATTTTATTACCAGTTAGGCCTTTTGGCGCACGTGCCTGAATATACCCATCAGCAAGCTCAACAGTTGCCCCCAATTTTTGCATGGCGCGGATATGCAAATCAACCGGCCGCGTTCCAATTGCACAGCCACCAGGCAGAGAGACCCGCGCCTCACCATACCGCGCCAAAAGGGGGCCTAGCACTAAAATGGAGGCGCGCATCTTGCTTACCAAATCATATGGTGCATCCATATTCGTTGCAGGACCGATCATACTAACCAGGCCATCCTGAAAACCAATTTTCAGGCCATGATGACCAAGCAGCTCAATCATCAGGCGCGTATCAGTAAGGTCTGGCACATGGGTCAGCGTTAATGTGCCATCACACATCAGTCCAGCTGCTAGCAAGGGAAGGGCCGCATTTTTTGCGCCACTGACATAAATGTCACCATTTAGCGGAATACCGCCCTCAATTTCCAGACTATCCATTTCTAGACTACCCATTATCTATGCCATTTTGGCGTTATCATTTTTGTTCGCTTCGTGCACGGGCCTGTTGCTTGCGCTTACGTAAATTTGCTCTTAATGCCGTTTCTAACCGAGCTTCGCGCTCGTTACCAGTACCTTTACTCGTGTCCCTGCCAGCATTACTGCGAGCATCAATATTTGTTACTTTAGCACCCTTGCCTGCTTTCACGTCATCATTCATTTTCGTTTTTACAACCTCCTCATCATGGGAAGATATATCCCGTGATGTCTTTGCTTGTTCAGACATATGAATTATGCCCTACTATGTGAAAGACATCTACAAAAAGACTGCAGAATAAACGCAAATCCTATTGTGCCTTTATCCTTTGGTTTATGATAGGCGAACAGCGAAAGTATCAATTTTATGACGACTTCTCCCATGCGCATGAAAGCATTCCTTCCACTCCTTCTTATTGTGGGTCTAGTCAGCTTTTTTCTTTTTGGTGGCGATCAGCTTTTTTCCTTCGCAACATTGGCGCTCCATTATGGCGATTTAAAAGCATTTGTGGAGCATCATTATGGCCTAGCTGCAGGCTTATTCTGTCTTATCTATGCCGCATCAGTTGCACTTTCTCTGCCTATTGCCCTGCTTTTGACACTGGCAGGCGGCGCCTTACTTGGCTGGTCAGCGATTGTGCTGATTATTCTATCAGCAACGGCTGGGGCAACGATTTTATTTATTGCGGCGCGCACCTTATTTTCAACATTCCTGCGAAAGCGTATTGGCGGGTTTCTGAACACCCTTGAAGACGGGTTTCGCAAAGATAGCTTTTCCTATTTACTAGCGCTTCGGCTGATACCTGTTGCTCCGTTCTGGGTTGTCAATATTGTGCCCGCCTTTGTTGGTATGACGCTCGGGTCTTTTGCCCTTGCAACGGGGATTGGGATTGTTCCGGGGACAGTTGTTTATGTGTCACTTGCCCGCGGCTTTGATACTGTCCTTGCCCGCGGTGAGGCGCCTGATTTAGCAACCCTGTCGCAATTGTCTGTGATTGGTCCGCTGATTGCCCTTGGCGTCTTAGCGCTCATCCCGCCTATCTGGCGGCAGATTCAGGCACGCAAACAAGACACCTCATGAATGACGTCGCTTAACAATAAAGGTATGCCATGACCAGCACATTCTCATCTGTTATTTCAACAGATATTTGTATCATTGGCGGTGGGTCGGGTGGACTATCGATTGCAGCAGGAGCTGTGCAGATGGGCGCTGAGGTTACGCTGATTGAAAAAGCAGAGATGGGTGGCGACTGCCTCAATACAGGATGCATTCCCTCAAAAGCGCTACTGGCGGCTGCGAAAGCTGCTTATACAGCTAACGGGCAACCTGCCATGGGGGTTAGCGTATCATCACCGCCACAAATTGATTTTGCCGCGGCAAAAGACCATGTGGACGAGGTGATTGCGGGTATCGCACCACATGATTCAATATCCCGTTTCGAGGGTTTGGGAGTTCGGGTTCTCACGGGCGCTGCCCGATTTGCTGGACCAGCAGCGGTAATAGCAGAGACAGAAACTGGGCCTGTTAAGATTACCGCTCGCTATTTTGTGATTGCAACGGGCTCCGAGCCTTGGATACCGCCTATTGCCGGTCTGAGTGATACGCCTTTTTACACCAATGAAACTATCTTCAGCTTGCGCGATGCCGCAGAGCATCTGGTTATTATCGGTGGTGGACCAATTGGTATTGAAATGGCACAGGCGCATATTCGACTTGGCTGCCGGGTGAGTGTTATCGAGCCATTTGCTCTATTGGCCCGCGATGACCCTGAACTATCTAGGACGCTGATCACGATGCTAGAGGCTGAAGGTATTACCTTTCATCGTGACGCTCATATAAAGACTGTAACACAAGCAGGCTCATCTATTCATGTCATGCTGGAAACCGGCCAGACACTAGAAGCTAGCCATCTTCTTGTTGCTGCAGGACGGCGGGCAAATATAGCAGGTCTGGCTCTTGAAAAAGCACGCATCACCGCCTCAGTTCGCGGCATCACAACCGATGAACGCTTACGGACATCTAACCGCCGTGTCTTTGCGATTGGAGATGTTGCTGGGCGTCACCAATTCACCCATATCGCAGGATATCATGCCAGCATCGTCATTCGGAACATGCTATTTAAGCTTCCAGCGAAGCTTGATAATCGGGCCGTACCGTGGGTGACTTATACTGACCCTGAACTGGCACATACAGGGATGAGCAAAGCTGATGCAGAAGCACAATATGGCGCACCAGCACTTAAAATAACCGACTGGCCATTCAGCGAGAATGACCGGGCGCGCGCGGAACGAAAGACCAGTGGCATGGTCCGCGTTATCACTGATAAGCGGGGACGCATTCTGGGCGCCTCTATCCTTGCCCCGCATGCAGGCGAGATGATCCATAGCTGGACGCTCGCGATCAATGCTGGTCTTAACATCAGCGCAATGGCAAACGCTATTGCTCCCTACCCAAGCTGGTCTGAGGCCTCAAAGCGGGCTGCTGGGGCGTGGTTTACCGAAACATTATTTGCAGAACGTACAAAAAAACTTGTTCGCTTTCTGCTGATGTTCCAAAAACGGGGATAACCCACCTAGCTTATTAGGAATGAATTCATGATAAGTAACCATAATAAGGCGAATAATGCGCAAAATTTTGACTATATTATCATTGGCTCTGGTTCTGCTGGTTCAGCCCTAACCTACCGGCTTGGCGAAAATAAAGAACATAAGATATTAGTGCTGGAATATGGTGGCTCAGATTCTAGCCCTTTTATTCAAATGCCAGCAGCTCTGTCTTACCCCATGAATATGCCACGTTATGACTGGGGGTATAAGGCAGAGCCCGAAGATAGCCTCAATGGACGTGCGCTTGTCTGTCCACGCGGCAAAGTGATTGGCGGGTCATCTTCTATTAATGGTATGATTTATGTTCGCGGTAATGCAGGTGATTATGACCATTGGCAGGATGCAGGAGCCCATGGCTGGTCCTATGCAGATGTGCTCCCTTATTTTCGCCGGATGGAAACAAGCCATGGTGGTGAAGCACCGTGGCGCGGCACTGATGGCCCGCTTCATATTACCCGTGGTCCACGTGATAACCCGCTTCATGATGCGTTTGTCAGCGCCACTACTCAAGCTGGCTACACAACAACATCTGATTATAATGGCGGCCGCCAAGAAGGCTTTGGCCCCGCTGATATGACTGTCTATAAGGGGCGTCGTTGGTCATCGGCAAATGCCTATCTAAAGCCAGCGATGAAACGCGGCAACGTAACGCTAATGACAGGCGCTCTTGTTGAGCGTCTGCTTTTTGATGGGACCCGTTGTATTGGGGTGCGCTTCTGTCATAAGGGAAAACAGCAGGATATATTGGCTGGCAAGGATATCATTCTGTCAGCCGGTGCTATCGGCAGCCCCGCTATTTTGCAACGCTCTGGCATTGGTCCGGCAAAATTGCTGCGTTCCCATGGCATTGATGTCATAGCAGACAGGGCTGGAGTTGGTGCTAACCTGCAAGATCATCTCGAGGTTTATTTTCAAATAGCCTGTACTCAGCCGATTACGCTCTATAAACATCTCAACTTTTTCTCGAAGGCGCTTATCGGTGCCCGCTGGCTATTTTTCTCATCTGGACTCGGCGCGTCAAATCAGTTTGAAACGGTTGGCTTCATTCGCTCGGATAAGGAGATCCCCTATCCTGATATTCAATATCATTTTTTACCCGTTGCTATCCGGTATGACGGAACAGCGCCTGCAGAAGGACATGGCTTCCAGCTTCATGTTGGACCGATGCGTTCCAAATCACGTGGCCATGTCCATATAACAGGACAGCATGCGTCAGACAAACCTGAAATACGGTTTAACTATCTTAGTCATCCAGATGACCTACCAGAATTCCGCAAGGCCATTCGGCTAAGCCGCGAGATACTCGCCCAGACAGCAATGGCCCCCTACTATGGCGGCGAAATACAGCCAGGTTCAGACCAGACATCTGATGAACAGATTGACGCCTTTATACGGCGCGAGGCTGAATCTGCCTATCATCCGTGCGGGACGTGTAAACTAGGAGCTGTGGATGATACGATGGCGGTCGTTGCCCCTGACTGCCATGTGATTGGTACCCAAAACCTGTTCCTGGCAGATAGTTCTATTTTTCCGCGGATTACAAATGGCAATCTGAATGGCCCGTCTATCATGACAGGCGAGAAGGCAGCTGATCATATTCTCAAAAAGCCTTCCCTTGCACGAGCGAATGATATCCCGTTCAGCCATCCGCATTGGAAAAAACGACAGAGATGACCATTTCGCAATTAGATTTGCTCAGATGATGATATATTGATGAGTACGTCAGAAACATGTCGCGCAGGCCTACCCCTAACCTATCCCAACATGAGGCTTTCTCTTTTCCCATGTAAAGATATATCGGCGCAGTTACGCGCCTTTGGTCCAAATGATCTTCACATCTCCACCGAGGGGCCACCTGAATTAGCAGCGTAACGGCGATGCTCGTCTTACTTTTATAAGGCATCACTAATATCAGCAGAGCTAAAAAATATTATACCTAGTCACCCCATAACCCAAAAAAACACCTGTCTATGTGTGAAATATCGGTTACGTCAATTTTGAAACTGCTAATACCCTGATGGTAGGAGAGCGTTCACAAGCTGTGCTAATACACTCTTGATACATTGCCGTTATTCAGCCTAAAAATCAGGTGCAAGACGCGTTTGAAACTTTCTTGCAAAGCATTGCACCATAATGTAAACCACGGAACAGTGCTGCCATAGCTCCAGCGGTAGAGCGCACCCTTGGTAAGGGTGAGGTCGCGTGTTCGAATCACGCTGGCAGCACCATTTTTCCTCCAAACCAAAATGAACTAACCTTAACGTTATTATTGGTCAGTTGGCCGTTAGCTAGTACAAGGTAGAGTTATGGTAAAATAAAATTTTACTTAACCGCCAAATAAACGGTTAACGATAGCATTTTTAATTTCGGAATAAGTCATAAGAAATCGCTGTGATATGTTTTGGTTGAAAGTATGGCAAAGCCGCATAGTAATAAAATCATTAGGTTTTTAGATATGTTAGCGATTTTACTTAACGTCAAAAAAACCGATTTCTCCTGTGACCTGATCTTTAAGGAAAACTCGTCCCTCAAAAAATTCTACTTTCCGTATTCTTCGGCCAATTTCTATTTTTTCAATAAAATTTATTCCGCCATTATACAACTTCAGACGGAAAAGTGATTGAGCTCTCATTCCAGAAATTATGATGTCATTTTTCCAAAGGGAGTTTTGCGAAGTGACTTCTGTTAAGTCTGATGGACCAATCGCTGGTGTCCAAGACATTATTGGTTGTTGAAACCCGTCATGAAATCCATTGTCCTTATTCAGTGGCCAAACCCAATCGCCATAATCAACGCCAAAAGTTGTGAGAGGCCACCCATAATGTTTTCCATGGAAAATATGGTTTAATTCATCACCGCCTTGCGGCCCATGCTCAACCGCAACAACATTTCCAGATTTCGTCTTTATAATACCTTGGGGGTTACGATGCCCTGTTGAGTACCTTTCAACTGTTTTGTCAACAAAATCAATGAGGAATATCTTGCCATAATCAGAGTTGTCCTCTGAGATCAGGTCTCTGTTGTTAACCCCATCATGCAGAACGTCTCCTACCGTTAGAAAAACTTTTCTATCACCTGCAATAGCTAACCCAGCTCCCCAACTGGGCATTCCATCAAATTGGTCTATGCATGGTTTGGATTGATAGATAGACCGCCAATCTGAACCACTTTTAGTCAAATCATATGCAAAACCTTTAAAATTATACAATTTTTATTTTTGTCGAAATAGGTCCCACTTACAACCAGAGTTTCGGAAAAGTTTGTACCTTTTACCAACACTGCGTCCTTTACGCCGAATGCTGCTGCTGCTGACGTTATGTTATTAGTAAGTGTAAATAAGGAAAAAGGCTCTTCATTGAGCGTCAATTTAGGAATAATTAATTGTTCCAAATCGCCCGTTAAAACATTCTTCTTATAAACATTACCCTTCTGTGAAACATATAGAAGGCTTGTCTTAGAAAGTGGAACTATTGCACCATAACTATCGTCAAAATCAGCTGATAACCACTGTATATCAAAGTCGAAAAGCAGTGATGAAAAATTTTCTACATAAGATATTTTTTGGGCATCATTCTGGGGATTTAAATCAATATCGGATGTAATTTGATTTTTTGCCCATTTCGCCCAGCTGCCAATCTGATATCCAAATGGGAAAATATTAAACTTCACAGAAGTAGCACCAAAAACATACAACATCGCCGAAATTGATACGATAAATGTCAGCTTCAATGCCCTACTTTTCAACATACCAACAACTCCAAAGGCAGATACAATTTCATTATAATTTGCTGGTAAATTTATTAGCCTGTAATATTTATATTGGCAACTACCCACATAGTTTTCTCAAGCATACATAGAATGCCATAAAATAGGGTTATATTGCTTTGGATTTCTATTTTTTGATTTTTGCTAATCCTGAATTTGTGTGATGCAATCATGAAAGTTTTATGACCTATGCTTAAAGGCATTTTTATCATCTTCTTTTTTCAGCTTATTGGTGAAGTGGTTAAGCAATATTTTGTGCTTTTGATCCCGGGGCCCGTGGTCGGTCTTATTCTGTTGCTGATGACTCTTATCTGCACTCAAGGACTAACCAGTCCTGCGATCGGGACAATAAGCAAATCTATTTTTCAATCTGCTGATGGTATTCTACGTTATCTCTCTTTGCTGTTTATTCCGATTGGGGTCGGGGTAATCATGCATCTTCAATATCTAGAAAATAATATCCTCAGC
>CATISA010000134.1 GCA_949529445.1 Alphaproteobacteria bacterium UBA4588
CAGCACATGGATTCTCAGAAGATGATATCTGGGATATCGCTGGAATAGTTAGCCTGTTTGCCTTGTCCAATAGAATGGCTAGTGTGACGGCAATGCGCCCGAATGATGAATTTTACCAGATGGGGCGCGGCATCTAACGCCTCATGGTGACTCTATTATCAGCATGAATGATAGAGGTATGTTCAACTGAACAAACGGCCATGAGATTGCTGAATGCTGGGGCTTACATGTCTGCTCAGCATCCAAGTTTTATGAGGTGCAAAACAGAGCTGATGACATACGCCATGCCATCAACCCACAGTTCAATGGTAGCTTATTTACCTTCGTTACAGAATGCGCTGATTGACACGCTGGACGACAGACTTATTACCACTGTCGACAGGGAGATTCACACGCGGCCAAAAGCTGGCCAGATCACAGTTTTCTTAGGAAATAAGCTTCGCTGGCTTTTGGGCGCGGTAATCTTCAAGCAGGCTTAACTCACGGCGGAGGTATGATCGAAGTCCTTGCGGGCCTGCATCATTCCAGATACGTCGGACTGTTTCATGAAACATCCCTTCAGAAAGTTCATCGGTTGCCAGAACAAACTGAAACAAGCTTGACTTGAACCGTGTCTGAAGCTGGTAGTCAAAATCATATAAGATTTTTGCAACAAGAGCTTCATTCACATCCAAAACCTGATTAATCATGATATTTATCCTATTGTTCGCAGAATGTTCCAACGCACACATATCGTTGATGTAACTGTTATTACAAGAAGCGTACCAAACTTGGCTGTTCTGCTCCGGAACATTCACTTTTTCTGAGAAAAATTTATTTAGAATAAAAATCCAACTATTTCAATATTTTATGTGGGCACTATCAGCTCACTATGCCGGAGCTTTCCGTGCGGGCTAAGGATGCGAATTTAGAGACCCGAATTGTCCATTGGAATCTCTTCTCTGCCAGAAACTATCGTCTTGCCATCGGCTTTGTGACAGATAGAGCCGTTGAGTTCGCACATCTGGCATGTCAGCGCAGTTACAGGGTTTCAAGCCCTATCGAAGAAATGATTATTGATTCAAGGCTTCTATGATTTGTTCAAAAACAATAGATTTATTTTTAAAATCTGCAATCTCAGTAAATGACTTTTGCTTCAACATTTTTTGAACCAGTTCTGGAAAAGGGCACGAACGGACTTTTTGGCCATCCACAATCTGCATCCATGTCTTCGCAATATCAATAACACAATTTCCAGATTGGCCAGTATAAACCTCAGAGAGAGACACAACATAAGTTCTTATACCAAGTCTATTAAGAACCTTTGCAGCCATGTTGTAATCAAAGCCGGCCAGCCCATAAATTTTACCATCTGAGGCAAGCATCACTGTTTCAAGATCGTTGTCTAACCCTCGAAAAGATTTGGGTATAAAAATGAATGACTTATCTACCTTAGCTGCAATTTTTCCACCCATAGATGAAAATGCCAATAACGCCATTTCAGAAAGAGACTCAAGAGGAATTTTGGCGCCTTTTACAAATTGCCGACGCAAATCATCGGACAGCATGTTAGCAACAACACTTTCATCCAACGCCAAATCATTTCCCAGAATTTCCATCATTTCGTCAAATGGCAACACTTTAGGCTTCAATTGACGCGAAGCAAATTGAATAAGAGCGTTATTTTCCGAACGAATTCCAAGAGAAATTATGTCCATTATCTCTGCAAAAGTAGCTTCATAAGAACCAACAAGGCGACTTCGATAGATATTTATCTTATTACAATCAGGCCCTAAAACTGAAATCTTACTCTCAAAGTTTTCAAGTGCTTTGTCATTAACTTCAGTCACAGCCGCAAATCGCTCCATTGAAATAGAGACTGGATCAAAATCTCTATACACAAGGTAATAATGCTGTGATTTCTGAACGAATACTTCATCTTCAGACAGTATTGTGTTGCCGTTTCTATCAAGCGATGGCAAGTAGGGCTCAACTGAAGCATTGATGAGCTCAAAGAAAGAAGCTGGATTTGTTTCTTTGCAATTAGACAATTCATCTGCAGTGGCTAAAACAGAGTAAAGTGACACGAATATTGCAAAGAACGTTACCACCACACACTGGGAAACTCGGGATAAAAATGGGCCAAATATCGGCTTTTTATTCTGCATAACATAATGTTTCGGGGCGTTTACTACTCTACGCTGTCCCATAACTTTTACCTATCATTTCACTGCGCTCGTCCAAGTAAAATAGCATGTTCTATACCAAACCTCCTCTGTTTATAGAATAATTTTTATACTGCTGTCATTTTTGGGTAAACAGTACAACTTTTCGGTCGTTTTACTCATCACCATGGTAGTAGATCTTTATAAAATTCAGGCAGCAATTGGTAGTGGCGGGTCCCAGACCTCCCCTAACTATAAACGCAAGTTATTGACAGAAGAAGAACCAGACAACAAAACAATTGATTTTGGACTGGAAGGTAGTGAGCCAGACTGCCGTATTTTTCTTTCGCATACCGTAACAACTCTAACCTGGTTAAAATCCCATCATTTATTAGTCACATGATCGCAACTTACCTCTCGCGCATGCTGCCCGTCATCAAGCTCCTGTGGATGAGCTTTTTTTTTGCTGGCTGCGTTGACCATCTCGCGTTGAATAAATATCCACATAGCTATCAAAAATCTCAGCAAGAAGAGCCAAAGATTGTCATAAAGCCTGATAATCTTCCCCTGAAGAGAATTGTTGAGCTTCCAGAAGAGCAGATAGAGACACCGCCAGCGATGAGCGAGGATGCCACTGAAGCCGCGCCACAACGCTTGCCTACGCGGGCGGAGATTATCGCCGCGCTCAGCCGCCCGATTTTCTTTGATCTTGATGTCTATCAGCTATCAGTTGAACAACAAGAACAGCTCACTAAGCTTGCCACTTTTTTGAAAGAGCCTAAAAACGTTAATCTCAAAATACGGATTGAGGGACATTGTGATGATCGTGGTACGCGCGAATATAATTTTGCGCTTGGCGCTCGCCGTGCGTCATCTGTCATGCAAATGCTCGAAAGCGCTGGGATTAAGGAAACCCGGATGCAGTCTATTTCATACGGCAAGGAGCGGCCTGCCTATCTTGGAGGCTCTGAGACATCACGGGCCCAGAACAGGCGTGCCGACCTGCTGATCCGGCCTGATTTTCAGAGCGCTTTGACAGGCCCATCCTCATAAGAAACCATTGGGTATGCTGTCAAGTGGTACCTATGTGACTTTGGTGCGCGCCATAATCAGATTTCCTAACAAAACACACACGATCCCAATAACTCCAAGCCCTGTCCAGACATAACCCTCAACGAGAGTTGAAATCATCAATGCAAAGACTGGGAAAACAACTGTGGCATAGCCTGCCTTGCCAGCACCAATACTACCAACCAGGCTGAGATAGCAGGCAAAGGCAATTACTGACGAAAAAACTGAGAGCCAAACAAGACCGCCAAGATAGCTCCAACTCGCCACCACAGTAAATTCATGTCCACGAACCAGCGCTATCATAGCCATAAAGATACACCCATACATCATGCCCCAGCTATTGGCACTCAATACAGGCACACCATCTTTTTGGGTTGAAGCAGAAACCTGATTACCCGAACAGAAACATATTGTTCCTAACGTGCAGAGTATCAGACTTATCCATGCTTTGTTACTTACATCTAATTCTGGCCAGAAAATCAAGATAATGCCGCTCAGACCAATTGCCGAAGCAATAAGCTGATTGAGCCGAGGCGGGCGCACTGTTAGCGCAGATACCATCACGATATTCACCATAGATGCCGCTGAAAATGCGACGGCAAGCAAGCCAGATGCTAGATGCACGCTGGCATAATAATACAGCATGAAATTTGTGCTAAAAATAAAGATACCCATTAAAAAAAAGCGAAGATGATAGCAAAGAGGAAAGCGTAGGGGCAGGCCTTGAATGCGGACCAGCAAAAAACAGAGAAGTGCGGCAATCGCAAAACGCCAGACAAGAGATACTTCAGGGGCAACAACTCCAACCTGCCATTTTAATGGCAGCCAACTCGTTGACCAGCCGAAGACAGCAAGAGCGTAATTCAGATAATCACGACGCGACAATAAATGAGCTCCACCAATATGAAGTAAGACATACAGACACAGTCCTAGCGGTAGTTACGTCGGGACTGAAACAAATGAGAGACTAGCGAACAGCTTAACAGTAACGTTCTGGGCCAATCCATTGCGCGCTTGAATAACGGTCACCTGCAGCCCAGCCGACCGGTAAGATAGCCTCAATCTCAGCAAGCATATCAGCTGTAAGCGTTACTGACATTGCCGCAGCGGCTTGAGCCAGATGTTCAACAGAGCGTGTTCCTGGAATTGGCAATACATGACTGCCCTGATGCAAAAGCCAAGCGATCGCAAGGGTCGCAGCTGCCATGCCATGATCGGATGCATACTGACGGAACTTGTCTGTTGCCGCGATGTTTGCAGCATAATGTGGCTGCATAAAGCGCGGATTATTCTGTGTAAAAGCAAGCGACTGCCCTGTCTCATAGGCCATTGGTGTATCAGTCAGATATGTACGGCCTACAGGGCTAAACGCAACTAGCGTTGCGCCAAGCTCAGCACAAGCTTGCACCAAACCAAGTTCAGGCGCGCGTGTCGATAGTGAATATTCTGACTGAACGGCTGCGATATGATGGATTTTAGATGCACGGCGCAATGAATCAGGTGCTATTTCTGAAAATCCAATCTGCTTTGTCTTACCCTTTTTAATGAGGGTAGCAAGGCCTTCTGTGACCTCTTCGATATCGCGTTCCTGTTCACGACGATGGACATAAAACAGATCAACACACTCAACACCAAGCCGCGACAGACTTTTATCTAGCTCACCTTCCAGATGCTCAAGCGCATTATTAAAGCAGCGCACGCCTGTTTCAGGATGAGTTGTAATCCCACCTTTAGTCGCAATCTTAAACATGCTAGAAGCATGGCTACCCTGCTTGGCAAGGAACGCACCAATACGACTTTCTGAGGTGCCAGCCCCATAAACATTCGATGTATCAATATGATCAATACCAAGGTCAACACACGCAGTGAGCACATTATGTGCCTGCTCCTCATCACAAGGGCCATAAAAATTGGTCAGCGACATAGCGCCGTAACCAACAGAAGCCATACGGGGGCCGTGCTGGCCAAGGGTTATAGATGATGATGACATAAAAAAGAACCCTTTTTCATTAAGTTAAGACATTAAACATTATCATTCTAAAGATACTTATGACAGCCTGTCTATCAACAACCCAACTTTATTATATATCTCGAAAAAAGGGCTTTCCTTATGTTACCCTCGCCAAAACTTCCTCTTCTGCCAGATGGTCATCTAATTTTGGTTGCCCTCGATAATGAGTTACCCTTACCAAAGTTGCTGGCAACAGACCCAAACGGACGACGCGCCATCATTGGTGTTGGTAAAATTAATGCGGCTTACCATACACTCAAAGCCATAACTGAGCTAAAGCCGCGGCTGCTGATTAATTTTGGAACAGCTGGCGCGCTATCTGACGGGCTTGGTGAATTTGTCGAGGTAGGGCGTGTTGTACAGCGTGATATAGATTTACGGCCCATGGGCTTTCCGCTTGGGACAACCCCTTATGATCCTATTTCAGGTGTTCTGGAGCTTACCGGCTCAGGCGTCACATGCGGTAGTGGGGATGATTTTGTAGATAGCCCGCCTGAGCTTCCTTGTGACATCGTTGATATGGAGCTTTATGCCATTGCTAAAGTCGCCGCAAAAGAGGGTGTCGCGTTACGTGCCTTCAAATATATCTCAGACAGGGCAGATGACAGCGCATCAGTTGACTGGAAAGAGAGTCTGACGAAGGCCGCTGATTGTTTTCTGAGCCGGCTACCGCACTTATCACTTCGCTCTCATTGTTGATCTAATCGTCTATCAGGCTCATTGAAGCACCATCTATAAGTCTAATATCGGTGTCGCTTGAAGCGTCAACTATCTCTATACAGCCAAGATTATAGCAAAAACTGTTGCGATCAGAGCGACGTTTATGATGGGTATAGATACCACAGATACTGCAGAAATAGTGCGCAGCATTCCGGCTATTCCAATGATAATGCGAAAGATATTGTTCACCAGCAATCAAGGAAAACTCCTCTATCTGACAAATCGCCATGATAGCTCCTTTGCGGCGGCAAATAGAACAATTACAGCGTCTCAAACCATGAATATCTGCAGTTATTTCGAAGTGCACAGCCCCGCAGTGGCATGATCCCTTAATTATCTGATGCAAAACAGTTTCTTCGACAATTATCATCTCTTCGCATATTTGATGTAGGCGTTTTAAGGGCAAAAAAGAAACAAGGGCTCCTAAAAATATCACCCTATGAGGTCCACCTACCAACTTGGCGCGTATATATTTAGTGTCCCTTGGTCGAGTAATCCTAGCCGGTCCCAACTCTCTAAGGGGCACCCACTCCATTTTTTAGCTACATTTTGTGATAAAGCCAGCAGGAAATTATACGTTTCTGCCATGTGAAATCAGCGGCCGGCTGAAAGCGCCGTCATACACATATCAGCAAATGCCTGAATCACTGCGCTTTGTCTGACAATAAAAGGCAAAGCTATTACCGTCATCAGCACCATAACGCCCCATATCACCCATAAGGCTTTATCTGGATGCACTTTAGATCCGACAGGAGAGGCGACCTTGTTATCATCATGGGATGTCATGCCAGCTCCTTGTTTGTGTTAGGGCCGTTTATCCGGTGCATCAAGCGCATGAGCTGTAAGATGCTCAAGCGCACAAACGGATAAGGCGGCAACATTGGTTGCAGCCAGCCTGACATTAGGCGCGGCATCAGCACGGCGTGCCTGCTCCCAGCGTGCGGCACAGAGACACCAATTATCCCCTGCAATAAGCCCCGGGAATCCAAATTCCGGGCGCGGCGTTGACAGATCATTTCCGATATTTTTACTAAAGGTCAGAAAGCTATCTGTCATCACAGCGCAGACAGTGTGAGAGCCAGCATCTTCAACGCCCGTATGGCAACATCCATCGCGATAAAAGCCTGTCACAGGCGTCACTGAGCAAGGAATAAGCATCCCCCCCAGAACGTTACGCTGTTTGCCAGATCCAAAATCTTCACCATCCATAATATTTAGTCTTTCTTGGTGCTCTCGCCTTTTTCAAGGCGCGCTGTTGCCTGCTCTATCTGCTCTTCTAATCTGGCCATAAAGGCGGCGCGCGGCAAGCCTGGTTTGATTTCTGGCAAAAATGCTATCGTAATACATCCTGGATATTTCCGAATGCCCTTGCGGGGCCAGAATGACCCTGAATTGAGAGCGACAGGAACAACAGACAGCCCGGTTGCTGAATAAAGGGCATAAACCCCGATTTGATAGGGTGCCTTTGAACGGGGAAGAACACGTGTGCCTTGCGGAAAAATTAATAAAGGACGACCTGTTTCCACAGCAATAAGGGCATCACGTTTCAATTTCTTCAAAGCTGACATGCCTGCGGACCGGTCAACACCAATACTACCTGTTCGTTTAAATACCCACCCGATGAGTGGAATGCGCATTAATTCCTGCTTCATCACAATAATAGGGTCATGCAACACCCAGAATAAGACCATAGTCTCCCAGGCTGATTGATGTTTTACAGCATAAATAACCTGTTTACCCTTTGGCACATTCCCTTCGCAAAGAAAGCTAATGCCAGAGATCCAACCAACAAAGGCTGCAAACCGACCCCATATACGCCCTGCAAAAGGGGCGATACGTGCTGAAACGCAAATTGGTAACATGAAAATTACCAGTACGCTTGTACCGATGTAGAAAACGATAGCGCTCAGGATGGAAGTAAGCCATGACATAGGTTACAACAATAGCTCAAGGACAGGCTTACCACAAGGCTATGTGACCCTTTATGACCAACAAGATTCATGACGATACCCAGCATTCCCAGTCTGACTGGCAGCATCGAGCCCTCATTGCTGTTGAGAGTACAATCGTGGCCAAACGGCAGATAACCTATCAAGCGCTTGCTGAGGCTGCCAAAATTCCGCCGCCCCACCGGATCAATAAGCTGACAACATGGCTGGAAACATTAATTGCAGAAGATGCGCAGGCGGGCCGGCCGGTGCGGGCAGCATGTGTTGTCTCAAAAGTACGCGGCATGCCGGCACCAGGATTTTTTACCTGCTGTCACATCCATGGTCTGTTGGCAGAAAAGGGCGACACAGAGAGCTTTTATCTGCGTACATTAACAGTCCTCATGGCCACAGACTAACCTTGCCCTTACTTTTTTTTCACCACAAAAACAAAGACACCATCCTGCTCATCAGAGACAAGAAGTACATGCCCCTCTGTCTCACAGAAATGAGCCATATCAAGCGGTGAGGCCGGGTCATCTGCCAAAAATTCAGCATGCTGGCCGCTACTTATCTGTCCCAAAGAGCGGCGTGCTTTAAGAACAGGGAGCGGACATTTCAACCCCCGAAAATCAGCTTGTAGCGCGCAGCCATGCTGAAAGGGTATTTCGGTGTGCTGGCCTGATAGGGACGGCTTATCGGTCATGCTGGCGCGCTCCATTTGCGGCGGGGTAAGCTTCACTAGCGATATGATTTACCATAGCCAAACCCTGCGCGCTACGCCTATGTCATCGCTAGCAGAAATCATCAGAACGCCAGAAGCAGGCATCATAAAAGCAGGCTATGTCACAGTCGCAATCTTGCATTTAGTGGCATAACAGGGCAAAACGTCTCATCCATCATCCTTATAAGGGCGCAAGACAATGACAATTTGGGGGCTCATTATTGGCGGTGCCGCCGGCTTTGCCCTTGGCGGACCAATTGGTGCCTTGCTGGGCGCGGCTGCTGGTCATCTAACAGAGCGCAAAATCCGCGATCAACTGGATCCTGAACAGTCTCGGAAAGTGGCGTTTACCGTCGCCGTGATTGCACTATCGGCCAAAATGGCAAAGGTTGATGGCACGGTGACACGCGCTGAGATTGATGCGTTTCGCAACCGCGTTGATATTCAAGCAGATGACGTTGATAAAATTGGTAAGTTTTGGGATTTAGCGCGGCAAACACCAGACGGGTTTGAAGCCTATGCCCGGCAAACCGCTAGCTTATTCGGACCACGCACCGCAATGCTGGAGCAACTTCTGGATCTCCTTTTTACCATTGCCCGCGCTGATGGGGACATCACACCGCTTGAATGGGCTTACCTACAAGAGGTTGCTCATATTTTTGGCTATGATGAGACCGAATTTTCCCGCCTATCCGAGATTTATTCCGGCATCCATCCTGCCCCGCATCTTGTGCTTGGCGTATCGGCTGACGCAGAGCTGATTGAGGTCCGTAACGCATGGAAGCAACTGGCACGCGACCATCATCCTGACCAGATGATCGCGGCTGGTATGCCAGAAGAATTCGTGCGGGCAGCAACGGATAGGCTATCTGGGATAAATCGAGCTTATAAGCTGATGTCGCAGACAATTGCCACGCGCCAGTCCGCGTCAAATTCCTCATCACAGTCCCAGATACATTCCTAGGGTAACATTATTTCCATGGCCGCCCCTCCTCTTCTCAGTATTTCGGATAACGGTGTAAATCTTGGCGATAGATGGTTGCTGAGGCATGTTGATTTGTCATTATCTGCCGGCGACAGACTAGCGCTTGTCGGGCGCAATGGTGCAGGTAAATCAAGCTTGATGAAACTCATTGCCGGAAGTCAGGAACCAGATGAGGGAAGTCGCTGGGTTGCACCTGGGGTTCAGGTAGCCTACCTGCCTCAGACTCCCACCTTTGCTGGCTCTATGAGCCTTGCCTCCTATGTTATTCAAGGTCTTGAAAATAGGCTTGGCAAGGATGATGATATATCTAGTCGCACGCATCAGGCAGATGCCATGTTGATGCGGATGAATATGGACCCGGCCCGGATGACTGATGGGCTGTCCGGCGGCGAGCGCAGACGTGTGTCGCTTGCTCGTGCGCTGATTACAGACCCTGATATTTTATTGCTTGATGAGCCAACAAACCATCTTGATTTACCCACAATCGAATGGCTTGAGGGGCTTTTGAAGGAGCGCGGCGGCGCACTTGTCCTTATCAGCCACGATAGAGCTTTTTTACGTTCCCTCGGCAATGGTATTATCTGGATAAACCAAGGTAAACTGCGACGCCGTGAAGGCGCGTTTGACCAGTTTGAAGACTGGTCAGAAGGCATCATGACAGAAGAAGCAGTCCGCTTGCGAAAGCTTGATAAACGTATTGCAGATGAGACCCGCTGGTCACATCAAGGGATAAGTGCCCGGCGCAAACGTAATCAGGGCAGGATGCGTGAACTTGCAGAAATGCGGCTTCAGCGGGCGCGTGATGGCGGCAATGTGAGCCGCCAAATGGCAATGACAACCGGCAATGCCGAAGGCGGCGGTCAGGTGGTACTCGAAGCGCGTAACATAACGATTACTGTGCCCGGCGCTCCACCTCAGGATGAGCCACATATACTTGTTAGCCACTTTAACGCGATTGTGAAACGCGGCGATAGGCTCGGTATTGTTGGCCCAAACGGCGCCGGAAAATCAACACTTCTGCGGGTAATGCTTGGCGAGATGGCGCCAAGTGCAGGATATGTGAAAATCGGCTTCGGGCTCCTTCCCGCTTATTTCGACCAAAACCGAACTCAGCTTAATCCTGATGCTAATCCATGGACGACATTATGTCCTGATGGCGGAGAGACAGTTGAGGTTGGCGGAAAATCCCGTCATGTTACAAGTTATCTTCGTGATTTCTTATTTGATGACTACAAAATGACCCAGCGTGTTGGCACCTTGTCTGGTGGCGAGCAAAATAGGTTGATGTTAGCGCGGATTTTTGCCCAGCCTCATAATTTCCTCGTTCTGGATGAACCGACCAATGATCTGGACCTGGAATCTATGGATTTGCTGCAAGAAGTTGTGGCTGACTATGATGGCACCGTAATGATTGTGAGTCATGATAGGGATTTTCTGGACCGTACAGTTTCAGGCATTCTGGCATTTGAACAGCAAGGTAGTATAACCCCGCATGCAGGCGGCTATTCGGACTATCTCAGTCGCCGCACTGCGCTCTCCAAAGCAGATAGCAAACAGCGCAAAGCCAAGAAAAAACCAACACAAGAAAAACCATCAGGCCCGCAAAAAGAACGACTGAGTTATAAGCAGACCTATCTGTTAAAAACCCTCCCAGAGGAGATGAGTCGGCTTGAGGCAGCAATTGCTGACGCAGCAGAAAAACTCAGTGATATGAGCTTCTTTGAGAAGGATCCTGCTGCCTATCAAGCACTATCTGCCCAGATGGGTGCTGATAACACAGCATTTTCTGAAGCAGAGGAAATGTGGCTTGAGCTGGAAATTCTGCGTGAGACTATTAAAGATAACACGTCCTAGGCTCTTCCTATTCTGTGCTATGCGCTTCCTGCTCCCCCTCAATCGATGCGCCACCGCTATTTGTTGTGTGAGTCTCATTTGACTTGCGGGCCTTATTTTGGCACAGATGCGTGCAAGAGCAGATGGCTGGATGGCTGCTGCCGGCATGCCGGTAGAGGAAAGTCCGGGCTTCACAGGATCAGGATGCTGGATAACGTCCAGCGGGGGCGACCCTAGGGAAAGTGCCACAGAAAACAAACCGCATGCCGCCTTTAGGGGCTGTTATGTAAGGGTGAAAAGGTGCGGTAAGAGCGCACCGCAGGTCTGGTGACAGACCTGGCAGGGTAAACCCCATCCGAAGCAAGACCACATAGGGGCATAGCTGTTTAATCAGCACTGGCGGTCCTGCCAGAGATGCCCGGGTCGGTCGCATGAGGCCTCTGGTAACAGATGTCCCAGATGAATAGCCATCCAGCATGGTTCATACCATGCGGACAGAACCCGGCTTATAGGCCATCTGTTCTTATTTTACCTGTATTTGAGCATAGTGCCTTAATCATGCCATTTTCTGCTTGTAACGTGGTATCATACATACTCTATCTTTGATCGCTCACTACACGATTAGAGGTATCTCTGATTGTCGGCAGGGCCTTCTCCCTTCCAGACCGTTTCCCCCAAAACGAAAAATGGCCCTGCTGGCATAAGACCGGATGACATAAGTATCGAGACAGCACCAGCTTTCAGTCTTCTCCCACAACAGCCCTCACTTACTCCTTGGTAGGCGGGGTTTACGAGTTATTGACCTTGGTAAATTCTTTCCTTTTTTTTCCCTGATTCACGGCACACTTCACAGTTGTTCAGTTCGTTGCACTATCATATCCCTTCCCCTTAAAATCAATGATGGCAGCATCGCAGCTACTTTAGCAGAGCAGCAATAAACGCTATCATCCAACTCCGAATCAAAAATTAATCATAAAATTGAATAGCTTAAACATCGTTGCTAAAGCATTTTGTCATAAACAGTTGAAATTACGTCTTTTTTCCATACTTTACCATGTAAAACCATTGACGACCATAAAATCCCATGGTATCCCATAAAAACCCAATTGAAGAAAGATTTACCTTCTGATCTGCCTTATAGGCGGCCGTGAAGAGAAAAATACCAAGTCTTTCAGAGGGGTAGGGCGTATAAATAAAACGGGATATGGCGCGTGGATTTATTTCTATCCACATTCGAAA
>CATISA010000135.1 GCA_949529445.1 Alphaproteobacteria bacterium UBA4588
AAAACGCCAGGCGAATTATTGGCTTATGCTGAAGAGCTTGAAATCGAGAATGCGTCGACACTTCGGACGCAAGACATGATGTTCGCGATATTAAAGCAGCTGGCCGAGAATGATATTGTTATTAAAGGAAATGGTGTTCTTGAAGTTTTAAGTGACGGGTTTGGTTTTCTGCGGGCGCCTGAATCAAACTATCTTCCCGGTCCTGATGATATTTATATCTCCCCCAGCCAGGTTCGACGCTTTGGATTACGTACTGGCGATACAGTAGAAGGTGAGATTAGAGCCCCTAAAGATGGCGAGCGGTATTTTGCCCTTCTAAAGGTTGAAACGATTAACTTTGAAAACCCTGAAGCGGTTAAGCATCGCATTAATTTTGATAATCTAACGCCTCTCTATCCAAATGATAAGCTAACACTCGAATTACCTTTCGATCCCGATAATAAAGATACGACCCCGCGGGTGATAGATCTCATCTCTCCAATGGGAAAAGGTCAGCGTGGCCTTATTGTCGCGCCGCCGCGCACGGGTAAAACAATGATGTTGCAGTCTATCGCACATGCGATTTCGCAAAATCATCCTGAAGTGTATCTACTGGTTCTTCTTATTGATGAGCGACCAGAAGAAGTAACTGACATGCAACGCTCAGTGAATGGCGAGGTTATCTCTTCAACCTTTGATGAGCCAGCTTCGAGGCATGTTCAAGTTACTGATATGGTAATAGAAAAAGCAAAACGCCTTGTTGAACATAAACGGGATGTTGTTATTTTGCTTGATTCAATTACCCGGCTTGCGCGTGCTTACAACACAGTCGTCCCATCATCGGGTAAGGTGCTGACAGGTGGCGTTGATGCCAATGCATTACAACGCCCGAAACGGTTTTTTGGTGCAGCCCGTAACGTTGAAGAGGGCGGTTCACTGACAATTATCGCGACTGCTCTTATCGATACTGGCTCACGCATGGATGAAGTTATCTTTGAAGAATTCAAGGGCACAGGTAACAGTGAGGTGGTATTAGATAGGAAGCTGGCTGATAAGCGCGTCTTCCCATCAATCGACATTACGAAGTCAGGAACACGAAAAGAAGAGTTGCTGGTTGATAAGGGCACATTGTCCAAGATGTGGGTCTTGCGTCGTATTCTGATGCAGATGGGCCCCATAGATGCAATGGAATTCTTAGCTGACAAGATGCGTCATTCAAAGACGAATGACGATTTCTTTGAACAAATGAACAGCTAGATATTCAGAGCTTCCATTTCAATAAGCCATTGTTTTCGTTTGACGTTATCGGGATCTCGGGGGTGTGTCGTATCACCACCACTATAATTATCATACCCACCAGAGCTCTGCACAATTCTATGACAGGGCAAGATAATTGGGATGGGGTTTTGCTGACAGGCAAAACCTGCTGCGCGTGATGCTTTTCTGTTTCCCCATAGCGCCGCAAAGTCAGCATAGTTAATGGTCTGACCATAAGGCACAGATGCCATTACCACCAGCCAACGCTGCGCCGCAGGAGAGCGCGACGATAAATCGAGGGGAATTGTAAATGTGGTAAGTTGACCAGCAAGATAGGCAGATAACTGGGTGATTGTTTCACGTGAAACACCACTTTCCTGACTATCGGAATCATCAAATGGCTGTTGTTGCCAGACAAGGCGAGTTAAGCCGCGGGCTGAGCAAAGGGCTCTCATATAGCCAAGATGGGTTTTAGTGGTGCTGAATGTATCAAGTGAGCCCATCGCTTTTATCCTTTCTCGCTATGCCACAATCCTTCTTCTCTGTGATAATGTGTCAGTGGTATGGTAGCGTAACACCATTAACACTTTCTGTAGCATCGATTACAATATGAATTTATCACCGACTATTTTTGCGATTGCAACACCGCCGGGACGTTCAGCCTTAGCGGTTGTTCGTATAAGTGGGCCGCAGGCCCACACAGTACCATCGTTATTTGGGGTTCAGCTCCCTCGTGACCGACAGGCGAGTAGGGCGTTTTTGAAAATGTCAGACGGGTCAGTGCTTGATGATGTTATCTTAATGTCGTTTTCAGCGCCGGCATCAGCAACGGGTGAGGACATAATCGAAATCCATTGTCATGGATCACAAGCGGTTATGTCGGCGATTCTTGATATACTTTCGACAGCACCTTGTTTGCGGGTTGCGATCGCTGGAGAATTTACACGCCAAGCACTCGAAAATGGTAAAATGGATATTACCCAAGCTGAGGGTCTTGCCGACCTGATAGATGCTGAAACCTCTTTACAGCGCCGGCAAGCAACAGCACAAATGCAAGGAACACTGTCAAAACCTGTTCTGGCATGGCGTCAGGACATTATTGAGTTATCTGCGTTGCTTGAGGCATTAATAGATTTCGCCGATGAAGAACTCCCACCTGAAACGGTGGCGCACATCACTGTTCAGCGGCAGCGGTTACTCGATAATCTACGGGATGTTCTGGACCATGGTCGCCGCGGTGAGATTATTAGGAACGGCTTAACAGCAGCGTTGGTTGGGCCGGTGAATGCTGGAAAATCCACAGCGCTCAATCTTCTTACTGGCCGGCCAGTTGCCATTGTATCGCAGCACGCTGGGACAACCCGCGATATTCTTGAGACAAAAATCGATGTTAGCGGTATCCCGCTTACTTTGCTTGATACGGCTGGGTTGCGTGAAACGCGTGATGAGATAGAAGGTGAAGGCATCCGTAGGGCCAAAAAGCGGGCGCGTGATGCTGATATCATTATTATTATTGTTGATGGAAGTGTATCGGGATGGTCCCAGTCAGTCTCAGAGCTTGCCGAGTGGGCGACAGGCCAGTGCCTTATTATTGTAAATAAGGCAGATAGGGGACATGTGCCTGAAACACTATCAGAGACAGTTTCAGCTCATCATAGCCTCTATGTGAGCCTCCAGAACAAAGATGCTGGCTCACAGATTGAAGCCCAGCTCAGTAAAATGGTACCTTCACTTAATCGCGATAATGGTTCTGCTTTAATAACAAGGGCACGTCACAGGGCGGCATTCGTGGCTGCTTATGAACATCTAAATAACAGTGTGCCACTTAATATCGAGACAGAAAGCGAACTTGTTGCTGAAGAATTTCGGGCTGCTGCCACAGCGCTGGGTCGTATTACAGGCCATGTTGATATTGAAGACGTGCTAGACCATGTTTTTAGTCAGTTTTGTATTGGTAAATAGAGCGTGCCTTTGCGCCTTGTTTCTTTGACTTTTCACGTGAAACAATTTACCTTTTGCTCTTTATCACAGGAATGCCCGTTGTATTTTTATCGTATTATAGGCCACAACACCGCTGGTAAAGCTTCGTTGTGTTTGTCGTTATCGTTGTTGTGGTTGGGATAAAGCATTATGGCGTCATTACGCGGTACGCAAAACAGCTTTGATATTATTGTGATTGGCGGCGGCCATGCAGGGACCGAGGCTGCTTCTGCGTCGTCGCGTATGGGCGCTAAAACGGCTTTGATCACAATGCGCCGTGATAAAATAGGCGAGATGTCCTGTAATCCAGCCATTGGCGGTTTGGGTAAGGGGCATCTGGTGCGCGAGATAGATGCGCTTGATGGTATTATGGGACGTGCTATTGATGCATCGGGGATCCAGTTTCGTATGTTGAATAAATCACGTGGCCCTGCTGTGCGGGGTCCGCGAGCACAAGCTGACAGAAAACTCTATCGTAACGCGATACAGAATCTTCTATCTAAAGAAGATAATCTTACGATTATTGAAGCGGCGGTAGGCGATATTCTGCATGAAAATGGTGAAGTGACAGGCCTGGAGACCGAAACAGGTGTAATTTATCACTGTGGCGCCATTGTCCTGACAACAGGGACGTTTCTGG
>CATISA010000136.1 GCA_949529445.1 Alphaproteobacteria bacterium UBA4588
CAGCATGGTTCAGGGCGGCTACGGTATCGCCGCCGCCAGCAACCGAGAGTAGCTTTTCTTCGCCTGTCAGCAATGCGGCATGTTGTGCAAGCTGAACTGTTGCTTGGTCAAAGGGCCGCACTTCAAATGCGCCCATCGGTCCATTCCATAATACCGTCTCGCACTGGTCAAGCACTGCGCAGGCTTTGGCAATTGAGGCTGGGCCAATATCAAGCACCATTTCTGAGCTGCCAATACTATCATTCTCGGCAACCCTATGCGGAGCTCCCTCAGCAAAGGTTTCTGCAACAACGCCATCAACGGGCAAGTGAAGCTGACAGCCTTTTGCTGCCGCAGCAGCCATAATACTCCGGGCTGTGTTATACATATCTGCTTCTTGCAGAGACAATCCCATCGTTGCGCCGCAAGCCGCAAGGAAGGTATTCGACATCCCGCCCCCAAGAATCAGATGATCAACACGTTCAATAAGATGTTCGAGAACGGCCAGCTTAGTGGAGATTTTTGCGCCACCAACGACAGCTGCGACAGGGCGTTTGGGGGTTTCAAGTACAGTCTGAAGGGCCTGCACTTCAGCTGCAAGCGTATCACCGGCAAAAGAGGGCAAGAGATGGGCAACTCCCTCAGTTGAGGCATGAGCTCTATGAGCACAGGAAAACGCATCGCCAACAAAAATATCACCAAGTAAGGCAAGAGATGCTGCAAAGTCAGGGTCATTTGCTTCTTCACCGGCATGAAACCGCAAATTTTCGAGCATCATGACCTTCCCAGGCGCCAGAGCTGATGCCATCTCCGCAGCGCCAGTACCGCAGATATCATCTGCCATCGCAACATCATATCCAAGTTTATCTGAGAGATAAGACTGCACTGGCGCAAGGCACATCTCTGGATGCCGTATCCCTTTGGGCCGGCCAATATGAGACATTAATATGACTGATGCGCCCGCGCCTGTAAGCCGCGTTATGCCAGCGATGGTGCGGTCAATCCGTGTCGCATCTGTCACCCTGCCATCAGACATGGGACAGTTATAATCCACCCGCATTAAAATCCTTTGACCAAACCACTGGCTCACCTCATCATCGCTAATGACTGACAGCATGAGCATTCCCCCTTTTAAGACCGTAGAAGCGAGCCAAGATCTGGTGACTCTTCAGCAGATTAGGGGTACCTAATTCTGGGTGAATGTGCAATATGCTGAGCTGCGGCTCACAATAAAGAATATTGATAGTTTACGGTAACCAATGGCAGTTTCAGCCTCTGACAAAAAAACAGAATTTCTAGCTGGCGTCCGTGATGAGCTGCCGCTTCAGCTTGGCGTATTTCCCTTTGGGCTTGTCTTTGGCATTGCCGGAATAGAAAGCGGGTTAAGCGCCCTGCAGACATTCTTTTTATCAACAATACTGTTTGGAGGTGCGAGCCAGATTGTCTTTACCCAGCTTGTTGCAAGCGGGACACCGCTTCCCGTACTGATAGCCTCTGTGAGCACAATAAATCTGCGGCATGCGCTTTATGGCATGTCTATTTCTCGCTATCTACAGCATCTTCCCGTGGGGTGGCGTATTATGCTGGCATATCTTCTGACCGACGAAGCTTATGCAATTTCCATCCGCCGGTTTACCCTACAGCCTGCCTCAGCTTATATGCATTTTCATCTTCTTGGTGCCGGCCTTACCCTATGGCTCTGCTGGCATCTTTCAACAGCGGCCGGCATTCTGCTTGGAGCAACCATTCCTGACTATCTACAGCTTGGCTTTGCCATTCCGCTTACCTTTATTGTGGTGATCACCCCCCTGCTCCGGCAGCTACCGATGCTTGTTGCAAGTCTTGTGTCGGGGACCACCGCACTAATACTTCAGGGGATGCCATGGAATTTGTGGCTTATTATTGCGGCGTTTACCGGCATGATAGCAGCTGTAATTACTGATAGCTTCACAAGCAGAGAGGGGCGCTCATCATGATGGTAAGTGAGCCTTTTTCTGATATGCTTATCTGGTGTGCCATTATTACCTGCGGTTTCATTACGTTTCTTACGCGTTTTCTGCCGCTATCGCGCTGTATGCCAAAACAAATTCCACTGTCTGTTGAAAAAGCGCTTGGCTATGTCCCCGCAGCAGTGCTGACGCCTATCATCATCACAGCAATTCTGGCGCCAGATGGTGTATTTGTCATTTACGAGAATATGCGACTACCTGCCGCTATTTTTGCGGTGCTCATTGCGCTACTCTCAGGCTCAATCATGTTAACATTGCTCAGCGGACTTGGCATATTGTGGCTACTTAACTATCTGTTTTAGCTCCGCTTGAGGCGGAGTCGTTTCAAAATTCTACCATCCATGACAGCAAGCCCTGCAACTATCAACCCAAATCCTCTCATCTCTTGGCCAGTCACAAACTGACCAAGCAAAGCGGCATCAAGTGAGATGGCAAACACCGGAATAATAATCGTCACCAGCGATAGGTTTGAGGCGCCAGCAAGAGTAAGAATTTTGAAGTAGATAGGATAAGCAAGCGCCGTACAAAAGACGCCAATGCCAATAATCACCTGAAGAAGACCCAGCCTGTTCGATGGCAAAAATATCTCAACTGGAGGCAGACCTGTCATCATAAGAGCTATTGGAACAGACATCATAGCAGAACATACAAGCATAGCAGCTGCTACAGACAAAGCCGGATATGCTGACAGCTTCAGCTTCCCCCACACAGTTGCAAATGAATAGCTTAAGGTTGCCAGAACGATGCAGAACTGGCCTGCACTTGAGACATCAAGGGTAAGCAAGGCTGACGGTCCTATCGAAACGACAACGCCCATTACCCCGATAATCACCCCCACCAAACGATGGAGACGGAGAGGCTCACTGCGTAAAAACATAGCGGCAACAATGACCCCGAAAAAAGCTGTATTCCCATTCAGGATAGCGGCAACACCGCCTGTGACACTCTGCTGACCAATAGCCAGCAGCGTGAAAGGTAGAATATTATTTAGCAGTCCGATTATAAGACAGCCGCCCCAGAAGGGGCGTGAATTTGGCAGTCTGTGGCCTGCTAAATATAAGCCTATATTCAGAACAACTGCGCCCGTGACAACCCGAAGGCTGACCAGCCAGAACGGATCCAGAAAGACCAACCCGACCTCTACGATATAAAAAGAAGAACCCCAGAGAAAAGAAAGGAGCAGCAAAAGAGACCAGACGTGCACATTCATCTTCCAGCCTCTCTATAAAATCCCATATGAGGACAGCGCTGAATAAGCCATTCTGAGCCCCATCGCAAAAAACATCCATAAAACAAGTTTCTGAAACAAAGCCGGTTCTATCTTGCCGCGTAAAGATGCCCCGCACCTAAATCCAACCAACCCTGCAGCAGCGCCGATAAGCCCTGGGATTATGAAGCTTTCATTAAAGATGTCTGTTGCAACATATCCGACTGTTACCGGAATACATCCAACAATAATGAGAAACCCACTAATATCAACAAACTGGCGCGGGGTCACATTTTTCATTACCAGATACATGGTGATCGGTACACCCCATGCTGAGGTGAGCCCCCCGATCAGACCAGACGCGCAGCCCAGACTATATTGCCAGAAATGATCGTAAGCCTCACGCATACGCCATTTTCGGAGAAATAAATTGTTGACGCAGAATAACAGAATAGAAATCGAAATCATCAATTTGATGAAATCATTGCCGAAGCCTGATGCCAGCGAAGCTGTTACCAACAACATGGCCGACATAATAAGAGCAAACCGGTAATGGGTACGGATGATAGATTTAATATCCTGCGCACTCACAAATTGATACAGGTTGGTGGCAATCATCGGGATAAGATTTAGCCCGATAGCTTCGAGCGGACTAACAACCAGCGTAAGAAATGCGAGCGCTGTTGTTGGCAGGCCAATACCTACAACCCCTTTGATGGTGCCCGCGAAAAAGAATACCCCTGCAGTTATGAGATAAAGAGAGGGGAACGAAGATAGGATATCGGTTATCACGAGGCAGTTGCGCCTGCAACACGCGCACGTGCATCAATAAGGCGGGCAAGTTCAGCATCAAGGCTGGTTAACCCGCCGGCATCATGAGTCGTGAGGGTCACCGTGAGCTTATTGTAGACATTTGACCATTCAGGATGGTGATTTAAGGCCTCTGCTTCTGGTGCAATCTGCGCCATCAAGCTCATTACTGCCAGAAAGTCGGGCAGCTTATACTGTACAGAAATAGCCTCACGGCCCTCAACTTTATGCCATCCAGGCAAATCCGAAAGTAAAGAGGTCACAGCCGCTTCATCAAGATTTGTCGTTATTTTTGTCATCTCATCCCCTTCCTGATAGACTGGTAATGTCATGAAAACCCTTCTGTTCGTATCCCACGCTATCTCAGAAAATACAAGGCACCTTGAACAGGCCGCCTTGCGAGGCATTGATGTCCATCGTGGTGATGTAATACTGAACGCAAAACCAGCCCGTGACGTTGTTGCAGCCGATATTCTTGGCTGTACCGGCATGCTTATCGCAACGACCGAAAATATTGGTTATATGGCTGGCCTGACCAAAGATATGTTTGATAGAACTTATAATGACCTTCTTGGCAAAACTGACGGCCTTCCTGCTGCTTTTTACATCAGGGCCGGCCATGATGGCACAGCCACAAAACATGCGCTGACCGCAATTGCGACTGGGCTTAACTGGCGTCTCGTCCAGCCGCCTCTTATCCTAAACGGGAGCTATGATAATGCGTTTGAAAATGATGTTTATCATTTATCTGCAAGTCTAGTTGCGGGGCTTGATGCTGGCATTTTTTAACGCACGCTCATTATAGTTATTATCGCTATCGAGTCTTTTGTCTTTATCCGTTCAGAATTGAACCAGAGTGCACTGGCAGCCGTATCAAGTTTTAGGTGGTATCTAGGCAGTCCATTTTGCCTGCGAAATATCACGGTGATAAATGTTCTGAAACACTATTAAAGGGCTCCTCTGATATGGCTTCACTTTCCCTTCGCTCTCTTCTAACTCTTTTTTTAGCGTTCGGCTTTACGCCTGCTGCGCTCGGTGCTGGAAGCAGCAGTGATAGTGGAAGCAGTGGTTATTCATATACAGCAGAACCATCTGAGAGTGATGACATGCGTGCCAGCAAAGCTGCGATCGAGCGGAGAGATTTTGAGGCTGCTCTCATATCGCTTGAGCGTGAACGCAGCGCCAATCCTCAAAATGCAGATGCCTGGAACCTGACAGGATTTTCACTTCGCAAGATTGGCCAATATGATGGCTCTGAAAAAGCTTATAGCAAGGCCCTCACACTGGACCCAAAACACACTCAAGCAATGGAATATATGGGAGAGCTATACCTTACCATTGGACAGCCTGAAAAAGCGAATGCCCTGCTTGAGCGTTTAAATGGTCTTTGTTCTTTTAACTGCCATGACAGAGATTTACTGGCAAAAGCAATCGCAGCGTATAAGGCACAATAAGGAGGACGCCTTAGGAGGGCTTACTTAATGCTGTGGGGAGGTCCGCCAGCTGTTCAAGTCCAAGCTGGACCATTGTATTTTCCAGCTCGTCCTTCAATACGGCCAAAACATGATCCGCACCCGCTTCACCCAATGCAGCAACACCAAACATAAAGGCTCTGCCGCACATAACAAAATCGGCTCCGGCCGCTAATGCACGTGCAACATCCAGTCCTGACCGCACACCTGAATCAAATAATAATGGTACTTTAGGTCCAACCGATGAGCGTATAGCTTCAAGCAGATCAATCGAGGCTGGCACCGCATCTAGCTGCCGTCCGCCATGGTTTGAAACAATCAGTCCATCAACACCAGCTGCAACAGCGCGTGTTGCATCCTGACCATTCAAAATTCCTTTGAGGATAAGAGGGCCATCCCATGCCGCCCGAATCTCGTTCAAATAATCCCAGTCAAGAGAGCCATTTAACTGACTGCCAATAAACTGAGTAACATTGTCAAACGAGCCAGCATCATAATAAGGTTCAAGGTTTTTAAATCTAAATTTACCGCCATTCTGCACGGCTGCGAGTGCCCATGCTGGATGCGTCATTGATTGCCAGAGAATCTGCGGCGTCAGCGACATCGCATTGCGTGATCCTATGGGCGCACCCGCGCGTGCCATATCCTCACGCCGGCTTGGCCCAGGTACATCAGCAGTTACCACAAGCGTTGAAAACCCATTATCACGTGCCCGCGATAGCAAATCTCGCATGATAGCTCTATCATTTGGCGCATAAAGCTGAAACCAGCCATTATCGCCAGCAACCGGACCAATCGCTTCCATACTATCACCGGCCACAGTGCTGAGCGCATAAGGGATATTGGCTTTTGCTGCCATACGGGCAAGGTAGCGTTCTGCCCCCGGCCAGATAAGAGAACTTAACCCAATAGGCGATACCCCAAATGGCAAATCATATGTCTTGCCAAACAGACGAGCGCTCAGGTCAGGTGTAACGCGGCCACGCAGAAATACTGGCAGTAATTCAATCTGGGCTAGCCTCTGTTCGTTGCGATTTACCGCCTCACCAGCTCCTGTACCTGCAGCAAGATAGGCGTGGACAAACGGTGGAAGACGATGCTTAGCACGAGGAAGAAGGTCACGCACGCGTGGATATTTCTGCATTAATGTCATTTATTTTCCACCCCGAAACCTGCGAATCTATACAGCGCTATTATTGAGAAAACTGCTGCAAATATGCAATGACATTATCACGGTCAGCTTTCTTTTTCAGGCCCGCAAACGCCATTCGAGTTCCCTTTATATATTTTTTAGGCGCTGCCAGATAGGCATCAAGGCTTATCGCATCCCAAATAATGCCACTTGTTTTGATCGCTTTTGAATATCTCTTATACCCGTTAGCTGTGCCGGCCGCTCTCCCAAATAACCCAACAAGATGTGGGCCTGTGCGATGTTGCTCTTTGGTAACAACATGACAGGCCATACATTTACGAAAAACGTTTTCGCCAACTTTGATGTCAGCGGCGTGCACAGACATTAAGGGGAACAAGATAGCAAATAGAATCACGCCGCATAATGTTGACAATTTCATTCGACTCACACCCTTTGTGCAATATTGTTAATTTTCGATTTCGGCTACTACCATCTAGCGTCAAAGATAATCCGGTACCGCTTCAAAGAAAGTGGCCTGTCAGACTATCAGATGCGGCAAAATGATGCGCTGCAGAAACGGCTCCTCTGGGATTAAGCAGAAAGCAGGCGAATAGGAGATCCTGCAAGATAAGCTTCCAGCGATTCACATGTTTGGCCATAGAAGATAGACATGGTCTCGTTAGTGACATAACCAATATGCGGTGTCATCAAAAGATTGGGTGTTTTGCGCATCACATCATCAGCGGGCAATGGTTCAACATCAAATACATCGATAGCAGCCCCTGCAATTTGTCCTGCTCGCAGCGCATCACATAATGCTGGAACATCAATAAGCGGCCCGCGCGATGTATTCACAAGATAAGAATCAGGTTTCATCAGAGATAATTCAGCAGAGCCCACAATGCCGGTCACCCGCGGTGACAATTTCAAATGAAGAGAAATAAAGTCCGATGTCGCAAAAAATTGTTCTTTATCTGCATAGGTCACACCCTGTTCGGCGCAGGTTTCTGCGGTGAGATTCTGAGACCATGCCTGAACATTCATACCGAAAGCTTTTGCCAGATCGGCAAGCTGGCGTCCCAGACGACCAAGACCCAGAATACCAAGTGTTGCACCACGCAAATCGCGTCCTGTTGCAACCTGCCAGCCTGTTCCTGACATTGAATTGGCGTTAGCTACGGTCTGGCGCGCAAGCATCCCGATAAAAATCATAGCAAGTTCTGATGTTGCATGACCCGGCGATTCTGTCCCAGATACAGGAATATTGCGGGCGCTGAAGGCCGCAAGGTCTAAGCCAGCATTGCGCATGCCGCTCGTGATAACGGCCTTTAGTGCGGGAAGCTGGGCAATCACATCTTCAGAAAATACTGTACGCTCACGCATCACACACAAGATATCATATGGTGCAAGTCGTTCGATCAACGCTGCACCAGAAAGGTGGTCAGAATAAAAATCCAGCTGATGAGATACCTCAACGCGGCTCCAATCTGCAAAGTTCCGTGCATTATTCTGCCAGTCATCAATAACAGCAATTTTCATCGGGTACTTCCTTTTTGTCTTCATAACATCCAGAATTAATACGTAAAACCTCCTGATAACAAAAGGCAACTGTTCTGTGATGACAGTAATACTGTGCTAGTTTATACTCTGTGATAAAAAATGTCTTCGATAGGAACGATACCCCTTACAATGTTTAAAGCGATTCTTTTTGATAAAGACGGTGTTCTTCTTGATCTTGAGGGCACATGGCTCAACAGCGCAATCGCTTTCACTCACTATCTTTCACAGAGAACAGAAGGTCGCCACCCGGCGTCTGTTTTTCAAACCATTATCGGTATTAATGAAGCCGGCCGCTCTATTGATCATGGTGGATTATTTGCCTCTGGTAGCTTGCGTGACCAGTTTGACGCCTGTTCTCGTCATGCTCCTGAACTAGCACCATTATTTGCTGATAATGCAAAAGTAAGAGTAATGATTGATGATGTCTTCCTAAAAGAGCGCGAGCAAACTTTGAACACCATTGGCTCAGTGCCAAACGGGAATGTGACTGCCGGTGTCACAGAATTAAAAGCTGCTGGATATAAATTGGGCGTTCTTACAAATGACAGTGAGCAGTCTGCCCGACGGGGCTGCACCGATATCCAGATTGCTGATATGATGGATGTCTTTATCGGCTATGATAGCGGCTATGGGTCGAAACCTGAAGCTGGTGGATTTCTTGCCGCTTGCACAGCCCTTGGAGTATCCCCTGCTGAAACGGTGATGATAGGAGATACCAATGCTGATATCGGAGCTGCGAAAGCAGCTGGTGCTGGCTTATTCATTGGTGTATCAGCACTCTATCCAGAGCGCACGAAACCACTTGAAGATATCGAACATATTGTGGCAGACACAACTGGCATTGCCCCTATTCTGACACGCCTTGCTCATGCGTCTTAACAATTAACCAACAAATGCCTTTTCAACCACGAAGTCACCTGGTTGAGAGTTTGCTCCCTCGGATAGGCCTGCTGCACTGCAAACTTGTTTCATATCTAAATTCATTGCCATAGACCCACAGATCATAACCTTATCCGTTTCAGCCGAGAGATGTGGCAGTCCCAAATCATCAAATAACGCGCCGCTTTCCATTAAATTAGTCACCCGTCCCATTCTATTTGATGGCTCACGCGTTGTTGTTGGGTAATAAATCAGTTTGTCTGCTGCCATCTCGCCAACCAGCGGGTCTGCCTTGGTACGTTCGATAAGGTCAGCAGAATAAGCAAGTTCTGCAACATCCCGGCATGTATGGGTAAGGACTATCTGCTCGAACTGCTGATAAATATCAGGGTCCCTTACCAAAGACGCAAATGGCGCGACACCTGTTCCTGTTGCAACCAAATAAAGCCGATTACCAGCGGTCAAGGCATCAAGCACCAACGTTCCAACAGGCTTAGGGCGCATAATTATATAATCACCTACCTTCATATGCTGGAGCCGCGATGTGAGCGGACCATCCTGCACCTTTATCGAATAGAATGTCAGTGTGTCCTCCCAAAAAGGAGAGGCAATGGAATAGGCGCGCAGGAGCGGCTTTCCCACATCATTCAGAAGCCCTATCATCACAAATTCACCTGACCTAAACCTAAAACTAGCCGGCCGTGCAACAGTGAAAGAAAATAGTCTGTCCGTCCAATGTTTCACATCCAAGACGTTAATAGCATCTGGTGTTGATGCCTCAACAATGGGATATGTGCTGGTAGCAGGAGAAGCCGTCATATCAGTCATCCTTTTTTTCCTGCCCACTTCATGAAGGCTTGGTACCGCATTGTCAATTTTAACACCAAATTTTGATCCTATTTTTGCGGTTTGATTCATTTCACAGGCAAGGGTCGAAAATTTTTGTATCTGTTATAATTTTAGTATTGACTAACTTGGTGAGTGATATAAATATTTAGTACCTGATATTAAACTGGTATGCACACCCATGATTACAACTGATATAGCTGCAAAAACCGATACTATTGACCCCGCCACGCATAAAGCGTCTAGGGGCGCATCGGGTCTTATTGCGATGCTAATATGCCTATTGGTGATTGCATCGTTTTTTGATGCAGGGTTGATGCAGGTGGTTATCTCAACGATTGCAGA
>CATISA010000137.1 GCA_949529445.1 Alphaproteobacteria bacterium UBA4588
GGGTATAAGCGCTGCCAGTGCCCGCTTAGTTAAATGGTATAATAGGTCATTCGTAATGATTAGTTGGGGGTTCGATTCCCTCAGCGGGCACCACCTACCACATGTACATCACTGATATGTCAGCATTTTATGTGCTAACAGGTCAGGTGACGTACAGGTTGACGTACAATCAATCCCCTCATATCCGTGCTCGCAGTGGCATCTATCACTTTGTCAGGCGTATCCCTGCTGACCTTCAACAGCATTATCGCGGTGACAGGGTGAGCGTCAGCCTGCGGACAAAGTCAGCCGGAGCAGCGTCTCGCAACGCAAAAAATTATAAGTTGTCCAAAACGCCATCTAGGTATGGCTCGTAAACACGCCATCTCTCAGAACTGCCTGTGTAAACCGGTCTTCTGACTTGATTCGTAGAAGCGGTAGATACAGATCTGGTGTTGTTTTCGGGCCTAAGGCAAGCCTCTTCCCAAGGAAGGCCCAGATATTGAATGAGGGACTTTGTTTGAACGACTCGATCGGTCGTAAGTTCATCATAATTGACAGCAAAGATACGTTGCCCCTGCGAAGTCTCCCAATAAGCCATCAGCCTCTCATACAAGTGATAATAACCGACGATATCATGCAGGTCGCATGAAAATCTCATCCCAAGCGCCTGAAACCATTCCTTGTAAATTGACCAGCAGACTGCACTGGGGTTACGTCGGATGTGGACAATCTTCGCTTCTGGAAATGCTGCGCAAATAAGACCGATATATCGAAAATTTAGAGGCATTTTATCTGTTATACAGGCTCCTGCGAAATTGAACTCAGTGAGCCGTTCCAAATATTTGTTTCTGAATGCCAGCAAATTTTCCTTGTCCGCAACCTGTTGCCCTGTGGCTAATTTGAAGCCCAGATTTTCGATATCATTTAACTCGCCACCACCATAGATCTCAGTGTGTGACGTCAGAATTTGCTCTAACAAACTTGTTCCTGAACGAGGCATTCCAACAACGAACACTGGCGTAATGCCTGTGGCTGGCACTTGTCCAATGCTTACGCTGCTGATCAATCCATGGTTTTCTTTAATCTTCGCAAAAAGAAGTTTGTCGTTTTCAAGATCATAATTATGAGCCGATTTCTGTAGCGCATTGGCGGTCTTATAATATGAAAATGCAACGTCAAAATTCGAGAACTTCTCGTTGGACCTTGCCAGCGCAAAACCTAAATGGATTTTTGACACTTGATCGAGGTCTGGAGACTCAAATAATTCATGTGCCTGACGATACAGCGCACTCGTAGGCTCAAGCGGAGACAAATACGCCAACTGGCGGTAAGCCGCTCCGTGTTTAACGTTCAATTCTAAAGTCTTTTGGTAACCAAGTTTTGCCTGAGACGTCTCTCCCAAATCGTTAAGCGTCGTGGCCCTATTAAAAACTGCTCCCGCATATCTGGGTGCTATTTCGATGGCTCTGTCGAAGCATTTGAGTGCATCTTTAAATTTACGCAGCTTCCGTCGTATCAAGCCGAGATTATTGTGGAACTCTGCATTTTCACCATTAATCTTCAATGCCTTGCAAAGGCTTTCTTCAGCCTGTTTATTCAACCCAATCATGGAAAAGCAAAGGCCAAGAAGTGATCGGACCTCACCGTCTTGGGGATTTAGAGTTGCCGCTTGCTCCAACATAGGTAATGCGTCATGTGGTCGATTTTGCTGCGCAAGAATAGCGCCAAGGACTTTCCAACCAAGAAAATGCTTGGGATACATTCCTGTGAAAACCCTGGCGTTTTTTTCTGCCAATGCATGATTTCCGTCACGATAAATTCTCAGCAAGTCTTCGACCTGAGTGGTCGAAGGTTTGTTAAGGTCTGGTGAGCCCATCTCCTGTCATCCATTTCCTATTATTTGATTGAATCCCTTTGTTATATCCCCAAAAAAATCGTTCAGACACCCCATTCAACATCTACCAGTAGCTGTACCAACCTTACCTATACTGATAGCGGTAAGGATATGGAGATCCTCGCCATTACCAGTGAGTTTCTGTGTGGTATCTCAATGCCGACGTCGGGAACCAACCCACTCAGCGGGCACCATAAGAGCCGTGGTTTGTGGTTCAAGGTCCTGATTTTCTGACATTTTGATGTTTGACGTCAGGAAGTGTGAGCCAAACTGTGATCCAAAATCACGCCTATCTTATCCGCCGTGATGGCATCTTCTACTTCTCTGGCCATGTCCCTGCCGATGTGCGCTGTCGATCCTTGTTCGGATTATTGTTTCTTTTATAACTTCGCTTATTACCTTGCTTTAATGATCCAGAGGGCCGA
>CATISA010000138.1 GCA_949529445.1 Alphaproteobacteria bacterium UBA4588
GCATTATTTTGGGTCAGCAAATATCGCGTGCCGTTGCAACAGCTCTCTGGACGCGTATGAGAGAGGCAGGGCTTACCACAGCACCCACCCTTGCCGCCCTGCCTTATGAAGGCTTGCAACAGCTTGGCCTATCACGCAGAAAAGCAGAATATATCATCGACCTTGCACAGGCCGAACATGACGGTCGCCTTGATCTTATGTCGGTCAATAAACTGCCCGGAGATGACGTAACCCGAATTCTTACACGCTATCGGGGCATTGGTGGCTGGACAGCTGACAATTACCGGTTGTTTGCCCTGGCTGATTTTGATGCCTGGCCGGGGAATGACCTTGCCTTAATGGAAGCTGTCAAGCGGTTGAAAGGGCTTGATAGCCGTCCAACGCATCAGAAAATGGACCTTTATGCGGCGCAGTGGGCACCGTATCGCGGGGCAGCCGCACTATTGCTATGGCACTTATATGCCTGCCTTGTTCGTGATGCCCGTCCGACATGAGCTACTGGATAGTCTCATTTTTGAAATTCTGACTTTGTGACATTCTAACCAAATAAATCGGGCTGTCCTGACGTCTTTTTAGTTTTTGCTTCGCCTGTTTTCAGTAAGGCACGCTCAGCGGCTCTCTCAGCATCTGAGAGGGGCGCTACAAGCTCTGCTGTATCGCTTTTCACAGACCCGACAGCACGACTAACGGGATAGAGATTAAAAAACCCAGATGATGGCGGCACAAGACAGGTTTTTGCCTGTACTTGATCCCCGTTGAGCCATGTCTGCCACTGTGTTGTAGGAAGCACTAACGGGCATCTGTGATGCACTGATGAGAGCACCCCGTCAGATTCGGTCGTAAGGATGACAAAAGAGCAATCTCCTGTCTGCTGACTGCCAAAAATGACACCTGCAAATCCCATCACACGCCCATCCATAAGTTGGATATGATGCGGTTGTTTTGTACTGTCCCATTCATACCAACCACTCGCTGGCACAAGACAACGTCGCAAGCGAAACGCATCAGCAAATAACTGTTTGTCCGAAATAGTCTCGGAGCGGGCATTGATGATACGCTTTTTCAACTGGGCAGAATATAACCCGAACTGTGCCATTTCATCACGCATTGTTAGTCCCTCAGCACTAAGCACAAGACTGTGCTGAGAGGGCGCGATATTCCAACGCGGCCGTAAATTCTGTGTCACGACGACGCCGAACCTTTGCATGAGCTCATTATTGGTTGCTGTTAAACTGAATCTACCACACATGCCGCTGATTATAGCCAGCTCATGTGACTATGTGATAGTATGTTTTTTTCGTGTCAGGATAATTACCGGCTTCACACCCTTCTGCGCAAGACTAGCTTGTGCAATAAGCGAATGATATTTACGACAGGCATATCGGCGGCAAAGAGGAATAATGATGGCTGTTATCAGCACACAGCACACATCACTAAATGCCGCAGCGGCGGCATTACGGTCAGGGCAGCTAGTTGTCTTTCCAACCGAAACAGTTTACGGCCTCGGAGCTTTAGCGCGCGATGATAGGGCGGTTGCGCGGCTTTATGATGCAAAGCGGCGGCCACAGGTAAACCCACTCATTTCCCATTTTGCCACCGCCGAAGCGGCCTGTGATGCCGGTATATCCTCGCCGGCAACTGAACGCCTTGCTGCGGCATTCTGGCCGGGTCCCCTTACTCTTATTCTGCGTCGACACACGCAAAGTCCGACCTGCCTTCTTGCAACAGCCGGTATGGATAATCTTGCTGTCAGGGTCCCAAGCCATCCAGTTGCCTTGCAGTTGATTGAGGCTGTCGGTAGCCCGCTTGTGGCGCCATCAGCAAATATGAGCGGCAAACTTAGCCCGACCTGCGCAGCACATATCTCTGCCGAATTAGCCGCAAAATGTGCCTTTATTCTTGATGGTGGTCCCTGCAGTGAGGGCCTTGAATCAACAGTGATTGATTGCCGCGAAGACACAGCTATGATTGTGCGACCGGGCCCTATCACGCCAGCACTCATTCTTGCCAAAACAGGCTTGAAAATCGGATTTGCTGAAACACCTTCTACATCTGACAGTGCGGTTATTTCCCCTGGACTTATGACAAGCCATTATGCGCCGAATGCAACTATAAGACTGAATGCGACTTCAGCAAGGGATGACGAGTTATTTATTGGCTTTGGTGTACCGCCAGATGGCGTAACCCCCGACCTATCGTTGTCACAGACAGGCGATTTAACCGAAGCATGCGCTTTGCTATTTTCCCTACTACATGACGCAGATAGTCGTGCACGCCATATTGCCATTGCCCCTATTCCCATGGCAGATTTAGGTATTGCAATAAATGATCGGCTTATGCGGGCGGCTGCGGAGCGCCCCTGACCCTTTACCAAATGATTGAACTCCACTGGAAGGCAAGTTTATGGATGATATGGCAACGATGATCGGCGGATTATCGGGATTTCTTGATGATAAAGATATCGTCACCGACCGTGATGATATGGCGCCGTTTCTAACCGACTGGCGCGGCATTTTTACAGGCTCAGCTCAAGCGATCGTCTTTCCGCGCTCAACAGAGCAGGTAAGTGCTCTTATGGCCTATGCCCAAACCCATAATATTAACATTGTTCCGCAAGGCGGTAATACAGGACTTGTTGGCGGGGCTATCCCTGATAATACAGGGTCATCTGTCATTTTGTCTCTTTCACGTATGACGGCAATTCGTGATTTTTCGGAAGCTAATAATTCAATGACAGTTGAAGCCGGATGCATCCTGCAAGAACTACACGCTTATGCAGAAGAGCGTGGTCTGTATTTTCCGCTCAACCTTGCAGCTAAGGGAAGTTGCACTATCGGCGGCAATCTTGCTACCAACGCTGGCGGCGTCAATGTAGTGCGGTATGGCAATACACGCGACCTGTGTCTTGGTCTTGAAGTTGTGTTGCTTGATGGACGGGTTATGAACCTGCTCACACCGCTTCGCAAAGATAATACAGGGTATGATTTAAAAAACCTATTTATCGGCTCGGAAGGAACGCTTGGTATTATCACCGCTGCCTCCATGAAGTTATTTGCGCTGCCAAAAGCGCGTTCAACAGCCCTTGTTGGTGTGCCAGATATCGAAACAGCGGTTACTTTGCTGGGAAAATTACAAGCTGCTAGTGGCGATTCAGTAGAAGCTTTTGAATTAATGCCAGCAACATTGCTGAAAGTTGTCTTCAAACAGTTTCCTGATATCCCCTGCCCGCTAACACCGCTACCAGAATTTATGGTGTTAATGGAAATTGCAAGCACCAACGCAAGAGATGGCCAACCAAATGAAACCGGCCAGATACCTATTGCTGAAACCATGGAAGCATTCCTAGCAGACGGGTTTGAGGCAGGGCAGATAAGCGACGCGACACTTGCCCGAAATGACATTCAACGCCAGCAATTGTGGGATATCAGAGAGCATTCGCCTGAAGCGACTAAGCGGGAATCAACCCCGGTAAACACAGATGTTTCGGTAACCCGATCACAATTACAGACATTTTATGACCTTGCAGAAAAGGAGGTGCATAAAATTCATCCGACCGCACGGGTTTGTGCTTATGGCCATCTTGGTGATGGCAACCTGCATTTCAATCTCATCGAAGCTGATGGAGGCGACCCTGAATGGTCTGAAAAACGCGGTGCATTGTTTGAGGCAATCTACTGGGCTCTTGCTATGGTAGATGGCTCTATCAGTGCTGAACACGGCATAGGTCAGATGAAGGTTGAGCAATTGAAGGATGTAAAAGACCCCGTTGCCCTCGATGTTATGACCACTATCAAAGCATTATTTGACCCAACAGGAATCCTTAACCCAGGTAAAGTTATTACCACGCAGGACTGAAAAAAGAGCATTCATCATGACCATACCTGATAAAGCACAAAATATTCTGACTTTCTGGTTTCAAGAGCTCACACCAGAGCAATGGTTTATAAAAAATGACCAACTAGATGCTGATATTAGAACACGTTTCGGTGATGATGTGATGCGCGCTCTTGGCGGTCAGTATGATGGATGGGCGGGAAACGCTGTCAGTCGATTAAGCCTTATCCTGTTACTTGACCAATTCACCCGTAATATCTACCGCAATACGCCGCAGGCATTTGCCGGAGACGAGATGGCGTGTGCTCTGGCGCTCCGGTCTGTAGATGACGGCACTATTGCCGCAGAAAATGAACAATCAAAACGTCATTTCTATTTAATCCCTATGATGCATTCCGAAGAGTTAGCGATTCAAGACGCCTCCCTTCCGCTATTTGTGCAATTTACAAACGCTAAAACGGCTGAATATGCTAAACGCCACCGTGATATTATTGCTCAGTTTGGACATTTTCCACACCGCAATGATATACTTGGGCGCCCCTCTACTGAGGAAGAAAAGGTATTTTTATCCCAGCCCGGCTCATCATTCTAAACCAATAGCCTGGCATACCTGCGCTGCATCAAGAGAGGCGAGCGGTGATGCTCTTAACCACTTTGCCTTGGGTCCGACAGGCGCTGACATTTCAGGGTTTGTCTCTGGCCCCATCAACATCCATGTCGGTGCACCGGCCCGGGCTGCCAGAAAAACCGGCCCTGTATCATTCCCAATAACAAACACTGCCTTACTGGCTAATGCCGCGAGTTGAAATAGGCTTGTTCGCGATGTCATATCATGCACATCCGGAACAGCACGCCTAATCTCCTGATTCACTTCAGCATCAGCCGCTGTTCCAATAAGAACAGGTGTAATACCGTTGCTAAGAGCCACACGGGCGATATCGGCATAACCCTGCGGCGGCCATCTCTTTGAGGGTTTTGCCGCGGAACATCCTGCGATAAGCATACAATATTTCTGTGGCATATCACCGTCAAATGACGCTGGTATCAGCCAATCTAGGCGCGCTATCATTTGACGTGCGCCAGCCTTTTCAACAGCCACCATCATTCTGTCGCGATTATTTACACCTGTGAAATCCGGCATTGGGTCAGACGCACTCTGCGCTGTGCCAAACCACCGTACCCCTGAACGCACAAAGCGTGCATATCTCTTTGTCCGCCGTGAGCATTGAAGATCAATGACTTTATCCCATCTCTGCCGAAGGAATGACCGTAAGTGCCAACTCGCCACTAAATTAAGAGGAGAGTGTCTCTTATCAATAACAACCTCGTCAAACCAACCAGAGCGCTGCATAAAATCGGCAAAAGCAAGGCCTGTAAGCAACGTAATGTGAGCCGTTGGCGCACTCTTCCTTAGGCTTTCAAAGGCATCAAACCCCTGAACAATATCTCCAAGCGCACCATGCTTTATAACCAGAATTTGTTCAGTCATTTTGGACTTTCTTTTATCGAAGCAGCGTATATCTTGTTCAAGACAGAAATAAAATCAATAGCCTGTCTCTTTACCCAACCCTGTGGTGCCCTTATTGTTGGAAAAAATCAAGAACCAGAAGAGAAGTTCATCACATGGCATCGATTGATATACTCCTCCCACATAAAGAAATGATGTCTGATAGTAACAGAGGTGCTATCGCCACTGTGGTGTCAGAATTGGTCTTGAATAGCGCCTCCCCTGACATGTTTTCTGTCTTTGGCATCCCCCTATCAGATCCGATAGAAGGGATAGATTATCGTCCCCTTTCTTTTTATCGCAAATGGTTATATGGCGGTAATTTGGGTATGGCACACGCCTATCTTCGGACCCTCACCGCCCAGAATAGAAACCCTGATCTCATCGAAGTTCATGGCCGTGCACATGTGGCTGCTCTGATTGCACGCAAAAGGCCTGACCTAAAAGTTGTACTTTATTTACATAACGATCCCCGCCACATGAAAGGGTGCAAAACGCCTGCTGAACGGCGCGCACTCCTCTCTAGCCTTGCCGGCATTTTCTGCATTTCAGACTATATCAAAGGATGTTTCTGTGATGGGTTAGACCAAAATGAGGCTGCCACAGATAAGATTTTTATCATTCCAAACGGGGTAACGCGTCGGCTCACTACTCAGCCTCACAAAGCAAAACAGGTGCTGATTGCAGCTCGGATGGTCCCTGAAAAGGGGGTGCTTGAAGCCTGCCGGGCGGCAGCGTTCGTGTTGCCGGAAGTGCCAGACTGGACCCTGCATGTCATTGGTGGAAAACGGTTTTTGGATGAGCCACCAACAGCATATGAACAACAGATTTACGAGGTCCTTGCGGGCTTAGGCAGGCAAGCCGTACATCATGGATTTACACCCTATGATGATGTACGGACACACCAAGAACAGGCTGCTATTTGCATCGTTCCTTCCTTATGGGAAGAACCTGCAGGACTTACCGTCATCGAAGCTTTAAGTGCAGGAGCCGCTCTCATCACCACAAATCGTGGCGGCATCCCAGAAACAGCAACAGGGCGTGCCGTCATTGTTGATATCTCTGCATACCTTGAAGATAGTGCTAAACTCAGCGAAATATTCGCTCACGAGCTTCGCTCGTTGATAATAAATGAGGCACAACGTACGGCTCTCCAAGACCGTGCATGGCAAGACTATCCGTTTAGTTCAAAAATAATGTCAAACAAAGCTGATAAAGTTCGCAGATCTGTGCTAGACGCTTAGATACAAATTATCTAAATTAGGCATTTTTTACAGAATGTTAGTTTATGGTGATAGATTTGCAACAAACTGTCGTTAATGCTAGCACTATAATAGTCGCAATTTGCTGATTGATGAGGCCTGTTTCTACTGTGAGATCATACTGTTATTTTGATTTTCCGCGCGCTACTTTGCACATCCTCGTTGGTGTCGCCTTGCTGTTTGTGGCGGCTATCACAGGCCCGTCAGCGCAGGCACAAGATTCTCCTGTAGATTTTGAAGCTGATACTGTTACCGTCGACGAAGAAAAAAGCATCCTGATCGCAACAGGCAACGTTCGCCTGACACAGGCGGGGGATGTGCTCACAGCTGATAAGATTATCTATAACCGAGCAACCGATGATGCCCGCGCCATAGGCAATGTTATTTATCTTACAACAGATGGTTTCGAGCATCGCGCCGATGAAATGGAGCTCAGTAAAAATTTTACTCATGCCATAGCAACTCCCATGATTAGTTTCTTTGCCGATGGAACGCGGATCGATGCTAGTCGTGGCGAATTTCATCAGGGTGCTAAGTCACTTTTTGATAAAAGCCGGTTTTCACCCTGTAAATGTGACTATGATAAAGGTGAGAGCCCGATATGGGATTTGCGGTCACTTTCATCATCTCATAACCCAGAAACACAGACTGTAGTCCATCAAAATGTCTCTATGCATATTTTTGGATTACCCATTTTTTACTTTCCTGTCATTGCGCACGCTGACTGGACCGTTAAGCGGCGCTCTGGCCTGCTTAGCCCCACAATTCAGTATTCCAATGATTTAGGCACCACAGTGACAGTGCCCTATTATCAGATATTAGGCCCTACCAAAGATGTTGAATTTAAAACAACCTCCTTCAAGCTTCGTGGTCAAGGCGTGAAAACAATTTATCGCCAGCGATGGAATGAAGCCGATCTGGATGCTGATATAGTGCTGGGCAAGCTTGATACCTATTCTGAAGAGCGGCAGAATGTTGCTGCCATTAATGCACATTTTAAGACCCGCATTGGAGATGGTTGGGATCTTACCGCTAACGTCAAGAGAAGTAGTCAGGATACATTTTTGCGCCGTTATGGCTATCATAGCTCTCAACGTTTAAATTCCGCTCTTACAGCGACAAAAATCGATGATAATCGTTATTACCGTGTCTTAGCATCAGATATGCAAGGGCTAGCAACAACAGATACAGAAGATGATGAAACAACGATTCTGCCATCAGTATTCTATGAGAAAAAGCGCGTAGGGTTTACCGAGAGCCAGAAAATAACAACCCAGCTTTCAGCGCTCCAGTTGGATAATGATGAAACACACGAGATGACAAGATGGACTGGCCTTACAAAGCTTGAAGATAAAACTGAGCTAGCGGGCGGGGTTTTGGATGGGAGCGTCGCTATTCTTGGCACCTATTATGATATTCAGAGCAATGACACCTCAACCAACCAAACAAGTGAATTTGGGCAATTAAACGGAATCGTATCAACGGGCTTCAGATTGCCGTTCGCTGTTCAACTCTGGAATGCGCCGATTTCTTTTGAGCCGCGCATACAAGCAACACTCATTACAGGGTCGGACAGAACTGACGAAGTGCCGAATCGGGATTCCTCAGACTTCCGTCTTGATGAAGCAAACATATTTATACCAAACCAATTCCAAGGGCGAGATTATATTCTGCCTGGCAGCCACATTGATACGGGCGTAACCGCGCTTTCTAGTAATAATATACTCGGTGACGTAACCGCCTTTGCCGGTGTTTCATATCGCTCATCTGGAAAAACACCATCCGGACTTACCTCCGAAGGCAGTGATAAATACTCCGATTATGTTGCCTCTGTGCGTCTGCAAACACCTTATAATACTGATGTTTCGTGGTCGGGTCGCGCATCATCTAACGATCTTGCCTTAAATGAATCTCACGCCAGAGTTAACTATAACAATGGGAATACGTCCGTTTCTGCTGTCCATAAACAAATTGCTAAGGTGTATTTCTTGGCAGCTACTGATGATCGCGAAGAAGCATCTTTCGTTCTTAAACAAAAAATTATGGATGATGTCACGTTTGTTGCCAACCAAACGTGGGATTTATCAGCGGGCAAAACAAAACGTAACGTATCGTCTTACTCACTGCTGTGGTCAGGTGGCTTTCAGGATTGTGTGACTGCATCATTGAACTATAAGCGCGATCCCTACTCAGACCGAGATGTACAGAATATCGAAGAGCTACAGTTTCTTATCAATTTCAAATATCTTGGTGCATTGCCGCAAATCGGCTATTAAGGCGCCGCGCTTATCAGTTATTGCAGTGCCTTAGACAGTCATCGTAAAAACATCATCATTTCGTTTTTTAATTGAAACAGACATTTCAAAAATTTACTCCGATAAAATCGGGCAATATCAGAACCACATCCTCACAGAAACAACTACCTAGTCATTCTGTATTGAATTTTTACTCAATAATTTCAATGATTTATTCTACAGTGACCGCTATATTCAAGTTGCGACGCTGGTCACCAATCACCATTAACATGACAGTTGCTCAATGACCCAAGGTGCGTCTGAGTCACTCGGAAAAATAGGATAATGCACTTTGATAACAGTGTTGTTCTCAGCAATCATTGTAACTCGTTTTAGCAAACGCATACCTTTTACCTCAAAAGTTGGAAGTTTCATTGCCTCACAGAATTTGAAATTTTCATCACTCAGCACTAAAAACGGTAAGTGAAGTCGCTCCGCCATTTCTTTCTGATATTCGTTATTCTGTGTGCTCATCCCAAATACATCTGCACCAAGCACAGACAATTCAGCATGGTGATCTCTGAATGAGCAACTCTGAGGGGTGCAACCCCTAGCGCCTGGAATTTCATCCCAACCTTCTGGCAATGGAACGCCTGGTTTTCCTGTCATTGGATAACAATAAACAACTGTTTTCCTAGTTTGCCCTGACAAGTTCACAATTGAACCATCTGTTGCAATTAGACCAATATCAGGCAGTTTCATGCCTATCAAATGGTCGCAAGCGCCGTCGTCAATTGGTCTGGGAAGATCACTTGGCATGGTTTCATATGTGTTCATTTTCACCTTCCAACATTATGGGTATTTCAAGAACAATTAGACTTGTATTTTTAATTTCAAATTTATGTCTAATATTCAACCTTTTATCACGCAATTTCTTCTTTTTAAAAATAGAAAAGACATGAGTATTTTTGAACTCATGCCCTCTGGGTGTGGTGTATCCATTTTCATTCAACCATTGTGCAATCTTCCGATAACCCATGCTTGATTCATGTTTTTGTTTAATGATTTGATAGAGCAATTCTTGATATTCAGAATAGTGTGAATACCAAAGGTGAGACGCCCTTAAAGTCACTGTAAAAAAAAGGAAAACCTGTAGAAAATGTCGTCCGTTGGAGACTACTCCACGGTAACGGAATGAACTTAGAATAATATACCAGGTTATTGAATTAATTTAGATAAATAAAAATTTTATAGAAAGTTTCTTCTTCATTTTTTTATTGATATTCTTACTCCTAAACGGAGTATACTTTTGTAACAAAAAGTTCCCCACCTTTTGCTTCTTCCATAATAACTTCTAATTTAGTAAAGTTTAAATTAAATGGTTCTTTCTCCAGCATCACACCACTTTTTTTATGAATCCTTATTCCAGGACCTGTGTTTATGTCTTTATTAGGTTTAAAAAATAGAGATTTTGATAAAGACTCTGTAACAATTAAGTGTTGAAACTTTCCTTCAATATTTTTTACAAACTTTTTAATTTCGGTATTTGATAAGTGCTGAAGAACCTGACGAACAAATATTACGTCTGCTCGTGGTATTTTCCCAGATGTTAGATCTAATGTTGAAAACTTTACATTTTTTGACTTATAGAAATCTTTATTTTCTTTAATGACGTTTTTTGCTACGTCCATCGCACAATAATCTTGGAACGAGTCACAGAATTCAACACCTACACTGAAGTCGCCACAACCTAAATCCAAACCAGACTTAAGTTCTGTATTTGTTGACAGAAAATAGGTTACCGCATCAACATATTCTTCTACTATTTCTCTGTCTCTTGTTCCATCTCCGGAGGAATATTTTCGATCCTTTGTATTTGAATGTCCCCACCTCTTTTCTTCATAAATTTTTTCGAACACCTCAGCGTTGGACAAACCTGAAAATTCTGCAGCGACTTTATTGTCACGTAATTTGCGTAAGTATTTTCTGACTGGTGACGGAGTAAGTTTTTTTAGAAATTGACTATCAGACATATTTAATTTTCCGGAATTTGAGAAAATGTGGACTGTTTCTATGGATCTTTTTATCCATACTAACTAAGAAATTTGATTTTTTGTAACATAAGTTTTTCACCTGTTCGAATAATTTTATACGAATTCTTCCTTTCCAATCTTTTTCTATATTTCTTCAAAGTGACCCATATCAGATTTGGATAATAGTCCTTTCCCTTTGGGGTCTTTATCCCCATTGAGTTAAGGAAGTCTGATATTTCCCTATTAGACATACCCTTATCACTTAGATTTTTTATCAAATCTAATCTACGGACTCTGTTGTGGTTCAATCCTATCAACGATGTTTGGGATGTTTCTATTAAGGTATTGTATTGAATGAATAATCGGTAATTACCATATATTCTTCTAAATTCATTCCACTGTGACCGCTATATTCAAGTTGCGACGCTGGTCACCAATTATTGTTAACATGACAGTTGTTCAATGACCCAAGGTGCGTCTGAGTCACTCGGGAAAATGGGATAATGCACTTTCATAATA
>CATISA010000139.1 GCA_949529445.1 Alphaproteobacteria bacterium UBA4588
AGGCTGCTTGGGCAAAGGCCTCCTGATAAATAATCGGCTGGAACCCGAGCAGATAATAAGCGAGACCTGACAGAATAAAACAACAGCTTAGCAGATAGATTTCGCGTAAACCCATAACCCGCCAGCCAAGGATTACCAGCAGAATTGTTACCAGATGAGCTGCACTGTCAAACAAGTCAATAGCTGTAATCCGTCCAAGCAATATCAGGAACATAAGGCCAAGCATCAGTAGCCCTGTGAGCTGATAGCGCTGGTGCTGTTTGTCAGTGGTCATGTTGTCGCTGTCGGGCTTGGACATGAATAAGGTCAAACCACAAATAGGAGAAGGTAAACTTTAGTGTAGCTAAATATCTCTATCAAACAAGTAATTGACAGAAGTTTTTACATAATATCTAATTATCTGAGTCTTATTTTCTGATGAAAAAAACCTGTTTCAAGAGGCAGGAAAAGAGAAAATCCGTGTCAAAAATTGTCCATATTGGAAATGGTGCTGGGTTTTCCGGTGATCGGTTTGATGCAGCACAGGCTTTGGTTCAGCATCTGAAATCATGTGATGGCCCCCGGTATCTGATGTTTGAAGTATTAGCTGAGAGGACAATTGCATCAGCCCAGAGAGCCAAGGCAGCCAATCCAGATGCAGGCTTTTCGCCTTACCTTGACCATTATGTAAATGATATACTTGCCGATATACAGCAAGCAGGCATAACGCTTATTTCCAATTTGGGAGCGGCAAATCCAGAGGCCGCAGCGCGCCGTATTCATGAATTAGCTGCAGAACAGGGATTGAAGCCGTTCAAAATTGCTGTGCTAACAGGCGATGATGTGCGCGAATATCTTGATGATGATGCGCTCCTTGCAGCAGAAACAATGGAAGGTACATCACTTGCCGGCCGCACAATTTGTTCTGCCAATGTCTATCTTGGTGGTCGTCATGTAGCAGCAGCACTGGCAACCGGCGCTGATATCGTTCTGGTTGGCCGAACAACTGATAGTGCGTTGGTTCTGGGCCCGCTAATTCACGAATTTGGTTGGGCCGAAGATGAGTTAGATAAACTTGCATCAGGAACGATCTGTGGGCATCTGCTGGAATGCGGTGGTCAGGTATCAGGCACCTATTTTGCTGATCCCGGTTTTAAGGATGTACCAGACCTTGCCCATGCAGGATTTCCTGTAACCGAAGTAACAGCAGATGGCAGTTTTGTGATTACCAAACCAGATGCCACGGGCGGACTTATTTCACCAGCGACGGTTACCGAGCAACTCTTATATGAAATGCATGACCCCTCCCGCTACCTCGTCCCAGATGTAACAGCAGATGTAACCCAGATGACCATCACACAAGAGGCAAGCAATCGTATTCGTGTTGCGGGTGTGAAAGGCTCGTCACCGCCGGAGACATTGAAAATAACTGTCTGTGTTGAAGGTGGCTGGCTGGCCGAAGCAGAAATGAGTTATTCTGGCGCTAATGGTCTTGCTAGAGCAGAACTCGCCGGTGATATTGTAAAAACCCGTATGGCAGAAAGTGGCTGTAATCAGGAAATCAGAATGGATGTGTTTGGAGCCTATTCGGTACTTGATGGCGGCATTCTAACAGATGAGCGCCGCGCTTCTTTGCGCTTCGATGATGATTATAGACTGCGTCTCTCGCTTGTGAGCGAGAGACGTGCCACAGCCCAGAAGCTTTTTGATGAGCTTCAATCTTTATATTGTTCTGGCCCTGCAGCTGGGGGCGGTTTTCGCGGCTCTGTTACTGAACAGATGTCCTCAGCATCAGTGCTGATGCCGCGAGATGTGATCGAACCGCATGTCAGTATTTCTGATGTGCCGGCAGGGTAATCAAGATGCAGGAATGGGGGATGAGCAATGAGTGACAAAATATGGCGCCTTCCCCTTCATGCCATTGCCCATGGTAGAGCAGGTGATAAGGGCAATGTGAGCAATATCTCTGTGATTGCTTATGATGAAGCGGGCTATGTTTTCATTGCAGAGAGCGTCACCGAGACCGCGGTTATGGGTGTTTTTTTACATGTTGGCGCGACCTCTGTCGCGCGCTATCTATTGCCTAATCTGAAAGCAATGAATTTTGTTATTCCAGGTGTACTTGATGGCGGGGTGAACGAATCTCGTAATGTTGACAGGCATGGCAAAAATCTCAGCTATCTTCTTCTCAGCCGGCTAATGCTAGATATTCCAGACAAGTTGCTAGCTCAAGATAGCCCGTACCGGACACCTGAAATTGCCGCTCAATATTCACGCTAATTTCCTGAAAAAGCCTCTAACTTATAGATGTTGTCTTCGGAGAGCGTGCCGTTGAAATGGTCGCAGATGTTCTGGGCAGCTTGCGACGCCATCCGCGCCAATCCTTCGGTTGTAAAGGCCGCAGTATGAGCAGATAGTAGTGTATTTTTTGCCTCAAGGATTGGGTTGTCTGGCAAAATAGGCTCACGAGAATAGACATCAAATGCGGCGCCTGCCAAATGCCCTGACTGAGTAAGATCACGAATAGCAGATTCATCAATAATGCCGCCACGCGCACAATTAATGACATAACTACCGGCAGGCATCATGCGAAGCTTGTCATAGCCGAAAAGGGAAGCTGTCTGATTTGTAAGCGGAATATGAACTGTGAGAATGTGCGCCCGGCTTAGCCCTTCATCGATATCATGCACGACCTCACAGCCATCAATTTTGCTTTCAGCACCAGTAAATTTTGTGTCGTGAATAAGAACATTCATCCCAAAAGTTGCACAGAGCTTTGCAACACGTGTTCCTATTCGGCCATAGCCAACTACAAGCACTGTGCGCACGCCAATATCAACCGCTTTGGTTTCTTTGCGACGGCTATAATCTTCGCGCACAATACGGTCCATCTCATGAGGGTTTTTTGCCAGCATCAACATGAACATAAGGGTGTGTTCTGCGACTGAATCAGCATTTGCATCAACAGCAATCGCAACTGCTATATTTTTAGAGCGCGCATAGGTAACATCAATATTGTCACAACCGACACCATGTTTAGACACAATTTTTAAATTCGGTATTTTTGCCATCATATCCGCAGGAATATTATTGGTGCGAACCATAATAGCTTCAATATCAGGGCAACGTGCACCAAGCTCATCTGCCGATAACGTCCAGCCTTCAATCACGTCATGGCCCGCATCTTTTAAGATGGCTGTGCCAGAGGGGTCCATGATTTCGGTCACAAGTACACAAGCCATAATAAACTCCTTCTCAAGATGAAGAAGGGGCACTGCAACGCGTCATATTGTAACGCGGAGAAATGCCCCCTTTGTGGTAAGTCAGATGATAGCTGTTATGATCAAGACAGAAACTTGGGGAACCATAGAGCAATGTCTGGGATAAACATAACTAGCAACATACCGATAATCTGAAGGCCAATGAAAGGTATCACAGCAGCAAAGATTTCCTGCAGGGTAATATCAGCTGGTGCTACTGACTTCAGCCAGAAACAGGCAGGACCAAATGGTGGCGACAGGAAGTATATCTGGATATTCATGACAAATAATACCCCAAACCAAACAGCTGCCCACTCAGGCTCTAAGCCTAATTCTGGTGCCAATTGTGTGATCACTGGTGCAAATACTGGCACAGTAATAAAGGCAATGGCAATCCATTCCATAAAGGTCCCAAGGACAACCAGAATTGCCATCATCACAAACACGATACCGATAGCTGGCAGCCCAAGACCCGAGAATAAAGAGCGCATAAAGTCTGCACCACCAATCAGGTTGTAGATACCAACAAAAGCAACAGCACCCAGAATAAGCCAGATGATGGTACCAACAGTAGACATTGTACCTGCAAGTGCTTTCTGGAGAAGAGACCAGCTAAAGGAATTCCGCATCGCTGCCACAAAGATAGCTCCAATAACGCCAACTGCAGCAGCTTCCGTCACCGATGCAATGCCCGCATAGATAGAGCCCATAACGCAGAAGATTAGGAAAATACAGAGCATCACCGCATAGAATTTCTCACGGGACATTTTCATTTCTTTGCCACGAACTTCCGCAACTTCTTCAGCAGTGGGTGCAAGCGATGGATTAAGATTACATCTGATCAGTACATAGATTGCATAAAATGCTGCGAGCATAAGACCTGGCACAGCACCAGCCATGAATAGGTCACCAATTGCAACCTGAGCAGACAGACCATAAATGATCATGATGATACTTGGCGGAATAAGTGTAGCCAAGGCACCCGAGGCACAGATGACACCAATAGACATTTTCCTGTCATAGCCAAGCCGCAGCATTTGTGGCAGAGCAACAAGGCCTAGCATCACGATTTCGCCGCCCATAACACCTGACATTGCAGCCAAGACAACTGCCACAGCAATCGTCTGAATGGCAACGCCACCACGTAATTTGCCAGCAAATAGGCTCATTGCATCAAAAAGGTCTTCAGCAATGCCAGCCCGTTCAAGAATAGACGCCATCAAAACAAATAAGGGTACTGCCACTAGCGGATATTTTTCGAGGAGACCAAAAGCATTCGTTGAAACCAAGTATAGTCCGCCATAACCAAAATATGCGACGGCGCTTAAAATGGAAACAAATAAGGTAACAACACCAAGTGGCATCCCCGTCATCATTAGGACTAGCATTAAGGCTACGATGATAAGACTAGCTACGCTGATGTCCATGTCCCGCATATTTACGTAAACTGAAGGGTCTATGACGGAGCCAACATCCCCATAAACACCATTAATTGAGCTAAATATTCCACCCATACCAAGCAAATGTTCTCCCATCACAGAAATGATGCGGAGAAAAACAATTGCACCGATAGCTAAAATCACCCGTTTTGCAAATGATGACTGAAAGTGACGATATAGATTAATGTATAGCTGACTGAGGTATGTAAATGCTCCAATACATAACATAGATTTAAGTATCAACGGAGCTGGTGAATTGAAAGCAGAGCCAGCACGTTCAGTCATCAAGACAGATTCTATCGCTCTAATAACTGTGTCATCAACAAGCAGCCAGAGCGCAACAATACCAACACTCATCGCAAAAAGGTCGAGCCACCATTTTGTTCGGTCCGATGCTATCACGTAAAAAACTGTAATCCCAATATGTCGATTGTGAAGCGTGATGTATGCAGCAGACAGCATCCATGCTGTTGCGCACAAAACCATGACAACTTCAAAAACCCACTGTGTTGGGGAATCAAAAACGTAACGGGAGATTACCTCATAAGCTGTAGCAAGCGAGCACAGCAAGTAAAGCTGTGCAACTGCAAGGCCCGAAAATTTACTAAAGTGATCAAAAAATTTAAAACCGTCTTTAGTGGCCTTGAAAACCTGCTCGTTTGCCGGTTCGGAAGTCTGTACTTGTGTGGACATGAGACTGTAATCTCCCCCAAATGAAATTATTTATAATTTTTAGGTTGCAGAATTTTGAATACCTATGCAAGCTTTGTATTCATTTTAAAGTATTAATTTTATCAATCTACTATTCCTAACTCGGGAGTGACCAGGTAGAAAATTTAGTAAGATTTGAAAGTTTAATACTTTTCTATTTACTTTGGATTGCCAATGATGTGGGCATGAAACGACAGAGGAGCTAATTATGAGTTCAGAATCCCGCGACGATCAAGTTCATTCATATGGTATGTGGGCTTGGGCTGTTGGCCTGAGTTTTGGAGTGGCACTTACCTGGTTTATGTTTCATTTGGCCGATGGGTTTCACTAAGTTTAAAATTTCATGGGAGGAAAAATTAACATGAAAAAATTACTATCAGGCGTTTTAGCAAGTGCACTTGTCATGACGGCAGCGGTTGCAGACGCAAAAACACTTAAGTTCCAAATCAGCTCAAAATCTGGTGACTGGGCTTATAATTATTTGACAGAAAGCTGGAAGCAGCTGGAAGTTGTAACAGATGGCAGCCTGAAAATGGATGTTCTTGCAACAAAGGCAGTTGTTCCTCACCGTGAAACTATCGATGCTGTTGCAAATGGTATTCTGGACGGCGACATGAACGCAATTGCCTATTTTGCTGGTCGTGACCCAGCTTTCGCTATTATGGGTGACCTGATTGCCGGATATGATACACCTGACCAGTATCAGGAATATTGCATGCATGGTGGCGGCAAAGAGATGCTTCAGAAAATTTACGATACTCTAATGCCTAATAAGATCCACGTTCTTGGTTGTGGTCCCTACGGCAAGGAAGCGTTTGTATCAACCGTGCCTATTCGCGGCGTTGCTGACCTTAAAGGCTTGAAAATTCGTTCACCAGAAGGTTTAGCAGCTGACGTATTCCGCCGCGCAGGGGCATCACCATCATCCATTCCATTCTCAGAGGTCTACACATCTCTTGAGAAGGGCATTGTCGATGCTGCCGATGCTTCTGTTTACATTAATAACCATGCGTCAGGGATGCACAAAATTGCGAAGTTTCCGCTTTATCCAGGCATCCACTCAATGGCTAACCTGCAGACAATTATCAACAAAAGCGTTTGGAATAAAATGTCCAAGCAAGAGCAGGCTGCCATGGAAACTCTGACTTACTCAATCTGGGCCAGCAAGCTTCGCGACTCTCG
>CATISA010000140.1 GCA_949529445.1 Alphaproteobacteria bacterium UBA4588
ATCAAACAGCCCTTCCGAGGCCAATTTGCGACGCCTCTCTTCAAGCTGTTTTAGCAGAGCGCCTTCACCGGCTACTTCAATTTCATTCACAATTAATTGGTATTTTGACTGCCCACCAAAAGTTGTCATTTTGCCAGTGCAAATAACATCAAGCCCATCTTCAGGACGCACCTGCAAGCCAGAAGCAACACCGCGCCAGATAACAGCGGCAAGAGCATTTTTATCATCTTTTAGCGTAAAATAGACATGCCCTGACGCCGGTGTGCGGGGCTGTGATATCTCTCCGCGCACACGAACATAGTCAAATGTACCCTCGATTGTGCGCTTAACCGCTGCACTGAGCTCGCCCACTGACAAATAAGCATTATTACTGAGCGCACTATCATTCGTAGCCGTCTGAAATATGGAATCGTCATTATCATCAATCATGGCAGACACTATGGCGCATCTGCTCAGATTACGCTAGAACTTGTGAACATTCATTCTCGATAAAACTTCAATAAAGGCAGGACGAACGTGAAGGTACTTATCATTGGAAGCGGGGGGCGCGAACATGCCCTTGCCTGGGCTGTTTCAGCCTCCCCTTTATGCGACCAGCTACTGGTTGCCCCCGGCAATCCCGGCATTGCTGAACTGATTGACGGGCGTGGGCGTTGTATTCCGGCATCTTTAGATGACCTAGATAGTCTTGTTGCTTTGGCGATAGATGAGACGTGCGACCTTGTTATTATTGGCCCTGAGGCACCACTTGTTGATGGCCTTGCTGACAAGCTGGAAACCGCTGGTATTGCTGTATGTGGCCCGCGCGCAGCTGCTGCCCAACTCGAAGGCTCAAAGCGGTTTGCAAGGGCTTTTTGTGCTCGACATGATATTGCCCAGCCACAATGGCAGTATTTCACCCAAACAGCACCCGCATGCGCCTTTGCACGTAGCCTTGGGGCATGTGTTGTCAAAGCAGATGGGCTTGCTGCCGGAAAAGGCGTTATTATCTGTGATAATGCTGATGAGGCAGAACAGGCTATCCATTCTCTGCTTGGCGGCCGATTCGGCGCAGCGAGTGCTGAAATTTTGGTAGAGGAGCGCATTAGCGGGCCTGAAATGTCAGCCTTTGCGCTGCTTGATGGCGCAGATGCTATCTGGCTCGGCTCGGCACAGGATCATAAACGTGCTTATGATGGGGATAAAGGCCCAAATACCGGAGGTATGGGTGCGATTTCTCCGTCGCCGTTTGAAACGGACGCTCTTCGCGCCGAGGTAATGGAAAAGATAATTTGGCCAGTTGCACAAGGGATGGCTGATGAGGGTACACCTTATCGTGGTATCTTATATGCTGGCCTTATGCTGACACAGAGCGGGCCGCAAATAATCGAATTTAACTGCCGGTTTGGCGACCCAGAAGCGCAAACAATATTGCCACGACTCAAAACAGATTTTTTGTCGGCATTACTTACGCAAGCAAAAGGGGGGCTTTCCCACTTCGATATACAGCTTCGCGATGATGTTACCGTGACAGTTGTCATGGCAGCTAACGGTTATCCTGATGCTTATGGAAAAGGCAGTGAGATCCGTGGTGCTGAGGATATGAATGATACGTCGCTTGTATTTCATGCGGGAACAAGCCGTGATCAGAATGGTGCTCTTGTCAGCGCAGGCGGGCGGGTTCTTGCCATAACAGGACAAGGCTCGGATACTGAATCTGCTATATCTGCTGCCTATGAAAGAGTTTCAAAAATAGACTGGCCAGGTGGCTTCTACCGCCGTGATATTGCTGGCGGCATGCAACAGGATTAGCCCCGTTTTGTAGCAAAGAATGTACGCAGTAACTGTGCTGCAGGTGCTTCTGATATCCCGCCAAAAAGGTCGGGCTTATGATGAATGGTAGACTGGCTAAACAGGCATGGGCCATGCTCAACAGCCCCGCCTTTTTCGTCTGATGCCGCAAAATAAAGCCGTCTTATCCGCGCATGACTTATCGCGCCAGCGCACATGGCGCAGGGCTCTAATGTGACCCATAAATCACACCCCATCAGACGTGACGTGCCAAGAACTGAGATAGCTTGCCGAATAGCAAGTATTTCTGCATGGGCGGTTGCATCATTATCACGCTGCATGCGGTTTTCGCTACCCGCAATAATATCGCCAGCCGCAGACACAATAACGGCGCCTACCGGCACCTCTCCTGCTGCCATTGCTTGGCTTGCCAGTTTAAGGGCTTCAGCCATAAAATCTGTTACTACTGCCATTTCTGTCTTTCGCTACCCGCAAGAGACGGGCCCCTATTTCTGTTATCACCATAATATGAGGCCACCGTGCCATTTGCTATCTAATTCGCTTTCTTCTACAAGGAGCATTATGAGTGATACACCCCACGACATCCTGCAACCACGCAGAACCGAAGAACGCATCGCCCGCCGGATTGCCCGCGCTGGCATATGCTCACGCCGTGAAGCCGAACAGCTTATTCTTGAAGGGCTCGTGACAGTAAATGGCGAACTTCTAGAAAGTCCTGCCTTTACGGTAACAGACAGAGATATGGTCACAGTACGTGGCGTAAAACTGCCCTCTGCTGAGCCTGTACGACTATGGCGCTATTATAAACCACGCGGCCTCGTTGTTAGTAATAAGGATGATAAAGGCCGGGAGACTGTTTTTTCCGCACTGCCAGCTAATATGCCGCGCGTTATTTCGGTCGGCCGGCTTGATATTGATTCTGAAGGCTTGCTTCTGCTGACTAATGATGGTGCATTGTCGCGGTATATGGAGCTTCCCTCAACCGGGTGGACACGTAAATATAGAGTGCGGGTCCGCGGCGTTGTTGATGCAGACAAACTCAGCACCCTTGAAGAAGGCGTGACGATTGATGGTATCCATTATGGTTCAGCCCTTGCCCAGCTCGACACACAAATGTCGAGCAATGCATGGCTCACAGTGGCTATTCGTGAAGGAAAGAACCGAGAAGTTCGGCATCTAATGGAGTATCTTGGCTATCCAGTCAGCAGGTTAATTCGGATCTCTTATGGCCCTTTCCCCCTTGGCAAGCTTGCCGAAGGAGAGGTTGCAGAGGTGAAATCTGGCGTGCTAGCAGAACAGCTTGGCCTGAGCCCACAAACGCTAGGAACATCAAACGGGCCACAACGGAGTGGTGTGCGCCGACCACGTTCAGGCGCTGGCGGCAAGAGCCGCACATTTGCTGCGTCAGGATGTCCTCAAAAGCTAGGACAGCGAAACCGCCGCTCAAGACCGCAAAACGATAAAAAGAGATGATGCGGATTATTGCCGGTACCAAGCGCGGTACAAACCTAACAGAATGCAAAAGTGAGGCGGTCAGACCCACCTCAAACCGGACCAGAGAAGCCCTGTTTAATATCCTGACAGGGGGGCGACTTCCCTTTGATATTCATGGCTCCCAGCTTATTGATGCCTGTGCAGGAAGCGGCGCATTAGGGCTTGAGGCCCTATCGCGGGGCGCAACAGGCGCCGTTTTTTGCGAGTGGGACAGAGATGCTTTGTTAGTATTGAAGAAAAACATCCAGAAACTTGGTTTTGATCATCAGGCAAAAATACTGTCAGGTGATATTACAAATGTACGCAGCTGGCATGCCCCTGCCGCACAGCTTGTATTATGTGATGCGCCTTATGATAGTGGCCTGACCACCAAGATTATCCCGCGGCTCGCAGGATTGGGCGCCTTGCGGGCTAACTGTATTATTGCCTGTGAGGTAAGACATAGTGAAAGCGTAAGCTTGCCTGATGAATTTGTGCCGCTTGATACCCGTCGTTATGGTATGGCACGCCTATTCTTCTTTAACTACCAGCCTGTTTAACTACGATGAAATAGTTTGTCTAAATCTGATAGAGATAGCGTGATAAAGGTCGGCCGGCCATGATTACATTGTCCTGCGGCAGGTGTTTGTTCCATTTGCCTGAGCAATGCATTCATTTCGTCCGACCCAAGCTGGCGTCCGGCTCGCACAGATCCATGACAAGATATACTAGCAATCACAGCATTAAGCCTATCCTGAAGCCCTGTTGACCCTCCAAGATGACTAAGCTCTTCGCCAATATCACGTATAATAGTGCTTGGCGATGCCTCGCCCAGAAGTGCTGGAATACCGCGTATAAGAAGACTGCCCTGCCCAAAGCCTTCTAGCTGAAGACCGAGCCTATTCAGCATATCGGCCTCAGCCAAAATAGCTTCATACTGGTTGGCTGGTACATCCACAACTTCTGGCAATAAAAGTGTCTGGCTGGCAAGCGGCCCCTCTGCTAACCCCTCTTTCATGCGCTCCATAACCAACCGTTCATGAGCTGCATGCTGGTCAACCAGAACAATACCATCACTTGTTTCCGCAATCACATAGGTTTTATGGAGTTGCGCCCGCGCAGCTCCTAACGGAAATGATGCCTCTGCTGACACGCCATGCGCCATAGTTTCGGGCTGAGATGGCGTAGTGATCCGAGCAGCAGGTGGTGCATCAGCCAGCATATAGGATGAATTATTTTGCTCAGAGGACCCTCTATCTCCTGCATCTGGCAGAGTAGGCACAGGCAAATCCCCACTGTGAGGAGCAGAGATAAAAGACGGCATTTGTGCTGGCTTAAACCGGCGCAACGCATGTTCTGCACCTTCTTGTGTTGCCCGCAACCCAGCATCCGATAATGCATTCATCAAGCTGCCAACAAACAACCCACGCACCCGCTGTGGATCAGAAAACCGCACCTCAGCCTTGGCAGGGTGAACATTCACATCAACATGACTTGGTGGCAAGGTAAGAAACAAAACAAGTACAGGATGGCGTCCACGTGGCAACATATCTTGATATCCTGCCCGTACAGCGCCCAAAAGTTGCCTATCACGTACAGGCCTGTCATTCACAAAAAGATAAATATGACTTGCTGTTTGCCTGTTCATTGTTGGCAGTCCCGCAAGTCCTGTTAGATGCATTTCATCTCGCCGTGCATCTATCGCAATTGCTTCATCTGCAAAGGCTCGCCCAACCAGCGCCGACAGACGCACTCGCTCACCTTCACCTGAGAGCGGTTGAGCGGGAAGTGAAAATACTGCTTTTCCACTATCGCTCATCTGAAAGCCAATATCAGGCCGGCACATCGCAAGCCTACGGACAACATCAATACATTGACCTGCTTCGGTTCGCTCTGTTTTAAGAAATTTCAGCCGCGCTGGAACAGACCCAAACAAGTCCCTAATTTCAATGCGAGTCCCAATTGCACAAGCAGC
>CATISA010000141.1 GCA_949529445.1 Alphaproteobacteria bacterium UBA4588
GATACCTCACAGTTACAGGGGTATGTTTCTCTGACGGTGAAAAACTGCGCTGTACGGTAACACCGTAATTTCATAAGCAGTTATCTGCGTAACAAGACAGTTATAATTTGATCTAGCCTCATTTGGATAACGTATCTGAAAGGAACGCTTGTTTGCTTTTTTAACAACAGACCCTTATTCAGGACAGGATAGACATATGGCAAAGACGCTGATTTTTGGCGCAACAGGCAGCATCGGCCTTGCAGTAGCTGAACACCTCACCCACGCAGGAAAAAGCATACATTTGGCGGGACGGAATGCATCTGAACTTACGCAGCTAGCCTCTCGGCTCTCATGTGGTGCTACACTATGTGATATTCATGATGTGGATAGTCTTGCGCAGGCTGTTGCTGATGCCAGCGAGGATGGTCAGCTAGACGGTGTTGTCTGGGCAATTGGCTCAATCCTGTTAAAACCTATGGCACGCCTCAGCGCAGCTGATTTCGCAGACACTTATTATGTGAATGTTACAGCCGCTGCACTTGCTATTCAGGCAGCTCACCCTGCCTTGAAAGCTGCTAAAGGGTCTGTTGTGATGTTTAGCTCTGTTGCAGCATCACAAGGCTTTACAGCGCATGCCGCTATTGGTGCCGCAAAAGCTGGTGTTGAGGGGCTTGCGCGCGCGCTCGCTGCTGAATATGCACCAGACATACGGGTAAATGTGATTGCACCGTCATTAAGCTATTCTAAAATGTCGCAGCCTCTTCTTGGCAATGAGGCGATGGCCAAAGGGATTGCCCAGATGCATCCGCTCGGTAGACTAGGCGTTGCTGATGATTTTTCTGCACTTGCTGAAGTGCTGCTCGATAACAAATTGGGAGGATGGATAACCGGTTCTGTGCTTCCTGTCGATGGTGGTCGCGCATCTGTACAAGCCCCGCAGAGAGCACGGTGACACAACATCTTCTTATTACGGGTGCAAGCTCCGGGATAGGTGAGGCGATTGCGCGTTATGCAGCTGAAAAACATCTGAATGTAACAGCTATTGCCCGGCGTTCTAGTCGGCTGGCACGACTGCGTGATACTTATCCAAATATTCACCCTGAAACAGCAGATATCGCTGATAAAAAACAGGTTGCTAAAGCAATCGCGCGAGCAATCAAGGTGCATGGACCGGTTGATTGTGCAATATTAAATGCGGGTATTTATCAGCCCGTTGATGCAACAGATATCAACAGCGATGTGTTTGATGCTCATATGAACGTGAATTATTCTGGTATTGTTTATTGTCTGGAATCCCTGGTGCCGGCGATGGTTGAGCGTGGTTCAGGCCATATTGCGCTGATGGGATCAACAGCTGGTTATCGCGGTTTGCCGCGATCAGCTGCTTACGGGCCGACAAAAGCTGCGGTGCAGAATTTGGCAGAATGTCTCTATTTTGATTTGAACCCTCATCATATAAAGGTACAAATCATTAATCCGGGATTTATTGAGACAGAAGCAACTGCGGTCAATGATTTCGAAATGCCGGACATCATCACAGCAGAGGTTGCCGCGCGTGATATTTTTGCTCAATTAAAGAGCGATAGGTTCGAAATTGCAGTGCCACGTGGCTTTGTTGCGAAAATGAAATTACTTAGATTATTGCCGCTGAAAATATATTTGAAGCTTGTGGCCTATAAAACGGGTCATCTGTCATAAGGGGCTGACATGAGACGGTCTAGGATTCTAACCCTTACAACTCGCTATGCTGACCTGTTTGGCAGGCTAACACCTAACCGGCTTGATGAGCTGGGCGATTTACTTAGCCCGGATGTTGTATTTACCGATCCGTTCAATGTTATCGAAGGCCCAGCCCAGTTTATCGCAGTGTTTGAACATATGTTTGAGGTCATGGCAGAGCCACGCTTTCATATCGAAGATATAAGCGCCTCAGATAAGGCGGGCTACATTAAATGGCGCATGACGGGGCGGCTAAAAAAGAAACCCGATTTCACTATTGATATTATTGGTATGAGTGAAGTGACATTTGCAGCTGATGGCACCCTTTTATGCCATATCGACCATTGGGATAGTGCATCGCAACTGCTATCACGGCTTCCGGTCGTTGGCTTGTTTGTTAGGAAGCTCATGCGTTTGTTTGAGGTTTAGCGCGCTGATGGCGGTTGTAGCGTATCGGGTAACCGCTGAAACGTAAGATGAACATCGCCAAGAAAGAAACCCCATTTTGACACCCGTGCACGGTTTAACACAGTATCCTGTGTGAGACGCACCATGATGTCATCAAAATGTACTTTCACACGGCGACCAAACATTTTTAGGTAGAAATGGTATGACCAGCTAAAAAGAGGGCCGCGTACGGTGCCAATGCAATCGCTCGCCAGATCGCCCGTCTGCCCATCAAAACGATTATCGGTACGTTTAAAAATATGCCAAATACGGTCTTCAACCTCGCCATCATCATAAGTGAAAGTCTCATAAAGCGTAATGCCAGATGACTCAGCTATTCCTTTGGCAGACACAGTAAATCGGCGCTTTACAACGCCAAAACGGTCGATAAACATTCCCGTTGCCCTGAGATTTCCGTCAAAAAAGACGGAAGGGTCAAAGTCGTCACTAATAGGTGATTGTCCGTTAAGGACGCCATCCGGAGCCATGTGTTTCTACCTGCCAAGTTTCTTACAGATTCCTTACGATGATGGAGGCAAGGTGGATGACAGCTATTCCGGTAGGCGGAAACTCTTTTTAATTATGGGTTATCAGCATTTGTTTCACATCAATATTGCCAGCTTTAAATCCACCCTCACAATAAGACAGATAAAGCTCCCACATAAGCTTGAAACGTTCATCAAACCGGCTTGTTTTCGCAATGTCCGGCCATGCATCGTGAAACTGTTGCTTCCAGACGGCTAATGTGCGTGCATAATCTTTGGCATAGCCTGTTTCACTCACCAGCGTTAAGCCTGCTTGCTGAAGAGGTGGAGCAAGAGCTGTCATGGAAGGAAGCATACCGCCAGGGAAAATATAACGCTGAATGAAATCTGGTTGAGCCTTATAGATTTGAAATATCTCATCGGCAATCGTGATAACCTGCAACGCTGCTTTGCCACCTGGGCGCAGACAATTCGATAAGGTTGAAAAATAGGTAGACCAATAGGTTTCGCCAACAGCCTCAAACATCTCGATAGACACGATTTTATCAAATTTTTGATCAACATCACGATAATCTTTTAACTGAATATCGGTCTGATCTGCCAGATGAGCATCTTTCAGCCGCTGTGTTGCATAATCATACTGTGCGCGTGAAATGGTAATTCCAGTAACATGAGCATTTAGGGTACGAGCTGCATATTCAGCAAAGCCACCCCATCCACAACCAATTTCAAGCACCCTGTCACCAGGCTGAATATCAGCAAGTTGAGCAAGTTTTGCATATTTGAGCTGTTGAGCGGCAGTGAGGTCCATATCATCACTTGCAAACACAGCCGATGAATAGGTCATGCTTTCATCCAGCCATAATGAGTAGAAGTTATTGCCAAGGTCATAATGGTAGGCGATATTTTTGCGTGACCCTAGTCGGCTATTTTGATGCCGCCATTTAAATAGCTGGTTAACCGCATTACTCAGCTTATTAATGCCTAATTTGCTATCGAGGTGGTGGATATTCATGGCGGCCATCTCAATCAAGCCAGACAGGTCAGTGCTGGTAATCTCGCCGGCCATATAGGCTTCACAAAATCCCATTTTCCCGTCTTTGACGACCCAGCTAAGCGCATCATCTGTCAGGAATTTTACATCAGCATGTGGCCCCTTATGCGGTCCTGCATAGGAATGGGTTGTGCCATCTGCAAGGGTGATATCAACCGAGCCATATTCTAGTCTTTGCGCAATGGACAGAAACAGGCGCTTGCGAATAGGAAAAAAAACGGAGGGGAACATGTAAAAAGGTTACCTTAATTATGACTTGCGAGTGAAAGACTGTTTTTTATCAGACAGAGACGTTGCGGTAGTAAAGGCCGTTTCAGGAGGTGGGGGACGTCCAAAAAACGGAAACCGTTTGACCCATAATTTAAGAGCTTCGATGTGAATAGAAAATAGTGGCCGTAGCGGAAAGTGTCCGCCGCTCACTAATGCGCGCAGAAGAGAGCCGGTGGTAAGCGGCATAAAATGGCCCCGCATTGTGGCACATAAAAGCGGTATTCTATCATCTAGATATCTTACAATAAGCGAAAACTGTTTTCCCGACTGCCGCAAAAGCAGCTGATACTGGCCTTTCACTGTAAAAAATGGCGAGACATGGAGAGATTTATTGCAGAGATGAAGCTGCCGCGCTTCTGTACCAGTCCCGACAGCAACATAGCTATGCGCATCACCAAAAGTATTGTGAACTTCATACATGATAAAACAGTCTTCACCCAGATTTGTGAGACAACGATAAACGCTAATCGGATTGAAGGACAATCCCAAAATGCGTGGAAAGGTAATGAGTTGAATTTGATGAATAATTCGACTGTCCATATAGCTGCTTGCAACATCTCTTACATAGTCCGCAAGCGGCATTGTTGCGACTTTATTCTGAGGCCTTTGCGATAAATGGTTTGGCCCATAATCGCGTTCATTTATAGACAGGAAATTAAATTTGTTGATCGAAAACAGGCTAGATTGCTTGTCGGCATCAGCAAGCTTGTCGAGGTCAAGAATAACAGAAAGCCCCTTGCGGCTCAGTGTGTGAGCGGGGCGAGCAGGGCTATCTGAGGTTGCGTTTTGTTGATACCGGACATGAATGATGGTTGAGAAAAGCAGTTGACAAGCAACTTGTGATGGCGACTGCATGCTTAACTACCCTGCTTTTGTCTTCTCAATAGCACCAGCACCATGATGCGGATAGCCATCTGTTTCACTTGCCCATGGAATGGTTACCCCAAGTGTTTTCATCACAGCAATGGCTGATTTCAGCCCGTCTTCATGGAATCCGTTTGCCGTCCATGCGCCACACCAATATAGATTATCGCGCCCTTGAATTTCAGGAAGCCTCTGCTGGGCTGCAATGGCGACGGTATCAAATACAGGATGGTCATAGGAGAAGGTCTGATGCACTAGAGTCTTATCTGGCATGCGCACCGGATTCAGCGTTACAAAAAGTGGATAGTGATTATCAATCGCTTGAAGTTTATTCATCCAGTATGTGACGCAGACATCGGTACTTTCGCCGCTTGATAAGGTTTCGTAATTCCAAGCAGCCCATGCCTTTTTTGCCTGAGGCATAAGCGTTTTATCAGAATGGAGTACAACATGATTTGGCTGGAAAGTGAATCCAGACAAAATGTCTGTCTCATTGCGATGGGGGTCTGAAATGAGAGCAAGACTTTCATCGGCGTGCGCCGCCATAATTACCTTGTCAAACCAGACATCGCCTTCACCATCAATAGACAGAATAACGCCGCCTGCTTCGCGCCGAATTCCGGTAATTAAAACCCCTGTTGAAATACGATCCCCTAACGCCTCTTTTAATCGAGTGACATAGGAACGCGACCCGCCCTTTACCGTGCGCCACAATGGCCGGCCTGTGAAATCAAGCAGGCGGTGATTTTCCATAAATTGAATAAAAGCCCGCACGGGATAATTACGTATTGTATCAGACGAGCAAGACCAAATAGCAGCACCCATTGGCAGTAAATGGTCCTCTACGAATGCTGCGGGAAGGTTGCACCTATCAATAAAGGCACCCAATGTTTCATCTATTGGACCATTATGCTGTTCGTGAACTGCTGTTCTATAAAACTTTATCAAGCCCCTTAGCATGGACCAGAAACGCAGGCTTAGCAGATTTTTCTTTTGTGCAAAAAGGCCGCCAAGAGACCCTTCATATTCAAGCTCTCTGCCGCGAAGTGACACACCAAAAGACATATCGGACGCAATTGTTTCAACATTCAGAACATCAAACATATTTACAAGGTTTGGATAATTCAGCTCATTATAAACAATAAAGCCCGAATCAACCGCGATAGACGCGTTACCAAATTTTGCTGTCACAGTATACGCATGTCCTCCAATGCGGCTGTCTTTTTCAAATAATCTGACATCATATCCGCCCGAGGGATCGCAATGGGCAAGCCATGCAGCACTAAGACCTGAAACGCCCGAACCAATAACTGCTAATTTCATAAACTCGTCCTTGAAAAATATTACGTCACAACGGATGCCTGCATAGCATTGATATTAGTCTATTTTACATTATTTTCTGCAAATCAGATGCATCTTTTATTTCTTATTATCCTGTCATAAAGTGCTTCTGGCTTACCGGATAGGAATATATCTGGTCTTGATAACAAAAATGAACAGTCTGGGGCTTACCCAATAGTGACTGTATCGCAGTATCAAGAATGTTTAAGCCGCCCGTAAAAGCACCAAATGCCGGCATGATAAGCGCCCTGTTATCATGAATGAAACACCGTCCTGTAACATGTTTTGCCGGAAGGCGCATTCGTGCTTTTGGGTGAAAATGGCCAAAAATATAACCATATGCTGAGGTTGTATCATCGGGAGCGTTGTTGGCGGCGATTTTGTCCTGCTGAGGCATCTCATGACAAAAAACTAGCCCGTCAATATTATAGGTAGCACAGCTTTCGCCGGGCAAAAATGCAGGGATGTTTGGGTCATGGTTTCCTGTTACCCAGATGAACTGACGTTGATTAGCAAGAGCTGATAATCTATTTTTAATCCGTTCCGGCAATCTGAAGGCTGCTGCCTCATTATGGAAACTATCACCAAGAAATAAGCAGGTTTTTGGTGATAAGAGCTCACATGCGCTCTCAAGCCGGCGCATAGTATCGTCGGTATCATAAGCAGGCAGCGGAAGACCAGATGATTGGGCGGCCCCTTTTTCAAGGTGTAAGTCTGAGACCACAAGCATCTCGCGGTCTGGCAGATATAAATACCCACTTCCGTAAAGCAATAGGTCAATACCGCAAAATATTATTGTGGTGGCCTGAGTTCGCACTGTCATGAGGGATCGTCAACCATAGCTTCTTTTAGCAGAGTTTGTTCAAGATCTGCTAGCATATCGCCAACAGCTGATGATGTAACAGATTCCCGCCCAACCTCTAGTAGAAGAGGGACCGAAAGAGGTGAGATGCGCGGCAGGTCTTTATGCAAAATATTGTTATCAAAACGGGTTAAGAGTTCCGATAGACGCTTAATATCTGTCATACCACGCGCCGCATCTGCCCGTGTTGCTTGTAAAAGCAAATGGTCTGGCTGGTGCTGGCGGAGTACATCATAAATTAAATCTGAATTCACTGTGACCTGACGCCCCGTTTTATCCATGCCCGGTATCCGTTTATCTATCAGTCCGGCTATGGTTGCTACTTGCCTGAAACTGCGCTTCATCAATGATGTTTCAGCCATCCATTCTTCAAGGTCATCCCCAAGAATATCAGGACTGAGAAGTGTTTCAGGCTGGCTGACTTTAGTGAGCGACCAGATAGCAATGGCATAGTCAGTCGCAACAAAACCAAGTGGCTTTAATCCTGCCCGCTCCATCCGTCTTGTCATCAACATACCAAGTGTTTGATGCGCATTTCGTCCAGCAAAACAATATGCAACAAGATAGAATTTAGCGCCTCGCTTGAATGTTTCAACAAGCAGCTTGTCCTGTCCAGGAAGTGCCGAACGCAATTTCTGTAATACCAGCCACGAGCGAACAGATGCCGGCAAATGAGCCAGCATATCATCATCATTCAAAATAGACCGGACTGATTCTGCAAGGTTCGGCGATAATGGTAGACGCCCCCCAGCATAGGCGGGGATTTTTGGATCAGACGATGCCGCAGAGCGCGCTTCGACCACCAAAGCCCGGATGCCGATAAACTCAAGAATCCGGCCACCAAACATAAAGCTATCTCCAGCACTTAAATTTTGAACGAAATATTCTTCGACCTCTCCTAGAATAGGGCCTCCTTTTATTCTGACTTTTAGCGTTGCTGTTTCTACAATCGCACCAATATTCATTCGCCAGCGTGTTGCAACTTGTTTGGAGGTCAGGCGCCATAGCCCGTCAATGCCTTTCACAATCCGGTGGAATTGGCTGTAATGGTCAAGCGCGTAACCACCTGTCGCAATAAAATCTAGTACTTTGTCAAATATATCGCGGCGTAGTGTACGATAGGCAGCGGCGGTGCGTATCTGTGTATAAAGCTGGTCGGCGTCAAACGGACCTGCCACAGCCCGCCCCACTAGATACTGCGCCAAAATATCAAGTGCGCCCTCATGCAAATCAAACCGGTCAAGCGCCCGTTTTTGCACCGAAATGCGTGCAGCAAGTCCTTCGAGCATTTCAAACCGGTTTGCTGGGACAAGAACTGCGCGCGAAGGTGCATCAAGCCTGTGTCCGGCACGCCCCACGCGCTGAATAAGTCGCGCCACGCCCTTTGGTGCCCCCACCTGAATAACAAGGTCGATATCTGCCCAGTCAATACCGAGATCGAGTGATGACGTTGCAACAACTGCATCGAGTGCACCATCTGCCATCATCGCTTCTACGCGCCGCCGCTGCTGCACATCAAGCGAGCCATGATGAATGCCTATTTTAAGATGATCATCATTCAGGTGCCATAGTGCTTGAAACACCATTTCTGCTTGCGCGCGGGTATTCACAAACACCAATGTTGTATTGTGCTTCCGCAGCAAATCATAAATTCGGGGCATTGCATAGAGCGCGCTATGACCTGCCCATGGCAGGCTATCATCATCTGTTGTCATGACACTCAGCTCAATCACTTTTTCCAGCGGTGGGGCAAAGACAATAACCTCATCAGGGTGGGCGGATAGGAGCGGGGTAAGCTGCTGCGGATCTGCAACGGTAGCTGATAACCCTATTGATTGGCTAATAGGGGCAAGCCCCCGCAAAGTTGCGAGTGACAGGGATAGTAAATCGCCGCGCTTGCTACCAAGGACCGTATGGATTTCATCAATAATGATGGTTTTTACGCTTCCAAATAAGGAGGCTGCATCTGGCCAGCTCAGCATTAATTCAAGTGATTCCGGCGTCGTCAGTAGAATATGCGGCGGTTGGGACCTGATCCGGGCTCTGCGTGATTGCGGTGTATCGCCTGTGCGTGTCTCTATTGTAATATCAAGACCCATCTCAGCGACCGGCGCTTCTAGATTGCGGGCAATATCAACAGCCAACGCCTTGAGTGGTGAGATGTAGATCGTATGAATGCCGTCCCTTTTTGCGCCATTACTATCAATAAGGCTGGGCAGAAACCCAGACAATGTTTTGCCAGCCCCAGTTGGTGCAATCAGTAAGGTTGAGTGTCCCCGCTGCCAAAAATCAATCATTTCAAGCTGATGTGGGTATATCACCCAGTTTTTTTGTGTAAACCAGCCTAAGAATTGTTCAGGCAAGAGAGAAGAAGGTAGAAGCATGAAACTAGTTTGGCCTTGTTATTTCGGACAGTGGGGGGCACTTAAAGGGAAGTGTCACACTCATCTCTCATATAGAACAGTGATGGCATGCTAACAGCTCTTAGTTAAGGAATTTATCATATGATTGAACTTTATTATTGGCCGACGCCAAATGGTCATAAAATTTCTATTGCTCTCGAAGAGATGGGGCTGGCTTATGAGGTAAAACCTATTAATATCGGCGCTGGCGATCAGTTTGCGCCAGAATTTCTGGCTTTTTCACCAAATAATCGGATGCCAGCAATAATTGATCATAATGGTCCTGATGGGGCGCCGATTAGTGTGTTTGAATCAGGCGCCATTCTTTTATATCTTGCTGAGAAGACAGGTATGTTGATGCCAGGTGATATTCGAAGCCAGATTGTGGTTAAAGAATGGGTGATGTGGCAAATGGGCGGATTTGGTCCGATGCTAGGGCAGGCACATCATTTTAACTATTATGCCCCTGAAAAAATTGATTATGCGATGAATCGCTATTCGAATGAGGCCAACCGGCTCTACGGCGTTCTTGACCGTCGCCTTGCCTTAAGCCCCTTTGTGGGCGGAGATGTTTATTCAATCGCCGATATTGCTATCCTGCCCTGGACACGTACCTATCAGCGGCAACGCGTTGATATTGATGCCTACCCACATGTCAAAGCATGGCGCGAGACATTAGGTAAACGGCCAGCCGTCGTTAAAGGTATGCAAGTTGGGGCCGAATGGCGAGAGGATCTAAAAAACCTATCTGCTGAGGATTTTGCAAAATTATTCGTCATACAGAAATAGCGAATATATTTCGGTTATGAGAGATCGTTCACACATTACGTGGGTTGGCACAGATGCTACTGGTATCCATGTCAGCCCAGCTCAGTGTTATATCGACCCTGTTCGCCCCTGCACGACAGCAATTATCACCCATGGCCATGCTGACCATGCGCGCGCTGGACACAAACATGTTATTGCAACGCCCGAAACACTTGCAATTATGGCAGTGCGCTATGGTGAGCAGTTTGCGCAGACTAAGACAGCGCTTTGCTATGGCTCTTCCATGATGCTTGGGCCGGTCAAGGTTACGCTTCATCCAGCAGGACATGTGCTTGGGAGTGCCCAAATCATCCTCGATTATCAGGGCCAGAGAGTTATTGCGGCGGGTGATTATAAGCGCAAACCCGATCCAACCTGTCAGCCTTTTTTACCCGTGCCATGCGACGTGTTTATTACCGAAGCAACCTTTGGTTTGCCCGTATTTCGTCATCCCGACCCCGTGACTGAATTAAAACGGCTGCTTGCTAAAAAATACTTATTTCCTGAACGCACTATTGTCATCGGCGCTTATGCGCTTGGTAAGGCACAGCGGGTTATCGCTTTGTTGAGAGAGGCGGGATATAATGCGCCAATATATATTCATGGTGCATTGCAGAAATTATGCAATTTGTATGAAGAATATGGCATTGCACTTGGTCCATTACTGCCAGCGACAGCCGGTAAGGCAGGTGCCCCACAACAAGAGTTAAAGGGACAGATTGTAATCGCGCCACCCTCAGCGATTGGAGCAAAATGGGCGCAGCGCCTACATGATCCGCTGATTGTGTTTGCATCGGGTTGGATGCAGGTACGCCAGCGTGCCAAGCAGCGTGGTGTTGAATTTCCACTTATCCTATCTGACCATGCTGACTGGGATGATTTGCTGATGACGATTGAGCAGATTAACCCCGGTGAGGTATGGGTAACACATGGCCGTGAAGATGCTCTTATCAGAGCCTGTCAGATGC
>CATISA010000142.1 GCA_949529445.1 Alphaproteobacteria bacterium UBA4588
ACCGCATCATCACCATTCAAGCGCCGGAAGCTTTGACGTTTCTTAGCTGTCACATCAATGGTTGCAATATCACCAAGGCGAAGCGGAATAATATTACCGTTCTGGCTTTCTTCAGAGCGGATAACAATTGCCCCTGCTGTTTCGGGGGTAAAACTAATACTCTCCACACGGATGGTATAATTACGCTTTCCAGCTTCGATTTCACCAACACTGCGCTGCGACGTTGCAACCCGTAATGCCTCAATAACAGTACTGATATCAAGGCGAAAAATAGCGAGTTTCTTCACGTCAATAATGACCCGCATTTCGCTGTCGCCACCGCCATATTTACCGACCTCGGCAACACCAGAAACCCGTGTCAGCTTATCTAATATCGAGGTTTGCAAAAATCGCCCTAAATTTTCCAAATCGATATCTGCCCGCTTGCCACTTGCATCTTCCGGTACTGTCAGAGCAAGCCTTGCAATTGGGCTATCATCAGAATTTGACGTTCGAACAGATGGCTGCTTAGCATCATCTGGCAGGCCGGTAATGCTGGATAGCTCAGATAGGAGCAATGTCAGTGCCTTATCCATATCCTGATTGATGCCATAGGTAAGGGTGAGCCGCGCCTGACCTTGAAAGGACCGGGCTTCACTTTTCTCAACACCGCCTAGGGATGATAATTCACGCTCAAGTCTGGTAATAATTTCACGGTCAACATCACTTGGTGATGCCCCCGGCCATGCAACCCTGACCTGCATGATAGGCTTTTCAATATCAGGGCTCATCTGGATAGGGACACTGCGCAGTGCTACCAATCCAAACAAGAAAACAATCAACATCACCGCTATAACAGCTGTGAGATGATCAATAGAAAAGCGGATTAATCTTTGCATATAACCGCTCCCCTATTACTTAGAAACAATAGTAATCGCACTGCCATCTTTCAAACCCTCATTACCTTTGGTAATGACTATTTGGCCAGCTTCAAGGCCGTTCATAACAGCAACACGGTTGTCCTTACTAGCGCCAATACGCACCTCTCGTCTCACAGCCTTGCCATCTTCAGCTATAAAAATAATAGCCCGATCAAGATAAGGGATGATAGCGTCAACTGATATGGTAACCGACTGGGTTTGAGGCCCTGAGGGAATTGAAAGACGCACCCGCGCTCCCTCGGCTTTGAGCGCATTTGATAGCGGGGAGGTAATGTCAAATCGGACAGGCCTTGTTGCCGTGCGCTGATTTTCAGCTGCCAATTCTGCTCTCATTTTAGCGCGCAAAGGCTGGCCATTTGAATCACTACCATACACCGCATCAGAGGCGCGCAGATAGTCAAGAACAGTAACCGGAATATCTGCTTCAATTTCATAATTGCGGCTACTTCGGATAACAGCAACCTCATCGCCTTCTTTGTAATATCGCTCTTTGGAGGGAGGAACACTGATCACCTGCCCTGCTTCAGGCGCCCTTAATATTGCAGCTTTTTGATCTGCTTCGGCTTCTTTAATATCAACATCATATTGGTCCTGTTTTACCTTGGCGGTCTCGATTTGCAGGCCCATCCGGGCAATTGCCTGTTGATGTTGAATCACCCTCTGGCGGGCTGCTATCAGCGCAATTTCTGCTGTATCGATCTGTTCTTTAGCAATGATTTGCTGACGGGATAATGTCATAACACGGGCCAGTAGTTTTTCCTGCAAGCTAATCTGACGCTCTGCATTAGCCAGCAGTTCACGCTCAAAAAGCACCTGTTCTGTGAACTGATCAATAGCGATAGCCTCAGATTTGCGAGATAGGATAAGCCGTTCAATTTTCCTGCTAAGGTCACTGGTATTCTGACGGGCAATAATTTGATCCTTTTCGACAAGACTCCCCACATCAAGATCTTCTAAGACCGTAAGGGCCGACAGAGGCGCGTTTACAGCAAAAGATGACGTCGCAACAATCTGTGCTTCAATGCCAATAAATGACGCCATCATGGCACGCTCTGCGGTCTCTACCTCAACCTTGCTAGCACGCGGCCCCTTGGATTGAGCCATCGCAGGCGAAATAAGATACATTAGCATCATCATTACGACTGCGAGCGCTGACAATGAGACTGTTAACCACCTAAAAACCAAATAAACATTTTTCATCAAAGAATAAGCCACCTGAAAGATATACTGGACTACCAAACATAGCACAGAACGATAAGCTGTAATATTAAATCATGCCAACCTCATTTTGACAGTTTCTAGCTTATAACAGATATATGGATCTCAAGAGAATGTTGCTGGATTACAGGTTTGATCCACGCACAGCTTCAATGACAGCGTCTGTAACATCTTGCGTTGTCGCGCTACCACCAACATCGGGTGTCATAATTCCAAGCGCACAGACTTCCTCAATCGCCGTCAATAGACGGCTTGCAGCGCCGGTTTCTCCTAAATGTTCCAGCATTTGTGCAGCTGTCCAGAATGATGCCACCGGATTTGCAATACCTTTACCTGTGATATCAAAAGCTGAGCCATGAATTGGCTCAAACATTGAGGGAAAGCGACCCTCTGGATTGATATTAGCAGTGGGGGCAACACCAAGTGACCCTGCAAGTGCACCGGCTAAATCAGATAAAATATCAGCATGAAGGTTGGTTGCAACAATGGTATCAAGGCTTCTAGGATCCAGCGTCATCCGCACCGTCATCGCATCAACAAGCATTTTGTCCCATGTTACATCAGGGAAATCAGCGGCAACTTCAGCTGCAATTTCATCCCACATTACCATACCATGCCGCTGGGCGTTAGACTTGGTCACAACGGTTAAGAACTTCCGGGGGCGGGAGCGCGCCAAAGCAAAAGAAAACCGCATAATCCGCTCAACACCAACGCGGGTAAATACTGATACTTCAGTTGCAACCTCTTCAGGTAACCCTTTATGAACTCGCCCACCATTTCCAGAATATTCGCCTTCTGAATTTTCACGCACAATAACCCAGTCCAAATCGCCCGGCCCCACATCTACTAACGGCGCGTTAATGCCCGGCATAATTTTGGTAGGGCGCACATTCGCATATTGGTCAAACCCTTGGCAGATAGGAAGTCGTAACCCCCACAGCGTAATATGGTCCGGAACGTCAGGCGCCCCCACAGCGCCAAAATAAATAGCATCAAAGGATTTTAATTGGTTTGTACCATCTTCGGGCATCATTATCCCATGGGTCTTGTAATAGTCAGATCCCCAATCAAATGCGGTAACGTCTATGGCAAACCCCCCATCACGTTTCTGAACAGCGTCCAGAACTTGCAACCCTGCTGTGATGACCTCTGGGCCGATTCCATCAGCGCCAATCGCCGCAATTTTGTAGTTTCTCATTTAGCCCGTTCTCCTTAGCATATCTTGCTGTCTTCACTGCTGATGAATAACTAATAACAAAGCGGTCGCTATCTAAATGGATGAACGGGCGCAAACAGGGTTGCATAAAAAAGCGAAAATCCAAAAGAAAAAATAATGCATCCGCCGAGTATCGCGACAATATCAGTTACAGTGGCAAGTGAATAACTGACATGTGGCCTCGCGGTTAAAAACCTTGTGGCAATAGTCTTGAAATAAACCGTTATCGTCGCCAACACACTGATCGTTAAGGCTGTGCCTAACGACATGGCAAGCACTGAAAATATACCTACCATCTTGAGGCTGAGCGAATATGCCAGCAACAAAACAATGATCGCCCCAGAACAGGGCCGTATGCCAATTGATGCAATGATGCCAAGGAATGAGCCCATTGTAAGGGGATCTTGAAGTTCACGCACAGAAGGACCGTGAGCATGGCCGCATTCGGCAGAATGAGTTCTCTCATCTCCATCATCTGCCTGATCACGAGAACCTCGCACCGCCTTTAATAGATTGAACAAGCGGAATACGACTATCAGAAACCCAACCAGCATAATCAGCGCAAAGCTTGTGATTTCA
>CATISA010000143.1 GCA_949529445.1 Alphaproteobacteria bacterium UBA4588
CTGACCTGCCAGTGATACTTGAATTACTTGCAGATGATGTACTTGGCCAGCAACGTGAACAGATTGAGTCGCCTATACCTGCTCACTATTATGCAGCTTTTGACGCTGTTCATGCCGATAAGAATCAGCTTCTTGCGGTATTTGAGTATCACCATCATCTTGTTGGTTGTCTCCAGCTTAGCTTTATCCCAGGCCTATCCCGGCAGGGTATATGGCGCGGCCAGATAGAAGCCGTGCGCATCAGCGCAGAGCATCGTGGCAAAGGATTTGGCACAGAAATGATAGGTTGGGCAATTGAAGAATGTCGCGCCCGCAAATGCGGTCTGGTTCAGCTTACCTCGGATAAAACACGGTCCAAAGCGATCAGATTTTATCAGTCATTAGGCTTCCAGCCTTCCCATGAAGGCTTTAAGCTTTTTCTGTAATATCCGCTATTTCAGCGCCGAAACCTGCGGCTGAACAAAATGGAAGCTACAGAAGGCTTGTTAATCGCGCGGCCTTAGCTCAACGTACCATCAATGACATACTGTAATATGCGAACAATTTCGGCTGGCGTTTCAACGACCGCAAGTGCCGCAGCATCTACTTCTTTCAAGGCGTGCTGATGCTCAGCGCCATGCATGATAATAAGCGATTTGCCAAGAGCAGATGCATAACCTGCATCAAAGGCAGCATTCCATTGCTTGAATTTGTCGCCAAACCGAACCACAACGATATCTGCATCAGCGATGGCTTTGCGTGTACGGATTGCATTAATCTTAGCGCCTTTATGGTCGTGCCAGAACTTGTTCGGCTCGGCCCCGAGAATAGCAACACCGCAATCATCACTGGCGGCATGGTCTGTCACAGGGCCGCTGAAGCTGACGTTCATGCCAGCTGCGCCCGAAATGATCTGCTCTCGCCAATCAGAATGAATTTCACCAGAGAGATAAAGTGTGAGTGACATGATGAATCCTATGTCTAAAATACTGTCGAAATTACATGCCGGGTCATCAGCCTTCTAATAACCATATCATATGGTATAAAGGGCTATGATTTTTGCCAGCGCAATGTAACATCAATGTTAAAAGGTCGCATGATAAAGTGAAAGCCTTTTTGACATATTTCTAAGAATCCAAAGAGCAAAGGGTTCTGCTATGAGCATGGTAACAAAAACAGGTGTGGCAAGCGGCATGTCGCCCATAAGCGCATAATATTAGGCGGTGTTGGCCAATGGAACCGGTATTTCTTGAAACAGCGTTGAATGGCCCATGGTCACAGCAGCACCAGCCTTTAATGCCGATAAGTGTTGAGGCGCTTATTGACGAGGGAATTGCCTGCGCTAGCATCGGTGCGTCGGTCATCCATTTGCATGTCTATAATCCCGCAACAGGCCGCCAATTTGAAGATTTTGAGGCCTATAAGACAGTCATTGAAAGTATTCGGTCTAAATGTGATGTAATTGTCTATCCAACCTTGCCACTTGCCGGATCCCATGATGCTAAGGCCGACTATTCTGCTGAAGAACGATTTGCTGTCGTTGAAAAATTGGCCAAAGCAGATCTTCTCGAATGGGCGGTTATAGATCCAGGTACCACGATAATTGCCGGGTTTGATGATATCGATGCAGGTGATGACGGCTTTATCTACAAAAATAGTGTGGCTGAGATCAGATATGGATTACAGCTAGCCGCTCGCTACCAATTTCATCCCTCATACGCAATTTATGAGGCTGGCTTTATGCGGCTTGGTGAAGCGTTATACCGTTCTGTCCCGGACTGTCCTGTTCCGATTTATCGATTTATGTTCTCCGATGGGTTTACCTTTGGGTTTCCCCCTGAACCATCTTTTATGGAGAGTTATTGTGACCTTCTTGAAGGGATGTCTTCTAATCCATTCTGGATGGTTGCCGGGCTTCGTGCCGACATCAGACCGCTTTATGAGACCTGTCTTCAGCGGGGTGGGCATCTGCGTGTTGGCCTTGAGGATGCAGCCTTTCACTCTCCACTCGGTAATGCGGCCCTGACCCAGAATGCTATAGATGTTATAAACCGGTCTGGACGCATAGTTGGTACAGCCTCTCAATTGCGCGCGCAACTTGCATCACGCAGCCAATAGGCCTTAACACTAGCGCGCTTATCACATTTTATAATTACTAGATTTTTTCGAAAATAGCAGTCACTCTTATATCATAAACCACAGGTGAGGGGCGTAATTATGCCATATTTTACCCTTCAGGGCGTAAAGCTCCATTATCTTGATGAAGGCGAAGGTCCAGCGCTATTTTTCCTGCATGAATTTGGCGGTGATGCGCGTACATGGGCACAGCAAGTCACAGCTTTTAGTCAGCAGGCGAACACACCGCGCCGCTGTATCGTGCTCTCTGCACGGGGCTACCTACCGTCTGATGTGCCGGCGGACCCTGCCGCTTATAGTTGGGAAAATAACCGCGATGATGCAATTGGGCTGATGGACCATCTAGGGCTGCAGCAGGTTGATCTTATTGGGCTCAGTATGGGGGCTTATATTGCTCTGATGATAACCCTTCATGTGCCAGACAGAATTCGGTCGACGGTCTGTGCAAGCGTTGGAGCTGGTGCGCATCCTCCTTTCCGTGCCGCTTTTATTGATGATGCTCTTGCCAGTGCTGAATATATCCGTGCCACAGGAGTTATGCCGGCGCGTGAAATGGCCTTGGCACCGAACCGTATTCAGCTTCGCTCAAAGAATGAAGCTGCATGGCAGGAGTTTCTTGACCACCTAGCAGAACATGATCCCGTTGGTGCGGCGAATACACTTGCTGAGGTTCAGGCAAAACGGCCAGGCTTACATGATTTTGCCAGTCAGCTAGAGACGCTTGAGGTGCCAGTACTTATTCTTGCCGGAGATGAGGATGAACCTTGCCTAGATGTTAGTTTATGGCTCAAACGCCAGATGCCTTACTCAGCGCTCAAACTCTATCCGCGCTCGGGTCATCTCATTAACCTAGAAGACCCTGACCAATTCCATCTGGATATAGCGCAATTTCACGACACTCTTGCAGATGGCAGGTGGGTAAAGCGGTCGCCAACGCCTTTTACCTCGATGTTTGCACCGGTTGATGAACGTCTATCTGATTGACAGGTATAGGCGAAGCACCGTTAACTTAACTACGGTATCATTTAGGGTAGGACGAAAGCGTCCTTGGTGGCATAGCGCGGCGATGGCTTTCATCACGCTAGGGGAAATAAAATGGATAAAATTGGATTTATCGGGCTTGGCCGTATGGGCCTGTCTATGGCAGCGAATATTGTCAAAAGCGGATGTGATGTCTGGGGGTTCGATACTCAAAGCGCACAGACAGAGAAATTCAAGGAGCGTGGTGGACATGTTTGTGCGTCTATTGCAGAGGTTGCTGCGCAAAGTGATATCATTATTACCATGCTGCCAAATTCTGAAATTGTCGAGACGGTTATTGCCGGACCAGACGGGGTATTATCTACAGCAAAGGCAGGTGCTATTATCATGGATATGAGTACGGTCCGTCCTGAAACATCAGATAAAATGGCGGCTCTGTGTTCTGAGCAGAATATTGGGTTTATGGACGCACCGGTTGGCAGGCTCGCATCGCACGCTGATGTAGGCCAGTCTCTATTTATGGTTGGCGGTGGGAAATCTGATTTTGACAGGGTAATGCCACTCCTAAATGCGATGGGCAGTGAAATCTATCATTGCGGCCCCGCTGGTGCTGGGACACGTACAAAGCTGGTCAATAATTTCCTCGCAATTTCCTATTGCCAGATGAACGCAGAAGCACTTGCCCTTACGGCAAAATTCGGCCTTGATCTCGATAGCACCCTTGATGTGCTCTATGGTACGACAGCCACCAATGGACAGCTGAAAATTGCATGGCCGGCTAAAGTTTTAAATCATGATAGTGAACCGGGGTTCACTATCGACCTTGCGCATAAGGACTTAACCCTTGTTGTTGAAGCTGCGAACGCTGCGAAAGTACCAATGCCAATGGCTGCTGCTGCACGTGAAGCGTTTAGTTCAGCTAGAGCACGAGGCTTTGGCGGCAAAGATTTTTCTGGAATGCTTGAAGCACACTGCGAGTTAACAGGCTCTGATATTCCACGATTATCGCATAACTCACGGCATAAAAGTAGTAGCTAGCGCCTTGTTCATCTCAGGGTGTTGTGCTTAACGCGTCCAGAATGGGACAGTCTGGCCTGTCATTGCCTTTGCAGCCCGTTGCAAGATGCTGTAGCTGGTCTTTTAGCGAAGCTAGCTCGGTAAGTTTTTTATCTATTTCGGCTATCTTAGCAAGGGTCAGGTTTTTGACTTCCTGACTAGTTCTGTTCTTATCTTCATAGAGCGAAAGCAACTCTCTGCATTCCTCAATACTGAAATTGAACCGGCGTGCCTTACCGATGAAATGTAGCTTGGCAACATCATCTTCTGTGTAATTGCGATAAGCTGTCTGCTTGTTACGCAGTGGTGAGACTATTCCGATATTTGCGTAATACCGCACTGTCTTAACCGATAAGCCGGCTTTGTGCGCTGCTTTGCCAATATTCATCAAATTTCTCCTTTACTCTCCTCTAAGGGGAACGCGTAACTATTATGTAGTAACTCTTAACGTGGCAATAGGTAACTGGCACAAAATAAATGGTAACAGCATCTCACAATATAGCGTTTACGTGGCAATGCCGGCATACGTGGCGCAGGGCGTCGGTCAATACTTTATGGTGCTTATTGGGATGTTCAATAGGCGATTTTGGCACCATTGCCTTCTTTCAGCTATCGGGGATAGGTTGGCCTGTCTGGGCCATTATGA
>CATISA010000144.1 GCA_949529445.1 Alphaproteobacteria bacterium UBA4588
GGCGGCAAGTCGCTGGTCGTTAGGTGCGGTGATTATCTATCACCGTGTTGGCAGGTTACTGCCAGAAGATAATATCGTATTTGTTGGCACCTCATCAGCCCATCGCAAAGCGGCGTTCGAATCATGTGCTTTTATTATGGATTATCTGAAAACAGAGGCTCCATTTTGGAAGAAAGAAGAAACATCAGACGGGATTCGCTGGATTGGAGCTCGAATAAGCGATGATGAGGCTCTGAAAAAATGGTGATAGGGCGTTAAATTAGCTTAACCCATCACGATAACCGATTTTTATCCCATATTGTGAAATGAGCCAAAAAACTTTGGGAATTTAGGGATAAAGTGGAGGCCTCGGAAAGTAGGAAAACCGAGACCTCCATCGGGGGGAAGACTTTTTCAAGTCAGTACTTATACAGCCTTAGATTATTTTCAGATCTCCGGCTAGATGAATTCATTGTAATATTTTATTTCCAATTTACCTAAAGAAATAATCTTTTCTTCAGGTAAATTATTTTATTTAATAAAATCAGTATCTAATCAACGTAATTTTGGCAAATACGTGCCATTTTTCTGAAATTTGTGATAGATTGATTGCCTGTAAGGAATAGTGACAGCTTTATTTGCTGAATGAAATCTGAGAGATAATCATCCAATCGGCTTTCATGACAGACACCATTTTCGTCTTCAAGTGCTCGTAAAGCCCCTCCGGCAATGCCTGCTATATCTGCACCAAGCCACAAACAGCGGCTTGCATCCATTCCATGTCTGATGCCGCCAGACGCAATGATAAATAACGGCTCTCCTACCTGTCGTGCGCCTCGAATAGCATCAGGGAGGTCAATTCCGATATCGAGGAAAGGCTCGTAGAGCTGTGAGGCATTCGGGGTCTGGCGTGCAGCCTCAACAGCAGCCCAATTTGTGCCTCCCTTGCCAGCAACATCAATCATTTCAATGCCGTCAGATGCCAGCATATCAACCACATCAAACGATAGGCCTGCCCCCACTTCTTTCACTAGAATAGGACAAGATAATGTCTGTTTTGCTGCTAGAATCGCTGCCCGTACGCCGTGCCAGTCATGGTCGCCCTCAGGCTGAATTGCCTCTTGAAGCGGGTTAATATGAATGGCAAGGGCATCGGCGTGGATATCATCAATGGCGCACTGGGCTAACGCCAGCCCACCCTCTGCGGCAAGCTGTGCGCCACCAATATTGCCAATTAGCGGGATGTCTGGTGCAAGCTGGCGCAGTTCAGCCTGGCTTTCACTGGCCTGAAGGCTTGCGCGTTGAGATCCAATACCAAGCGCTATCCCATGTTTATTTGCTGCTGCCGCCAAGAACTGATTAAGTTTACGCGCCCGGCTGGTACCGCCTGTCATACCCGTAATCATGAGGGGTGCCTGAAGCTGCTTTCCAAGCCAGCTTGTCGAAATATTAATGGTAGATAAATTAGCTTCAGGTAGGGCGCAATATGGTAATGTGATAGCATCAAGCGGATGTGGCATATGGTCAAGGGGTACAGCTTTTTTTGCCAGATCGAGATGCGCATTTTTGCGAGTGGCCGCTGGTATTTTGTCTATCACAATTTTTCCCTCCGTGACGCTGTTAAGAGCTGTGTTTTGCAACAGAGTGCGGGCGGAACAGCATATCAACTAATAACATATGAGGAACCGTCAAGGCTGCCAAGAGGATAAACACCGACCGAAGAATGGCAGCATCTACACCATCAATGGCAGGCTGGTTAATGAATAGTGCAAGTGCAAGTATCCAGCTTGTAATCGTCAACCCGCCAGCTAGCATCAATGCGGCGCGCGGGGGTAATACGGCTGTTATATCTTGCCAGATATGCTGGAAATGGCGCCGGCTATGTACCGCACAGAAATATAATGCAAAACCTGCAAGTGGTGGAAGTATCGCAAGGCAAAGCGTGAGCAAGATAAGCTCTATCGCACTGCGCCGATAAGGTGGCTGACAGACGGCAATAGCGCAAATAACGATAAGGGATGCTGCCCAGATATAGCTGAGCGGTGCGATAATTGTTATAATCAACTGCGCGCCATCTCCTGCCAGTAAAACGAACAGCCATCTTACTGTATCGACGTGATAGGCCGGAACGAAGAGTGTAACAAGCCCGCCATGCGCAATAATCATGACCCAGCGCCGCACATCATGAGAAATGGCCCGGTTGAGCCAGCTATTGCCTTCCTGCTGGCTAGGGGATGGCTGCAGACTTGCGACATCGCCAAGGCCAAAATGCACCAGACTATAGCCAAGAAAACAGGCCAGCGAGATGGTTGGCACCATAAGCCAAGCAAGATAGACAATACCGGCAAGACCAAGATAAGCAGCTGAAAAGCACAGGAACCCTGCACGGTTTTTCCCGTAGCCTAAGAGATAGCCAAGCA
>CATISA010000145.1 GCA_949529445.1 Alphaproteobacteria bacterium UBA4588
ACCAGACCTGATACTGTAAGAGATGTCTTCCACTTACCTGAAACACGCTGTGTTTCTAAGAAGAAGAATGCTGTTGCAGCAACAAGAGCCATTGAGATCAACCAGAAGCTGATACCAACAAAATCGTTAGATTGTAAGTTAGCAGCTTGAGCTACAACAGGTGTTACAGATAACAACGCTGCAGGTGCAGCAAATTTAACAATATTTTTAAATGACATAGGACTCTCCCTAAAACGCCACGTTCCAGAACGCCCTACTTTTTATCCCTGTTCAAACACCCGTTCGAACAGACCTCCCCCCGAAGGTAAAACAAATGTATCATAAAACCCTGATGTAGCAAGATATTCCCCACTTTTTCCTGATACTTATTTGTTAACTATATGAAAAATATGAAATAAAAATGTATTTCCGTAGTTTGGGATAACAGTTTACAGTAGCATTGAGGGTAATTTTGGGCCATTATGACATCTGTTTTTAGCTCTTAAATGTGACGTTATCATCCAAAATGGGGAAGTATGTAATGGATACAGTTTTAATCGGTGGATTCGCCTTTTTAGCAAGTGGCGCTATCATCTGGCTTGTGCTGTCGCGGCTTCAGAATTCAGAAGTATCAGACCGGAAGAAGCGTTTGCTAACCTACTGCCTGCTGGGCCTGTTGGTGATTATGGTGATTGTTGTCATGCAGTGGCATGCCGAAAATTATAAACAGAATTATCAATCATCGTATCTGCTTCCAGCGCAACAATCTACAGTCAGCCTGCGAGGGTAATCAGGCGTTTCGTGCCAGAGAATTATGAAAGAGCCTGTTATGGACTGGCGCGATATAATGTCATGGCGGCACGAAGTAGCTGCTTTATATAGACCTGTTTGTGAGGCAGTAGAGCCGAGCGCTGTCTGGATGGCGTTTGTTACAGCCCGTCGCGAGCTTATTCATAAACATGCAGGCGCTATGTCTGTTGCAGACAAAACTGGCCCACATTATTTTGACTATAATCCAGATTTTGCAGCCGAAAGCCATTTTGCGCCGCTAGATGCTGGTCAGCAGCATATCGTTTCTGGCGGTAAGGACGGGGATATCACATTTACAGCAATTGCCTGCTCAACTGAACTAACACCTATTATAGGCGCCGAGCTCACCTTATATTGGCTCGACCAATATGGAGGGGGGGTGTTCCTGCCCTTCAAGGATGCAAGCTGTGGGTCGGCAAGCTATGGCGGAGGGCGCTATCTCATAGATAGTATAAAATCTGCTTTTCTTGGCACAACCAAGACAGGACGGTTGAGGCTAGATTTTAATTATGCCTATTTTCCGTCTTGTGCTCATGACAACAGGTATGTATGTCCGCTCAGTCCGCCGGAAAACACAGTGCCGGTTGCCATTACGGCCGGCGAATGCTGGTGAGGTAACTATAATGCCTTTCAGCACAAGCAGAGTAAGCGCCTGTTAGAAGGGACAATTTTGCAGAATGTCCCGGCTCACTTTGTGGATGTCACGATGGCCGCATAGCGCCATTGTCATATCTAGCTCTTTGTGCAGAATTTCGAGCGCCTTGGTAACACCGGCTTCGCCGCCCGCGCCAAGTCCATATAAAAAAGAGCGTCCCAGCAGCGTGCCTTTGGCGCCGAGGGCTACAGCTTTCAAGATATCCTGACCTGAACGAATGCCGCCATCCATCCAGACTTCGATGTCCTTCCCAACAGCTGCCTCAATTTCAGACAGCATAGCAATAGAACTTTCTGCGCCATCAAGTTGCCGTCCACCATGGTTGGATACAATGAGCGCATCGGCTCCTGTCTTGGCAGCCATTGTGGCATCTTCTGCATCCAGAACACCTTTTAGAATAAGCTTTCCGCCCCACCAGTCGCGGATGCGTTCAACATCATCCCAGTTGAGTTGTAAATCAAACTGCTCTCCCACCCAGGCAGACAGACGCGATGTGTCACTTACACCATCAACATGGCCAACAATATTCCCGAAAGACCGGCGCGGTGTCTGTAGCATATTCATGCACCAGCGTGGCCGCATAGCCATATCCAGAATATTTTTAAGTGTTATTTTAGGAGGGCTGGAAAGACCATTCTTGATATCTTTGTGGCGCTGTCCCAAAATTTGTAAATCAAGTGTTAGCATCAAGGCAGAGCAGCCAGCAGCTTTAGCGCGTGCTATCAGGCGTTTCGCAAAATCATGGTCCTTCATCACATACAGCTGAAACCAGAATGGGTCAGGGCTATGTTCTGCTACGTCTTCAATTGAACAGATGGACATGGTGGATAGGGTAAAAGGAATGCCAAATTTTGCTGCGGCACGTGCAGCAAGGATCTCGCCATCAGCATGTTGCATGCCAGTAAGGCCTGTTGGTGCAATGGCCGCTGGCATTGCAACTGGTTCTCCAATCATGGCTGTGCGTGTTGATCGGTTTGACATATCAACAGCGATACGCTGGCGGAGCGATATTTTCTGAAAATCATCACAATTGGCTCGGAATGTCTTTTCTGTCCAGGATCCAGATTCCATGTAATCATAAAACATGGTCGGGACACGGCGATGAGCTATTTGGCGAAGCTCCTCAATCGTGGTTACTTTGTCCAGCATTGATTTCTTCCTAACATTACAGGCTATCAAAAAGACTTTAGTTCATGGTACTGCCGCGATTGTTTAAAAATCTATTTCTTGTCGTAAATTTTTCACGCGCTAGTTTTTTATTGGCAAGGTCAAAATTCACGCTAATCTGGCACAATCTGCTCGCTATCTCAAGAGGGGTGGTTTTAGGCGGGCAGGTATCAGGGGTATGAATATTTGCCGGCAGGCCGAAAGAACGTGTAGCAAAGGTTTTATAATGACAGCTTCGGATAATAGCCCTCGCCCGTTGATCATTATCGGTGCAAGTCATGCTGGCCTTTCTTGCGCAGAAGCTCTGCGCAAGGGCGGGTTTGATGGTGCTATTAGCATTATTGAGCGTGATAGTGGCACACCGCTTCAGCGTCCCCCCTTATCAAAGACTTATCTTGATGCTGACGAAGGTGCTGGCGAAGAGAGTTTTTATCTGCGCCGGTCAGAGTGGTTTGCGCAATTTGATATCACCTCACATCAAGGATGTGAGGTGACCAAGATTTCACGCGCCGATAAAAAGGTCCATCTTGATGATGGCAGAACGCTATTTTATGACAAGTTAGTTATCGCCTCGGGAGCTGTTGCGCGGACATTACCTCTTGCCGGAGGGACGGCGACAGGAGTGCATGTTCTACGAACTGCGACTGATGCGCGGCGCTTGCGTGCGGTTCTTGGTACAGTCACAGATGCCGTTGTCATAGGCGGTGGCTATATTGGTCTTGAGGCAGCCGCAAGCCTTCGTAAAGCAGGAAAATCAGTTCATGTTGTGGAGTTTGCGCCACGACTGCTTGCCCGGGTCGCAAGTCCGCTTCTTTCTGATTATTGTGCCGCGCTTCATCGGTCAGCTGGCGTAACAGTATCAACAGGGGCCGCCTGTGATGAAATTCTGACAGATGACACAGGCACTGTTCGCGGTGTGCGGCTTACTAATGGAATAGACCTTGAATGTCAGCTTGTTCTCGCTGGAATTGGGGTTATTCCAGATGCTGGCCTTGCCGCAGCAGCCGGCCTTGCCGTCGATAATGGTATTATTGTTTCTCACACCTACCGCACAGATGATGACGCCATATGGGCTATCGGCGATGTCGCCCGTGCTCCGAGCAGGTATGAGCTTCGCATAGAATCCATCCATCATGCACAAACCAGTAGTCAGATAGCTGCCGCTGATATAATGGGCGGCGAGCTGCCATCAAATGAAGTGTTATGGTTCTGGTCGGACCAATATGATGTTAAATTCCAGATGGCAGGTATGTTGCCGGCTGTGCCAGAAGGCACTCTTCAGCATGTTAGTCGCGCCGGCCGGCGTGAACAGAGCCTTTCCGTATGGAGTTGGCAGGATGGGGTGCTGGTTACAGTAGAAGCTGCTAATGATGGGCAGGCTTATATGATTGGCAAAAAATGTTTAGAGGCGGGTATTTCACCTGATCCTGCTGATATTGCAAATCCGGATTTTGGCTTAAAGGCGCTGATCACTTAAGCGCTTTTATGCCGTGCTATGCGCGGTAAGTTTTAGGTAAAGGCGAGGTAGTGACGTGCTGCTTCGCTTTGCGGCGCTTGGAAAAAGGTTTTGGCATCAGACTGTTCTTTAACGCTGCCATGATCCATGAAAATGATCTGGTCAGCCAGCCGTGCTGCCTGAGCCCGATTATGGCTCGTCATGATAATGGTCGTACCAGCATCACATGCTTTAGCAATAAGGCTCTCAATAAGCATGGTTGCCTCAACATCAAGGCTGGCCGCTGGCTCATCCAGAAACAGAATTTTAGGCTGCGCAGCAAGAGCCCCGATAAGGGCCAATTTCTGCTGTTCCCCGCCAGATAATCTGCGCGCTGGCGTATCCAGCTGGCTGATAAGCTGGGCGCTGTCAAACCACGAATGCTGATCTGAGATACGAAGGCCAGGGCAGACAAACTTAAAATATTGAAGAGCTGTCCGCCGCAGCATAATCGGTTTTTGAAACACCATGCGCTGGCGGCTGGCTGGTGGGCTGTGAATCGTGCCTTCATCTGGCGGGATAAGGCCATGCAAAGCCCGCATCAGAAGTGTTTTTCCTGCACCATTATGTCCAAGAATAAGCGTTATTGCTGCAGGCTTAATCTCAACTGAAACATCCTTGAGAAGAACACGGCCCTCTCTGGTAATGCTTAGCCCGTTAGCGATAAGACAAGAGGTTCTCCTAGACATTGATATCTGCCCTATCCATGCGGGCCCGAAGAGCCGCACTAAACAGATTGACACCCAGCGCAATAATGAGCAGCACAATGCCAAGCGCAAGAGCAAAGGCAAGCTCACCACGCGATGTTTCAAGGGCAATAGCCGATGTCATCACCCGTGTTGCATGTTTAATGTTACCACCGACTAGAATTACAGCCCCAACTTCGGAGATGGCGCGTCCAAAACTAACAAGCCCAATAGTCACAAGTGACAGTTTCGCATCAATAAGAAGAGCAATGATGCGGCGCCATAATGACAATTGAAGCGATGAAAATAATGGGTCATATTCGTGATGGAGATGCTCAAATAATTGCCGTGAGAGCGCTGTTGAAAGAGGGACAATCAGCAAAAACTGAGCAATGATCATTGCGGTTGGAGAATATAGAAGATCCAGAAAACCAAGGGGCCCTGCACGCGAAATTAGCATATAAACCAGTAAGCCAATTACAACAGGCGGCATGGATAGAAGCGTATTTATTGAAACGATAACAGCTACACGACCCGGAAAGATAACACTTGATAGAAATGCGCCCAGTGGCAAGCCAATACACAGGGCAAGGCTGACAGAGGTCAGGCTCACCCGAAGCGACAGGAAAATAATTTCATAGAGATCAGCATCACCGCTTAAAAGCAGGCTCGCCGCCAAATGAAATGAGCTAAGGAGGTCCATGTGAAGTATTATGTCCTATTTGTCTTTGGCTGGCAGATAATCAGAGCGCACATGCTGGTACAAGCGAAAAGCATGTTGCGCTTACACAGAACATACCGGCATAGTGTGGTATTACAATAATAGTCACTATTTTTATAATCTCCTGCTTTTTATAATCTCTTGCGAGGGCTATAATTTCTCGTGGAAATTACAGTTCAGAGTTCGTGTCACATGTCATTTGCCACCAAGTCTCAGCTTATCCGTGCCATGTTTGATGCAGCCATTGCTGCTGCACAGCCTCACCAGTTTATGCCAGACGCAGTTAGAACATTGTTGCCAGACACCATTATAGGCAGGTTATTTGTTACAGGATTTGGGAAAGCTTCAGCGGCAATGGCACAGGCACTGGAAGCTGAAATGCCAGACGAGCTTGCACAGAAAATCTATGGCAAAATTATTATTCCTGATGGTCATGAAGAAACATTGTCTCGGCTGGAATTGATGCATGCCTCGCATCCTGTGCCTGACGCACGAAGTGCTGCGGCTGCCGCTTATGTGCTAGAAGAAGCCGGCAGGTTAGGGGCAGACGATATGATGCTAGTACTGATATCAGGTGGTGGCTCATCTCTGATGTGCTTGCCCCGTGCGCCGCTTACCCTTAGCGAAAAGCAGGACGTCACTCAGCAGCTGCTAAAAAAAGGAGCTCCCATCGGCGCAATGAATTGCCTTAGGAAGCATCTATCTGCTGTGAAGGGCGGGCAGCTTGCTGTTGCAGCCTATCCCGCGCGCACGATTAGTTTTGCTATCTCAGATGTGCCAGGTGATAAGGCATCGGTTATCGCTTCTGGTCCAACGGTTGCTGATGAGACAAGCCGGCATGATGCGCTAGCAGTGATAAAACAATATGGACTTGATGTCCCAGCAGCTGTGCTTGCGTTGCTGGACAGTGCGGTGTGCGAGACACCATTTTCAGACGATGCCGCATTATCTGCGAGTAATTTCCATTTGCTTGCAACACCACAACGATCGCTTGAAGCAGCAGCTGATGTTGCGCAGCATGCTGGGTATGAGCCTGTAATTCTTGGGGATGCTCTTGAAGGAAATTCGCGCGACCTTGCAGCAGAACAGGCCCAGCTTGCCATAGAGATGGGGCCGGGAAAGGCGCTTATTTCAGGCGGTGAGACAACAGTGATGGTCACCGGAACTGGCAGTGGGGGGCGGAATGCTGAATTTGCTCATGCCCTCGCTTTAGAAGGCAGGTTTGATGCGCTGGCAGCCGATACAGACGGCATTGATGGCGCAGCTGCTATTGCAGGGGCCATTATCTCACCGGACACATTCGAGCGTGCAGCGGCTGCGGGTCTTGATGCATATGCAATGCTGCAAAATAATGACTCTCATAGTTTTTTTGCTGCGCTTGGGGACCAGATCATAACAGGTCCTACACGCACTAATGTAAATGATTTTCGCGTGATTCTGACCGGCTAATCTTCTTTCACTCTTCACCCCTGATAAAGAGAGCATCTTATGGCACAGCCGATTATTGGTATCGTCGCTGCGATTGCAAGCCCGGTTTTATGGGGTTTTGCGCCAATTTATTTCAAATATCTGGTCAATTATCCATTGATGCAGGTTATGGCCCAGCGTGCCCTCTGGGCTGGTATTCTCTTTGTTCTTTTGGTGTTTCTTATCCGCGGATGGGAAGGGGTACGACGTCTTCTTGCCCAAAAGCGTGAGATGCAAATTTTAATGTTCTGTGCACTTCTTGTGGGGTTGAACTGGTCTGCCTATCTCTATGCTGTTTTTACCGACAGAATTGCGCAGTCTGCGCTCGGGTATTTTATTTATCCATTGCTCGTTATCGCAATGGGGGTCTCAATCTTAAAGGAGCAGTTTGGCAGGCGCACTCAGATTGCCATGATGCTTGCATTTATCGGTGTTGCGATTAAAGCCAGTGTGCTTGGCGAT
>CATISA010000146.1 GCA_949529445.1 Alphaproteobacteria bacterium UBA4588
ATCTTCATCAGAGAATTCTGGCCAGAGTTTGTCAGTAAAATAAAATTCACAATAGGAAAGATCCCAGAGCAGAAAATTTGATACTCGTTTCTCACCACCGGTGCGGATCAGTAAGTCTACGGGCGGCAAATGTGATGTCATCATGCATGATTTAAGCATGTCAGAAGAAATTTCCTCACCAGGAAATTGTTTTTGAGCCTCACCTACAGCGTGAACCAAATCCTGCTGACCACCATAATTTATCGCAACTGTAAGCACTAATCCGGTACAGTGAGCACTCGCTGCCTCGCACATCTCGAATAATTCAAGAAAGCCCTTATCAAAGGCTGTTCTATCGCCAATAATCACAAGACGGACATTTTCATTAACAAGAGACTGGGTTTGGCTCATTAAAAACTTCCGCATAAGCTGAAGCAGCCCAGCAACCTCTTCTGGAGACCGACGCCAGTTTTCCGTCGAAAAAGCAAATACACTTAGAAAGGGAATACCTTGCTCGGCAACAACACGAACAATATTTTTAAGGGTGCTGGCGCCCTTATCATGTCCCATAAGCGTATCTAACTTATTCGCACTAGCCCACCTGCGATTACCATCCATTATCAGCGCAAGATGTTTCATCCAACCAAATCCATTATATCAAATATCTAACTATAGTTTCGTTCCAGTGAGTGCTGTTACACATACATTATGCTGATATTTAGACTATCAGAGAAAAGTTCACGCCGTATCATACGTTTAAAATATCTTTTTCTTTCTGCGCTAACATCTCGTCAGCCTGCGTAATATGAACGTCGGTTGCTTTTTGCACCTGTGCCTCAAGCGCGTGACGCTCATCTTCAGACATCCCGCCAGCTTTTTCATCTTTGCGAATCTGTTCTATGGCATCACGGCGAATATTTCTCACTGCAATTTTGCTGGCTTCACAATATTTACCAGCCACTTTCACCATTTCTTTGCGGCGATCTTCGGACAAGTCAGGAACTGGAACACGAATAACCGCCCCTTCAGATTGTGGGTTTAATCCAAGACCAGAGTCCCGAATGGCCTTTTCAACAGCATCAGAAAGCCCAACATCCCAGACTGTCACGGTAAGCATCCGCGACTCAGGAACAGAAATATTACTTACCTGATTCAGCGGCATTTTTGAACCATATGCATCAACAACTACAGGCTCCAACATCGCCGTTGAGGCACGGCCTGCACGAAGCCCTGAAAGCTCTGTAGCAAAATTAGCAACCGAGGCGGCCATTTTGCGGTTTACTTCATCAAGCTCAAACATGTTCTCTCTCCACTGCCGATATTAATGATAATGATTGCTCTAAAAATAATCTAAAACGAATAAGGGGGGTCCCTGACTAACACCTCTATCGTGTTGCTTCGGCCACGATTGTAAAGGCGCCTTGATGTCTGAGCACCTTATCAAAACCGCCTGGCTCAGAAATTGAAAATACGAGAATAGGAATCTTATTTTCCCGGGCAAGGGAAATTGCTGACGCATCCATAACTCTTAAGTCACGCGACAAGACATCCATATAGGATAATGTATCAAACCGGGTAGCGGTTGCATCTTTTTCAGGATCGGCATCATACACACCATCCACACGCGTTCCTTTAAGCAACGCATCACAATTCATTTCGGAAGCCCGCAAAGCAGCGGCAGTATCAGTTGTAAAGAAGGGATTTCCTGTTCCTGCTGCAAAGATAACAATACGCCCTTTTTCCATATGCCGAACAGCGCGCCTTCGGATATAGGGTTCACACACAGCGCTAATCGGAAGTGCAGACATCACCCGAGTGGGAACATCTTTCTGCTCAAGGGCGCTTTGCATTGCAAGCGCATTCATGACGGTTGCAAGCATCCCCATATAATCACCAGTAGCTCGCTCCATACCAGCGGCAGCGCCTGACACGCCACGAAAAATATTCCCACCACCGATAACAAGGCATACTTCAATACCCTGCTCTACAACTCCTTTAATTTCATCAGCTACTCGTTGCACCATATCGGTATCAATACCGTAAGCCTGGGCGCCCATCAGAGATTCACCAGAGATTTTAAGGAGAACACGTTTATGCTTGAAATCAGGAGACATTATTGAATTCCTCTGGTTGCCGCGAGTAGCACGTCTTTTTCAAAAAGACACGCATGCGCCACTAGTCTGACATTGTTGATGGTATAAAGCAAAATGATCTAACTCGAAAGACTTAGAATGCCATAAAAAACGCTCCACCCTTAATAATAAAGAGTGAAGCGATTTCATACGACACCCAAAAGTGCTATATGAACCAAGAATAGATTAACTTGATAATGTAGCCGCTACTTCAGCAGCAAAGTTAGCTTCTTCTTTTTCAATCCCATCACCGAGAATGAAATGTGCAAACTGGGTTAGTTTTATCTCAGCACCAGCGTCTTTGGCAGCTGCTTCGATAACATGTCCCACCTTGTTTTCACCATCAATAACGAATGTCTGCTCAAGCAAAACGACTTCTTCGTAATATTTGCGCAAACGCCCTTCAACCATCTTTTCTGCAATTTCCTGAGGCTTACCAGACGCTTTTGCCTGTTCAATCAAAACATCACGCTCACGGGCAACCATCTCTGGATCAAGGTCGTCGACTGAGATACTCGCAGGTGTGGTAGCCGCAATATGCATCGCAATCTGCTTGCCTAGACCAGACAGCACAGCACTGTCAGCAGATGACATTAGACCAACCAAAACACCAATACGACCAAGACCGTCTGCTGTTGCGTTATGAATATAAGGGACTACAGCACCAGTTTCGACTATTACTTTTTCCATCCGGCGCAGAGACATGTTCTCGCCAATGGTTGCGATTTTCTGCGTAAGTTCTTCTTCAACAGTGCGGCCTGTATCAGGATAATCCATTGCCTTCAGTGCCTCAAGGTCACTTGCTGTTAATGCAAGGGAGGACAAGGTTTTGACAAATATCTGAAATTCTTCATTACGAGAAACAAAATCAGTCTCAGAATTAAGCTCAACAAGCGCGCCTAATGTTCCTGAAACACTGATAGCAACCAGACCTTCAGAGGCAACGCGACCTGATTTTTTCGCTGCTGCTGCAAGACCTTTAGTCCGCAACCAGTCGATAGCAGAATCCATATCACCATTTGTTTCATTAAGCGCTTTTTTGCAATCCATCATGCCTGCGCCAGATTTTTCGCGAAGTTCCTTCACCAATGCAGCAGTTACACTCATCATTATTTTCCTTATTGTTCAGTGAGGTTGATGGTTAAGCAAAGATATCTTTGCTTAACCTGTCAGATACTCTAGTTACCATTATTTCGCATTACCGTATGTGACTGCCAATGAAGGATAACAGAACGGTGTTACCCGAAAAATCAGCCTGTATAGCATAAGCACTAGGATATACAGCAGCAGAGATAGATGTTTACCCGGCCGGTGTTTCTGCTGCTTCTGCCGCTGGGGCTTCTTCTGCAGGATTATCTTCAGCTGGTGCGTCTTCTGCTGGTGCGTCTTCTGCTGGCACAGCCTCTGATGCTTCAATAGCTGGTTCGGCAGGAGCCTCAGTTGCAGCGCCGGCATCAGCGCCAGATGACATCATTTCTTGCTGAAGACCATCCAGAATAGCGGCTTGGGTGAGCTCACAATAAAGCGAGATAGCACGCATGGCATCATCATTGCCTGGAATTGGGTAATCAACGCCGTCAGGACTTGCATTACTATCAATGACAGCTACAACCGGAATACCAAGACGATTTGCTTCAAGAACAGCAATATCTTCTTTATTGGTATCCAAGATAAACAGGATATCAGGCAGGCCGCCCATTTCCTTAATACCGCCAAGTGTTAGTTCCAGCTTATCACGCTCACGCGTTAGCTGAAGAATCTCTTTCTTTGACAGTTGCTGGATTTCATCACTGTTAAGGCGTGCTTCAAGATCACGCAAACGACGAATAGACTTGGAAACAGTTGCCCAGTTTGTGAGCATCCCGCCAAGCCAGCGATGATTAACATAATACTGACCACAAGCTAGAGCCGTTTCAGCAATTTTGCCTGATGCGGCGCGCTTTGTGCCAACAAAAAGAACACGGCCGCCCTTGGCTACTGTATCACGCAGAACAGATAGAGCGCGTGACAAAAGCGGCACAGTTTGTTGTAGGTCTAAAATGTGAATGCTGTTACGCTGGCCGAAAATAAACGGCTCCATACGGGGATCCCAGCGGCGTGTGTGATGACCGAAGTGAACACCTGCTTCAAGAAGTTGGCGCATAGTAAAGCTTGGAAGGGCCATGATAGTCTCCTGTTTTCCGGTTAAGCCTCCATGAGGGAATGCGAAAGACAGAACACTGCCTTCACCGGACGGAAACGCGGGGATTTTTTACCGCGGCTCCAGCCCTCATGTGTGATGTGCGCTGGTTTTTACGGGAAAACGCGATGAAATGCAAGCAGAATAACAGATATTTGTGATGATTAGCTTGCGCTTATCTCACGGAAATCGGTGATACCCCGAATGGATTTAAGCCGATGCCGCAATTCCCCACTCAGTTTGAACCGGTGAGCGAGCGTGACTTCGATTTCATCAGTACCATTTTGAATAAATAATTTAACAGGTGCTTTACCACCACCATCCTCCTTCAGGCAGGCATGCAACTCCTCAAGGCACCCTTCATGGTTTAGCCAGATACCAAGACCTGTCTGTTTTAAGGCAATCGCCTCATCAAGGATTTGTACACGCTGGGCCAGAAGCCGAACAGCATCATTTTCCATCCGGGCATCAACTGTCACAAGAACCGGAGCATCACTTCCAAGTAGAGGGCGGGCCTCCAGCAACACTTCTGAAAAAAAGGTAGTTTCATACATGCCACCCTTATCCGTAAACTGGACGAAAGCAAATCTATTGCCACGTGCAGAGACGCGTTCCTGAACGGCTGTCACCTGCCCCGCAAGCTTTAGGCGTTTTTGCTCATGTCCACGAAGGGCTGTTTCAATATCCTGCGATCCAATGATTTTGAGGCTTTCAAGCTGGGCTTGATAAGCATCAAGAGGATGGGCTGAGAGATAAAGACCTAGTGCCTCAAATTCTCGTGAGAGCCGGTCTGAACTTGTCCAATCTGGGCCATCAGAAAACCGGAAGACCGGATCAGCTACACTCCCATCTTCACCACCAAAAAGACTATTTTGGTCTGATTCTGCCTCTCGTCGGTACAAATCTGCTTGCTGAACAAGCTGTTCAAGGCAATCAAATATCTGCCGGCGGTTATCATGCAAACTATCAAACGCACCAGCTTTTACTAGATTTTCAAGCTGACGTTTATTACTTCCTTCACGCGCCAATCTTTTGGCTAGATTTCCAAGCGAGCTAAACTTGCCGTTTTCACGGCGTTCAGCTGCCAGCCGCGCCATCGCTTCAGAGCCAACATTTTTCACCGCTCCTAGAGCATAGCGAATCGAAAGAGGCTTGTCTGCGGTTGATTCAACACTAAAAGAGGCTTCTGAATGGTTAATATCAGGCGCTAGTACAGGAATTTTCTTATAGAAACATTCTTGGCGAAACACTGCGAGTTTTTCAGTATTACCTGCATCAAGTGCCATTGATGCAGCAAGAAATTCTACCGGATAATTTGCCTTCAGCCATGCCGTTTGATAGCAGACCAATGCATAGGCTGCTGCGTGGGATTTATTAAAGCCATATCCAGCAAAAGAGGCAATTTGGTTAAAAATGCTGGCAGCAAGTTTAGCACTAATATCATTTTGCTCTGAGCCACTAACAAATGTTTGCAGCTGCTGGTCCATTTCTGCCTGATCTTTTTTCCCCATTGCGCGGCGGAGTATATCTGCTCCACCAAGCGTATAGCCTGCAAGATCTCGAGCGGCCTGCTGAACCTGCTCCTGATAAATCATAATGCCGTAAGTTTCTGACAGTATAGGCTCAAGCAAGGGATGCATATATTCAACAGGTTCGCGCCCATGCTTGCGGCTAATATAGGTTGGAATATTTTCCATTGGCCCCGGGCGATACAGTGCCACAACCGCAATAATATCTTCAAATCTGTCTGGTTTCAGCCCCCGCAGCACATCGCGCATACCACTTGATTCCAGCTGAAACACCCCAACTGTGTCGCCGTCAGCAAGCATCTCATATGTTTTGGCATCATCAAGCGGAATAACATTCATATCAACGGTAACATCGCGCTGCGCCAGCAATTCAACAGCCCGCTGTATCACAGTCAGCGTTTTCAGCCCCAGAAAATCAAATTTCACCAACCCGACCTGTTCAACAGACTTCATGTTAAATTGGGTCACAGGCATATCAGAGCGCGGATCACGGTAAACAGGCACAAGTTCAGGCAACGCCCTATCAGCAATTACAAGGCCAGCGGCATGGGTTGAAGCGTGGCGATACAAGCCTTCAAGATGCGTTGCGGTGGTAACAAGATGGGCGACCTGCTCATCTTCTTCTACCATAGCTGACAATTCGCGCTCTGTTTCAAGTGCTTCTGAAATTGTTGTCGGCTTTGCCGGATTATTAGGAATAAGCTTTGCTATCCTATCAACCTGACCATAGGGCATATCGAGAACACGGCCAACGTCGCGCAACGCAGCGCGGGCTTGGAGCGATCCGAAAGTAATAATCTGTGCAACCCGCTCCTGACCGTATTTTTCCTGCACATAGCGGATAACTTCTTCGCGCCGCTCCTGACAGAAATCGATGTCAAAATCCGGCATGGACACACGCTCCGGATTCAAAAATCGTTCAAATAGTAATCCCCAGCGCAACGGATCAAGATCGGTAATCAGCAATGCCCATGCAACGACCGATCCAGCGCCAGAACCACGGCCCGGCCCAACAGGTATTCCGTTATCTTTTGACCAGCGGATAAAGTCCGAAACAATCAAAAAATACCCCGGAAACCCCATCTCAATAATGATGTCAAGCTCGATAGTAAGCCTGTCAAAATAGGGCTTCTTTGCGGCATCAGACCCATTGAAATAGTCAGAGCCAGCCAGACTGGAGAGGCGCTTTTCAAGCCCCTCTTCTGAAAGCTGACGTAATTCTGCTGCTTCATCATTTGCCCCCGTTGACGGCAGAATTGGTTTGCGCCGGCTCACAACAAAACTACACCGTTGCGCAATGTGAAGCGTATTTTCTACCGCTTCAGGTATATCGGCAAACAATGTTACCATGTCTGCCGCCGTCTTAAAGCGATGATGCGGGGTAAACCCATTATCAGCCATGCTGGCCAGTCGCTCAGAGCTTGCAATACAGGTCAGAACACGGTGCGGGCCATACATGTCTTCTGTCTCAAAATGACAATCATTTGTTGCCACAAGGCGAACATCTGTTGCATCAGCTATCTCGAGTAATATTGGTTCGGCATCCTGCTCACTAGCAAGACCATGTCGCTGAAGCTCAACATAAACGCGGTCGCCAAACACTTCTTGCAGACCTATCAGTCTCTGAAGGGCAAGATCACGTTGACCATGAGCAGCAGGTTGACCAACAAACCCGCCTCTTGCGCCGCCAGACAATATTATGAGACCAACAGATTTTTCAGCTAACGCGGTCGAGGCTATGACCGGCTCAGAGGCAGGGTCTGTAGCCAATAGCGCGTCAGAGACCAACTGACTCAAATGGATATAGCCTGTTTCTGTCTGGGCGAGCAAAACAACATTACCCTCCCCTCTTTCATCAGAGAGGACAACAGAAACACCAATGAGTGGCTGAACACCATAATCAAGCATTTTCTGCGAGAACTCAAATGCGCCAAACATATTAAAACTATCGGTAATCGCTAGCGCAGGCTGGTTATCCGATGACGCAAGCTTAGCAAGCTCACTAATCCGCAACGTACTTTCAGACAAGGAATAAGCGGAATGAACGCGCAAATGAATGAACGGCGCGTAACTCATAACCCTGACCTGACTATCCTGCCCTGATTAATCGTTAAAATATCATCCATCTGTTCAGCAAGAAGCTGATTATGGGTCACTATAAGAGCAGCTGTTCCTGTGCCACGTACAATACGGCTCAGCGCATCAAACACAATTTTTGCTGTTTCGGGGTCCAGATTTCCTGTTGGCTCATCCGCCAGCAGAATATCAGGCGCATTTGCCACAGCGCGCGCAATTGCAACACGTTGCTGCTCTCCGCCCGACAATAAACCGGGGCGATGTTCAGCCCTTTCCTCTAGCCCAACCATAGCCAACAACGCAGAGGCCCGTTCATCAGCCTGTTTCTGCGAGAGACCATTTAGCATCTGGGGAATAATAATATTTTCACGCGCCGAAAATTCTGGAAATAGCCGATGAAACTGAAACACAAATCCTATCTGCCGCCGGCGCAGTAATGTGCGCTTTGCTTCTGATAATTGAGCTGTTCTGAAGCCGCCAACTATCACATCTCCACGATCCGGCCGCTCAAGAAGCCCTGCCATATTTAACAAAGTGGTTTTGCCAGCTCCTGACGGCCCAATAAGGGCTGTCATGCGCCCCGCAACAAGATTAAGACTTGCCTTATTCAAAACATTGATGCGGCGCCCGCCTTGCTCAAAATGGCGCTCAACATCTATCAACTGCAACACAGGCGAAGGCTTACTCATAGCGCAATACCTCAGCCGGAGCGACATGCGCTGCCCGCCATGCCGGATAAAGACTGGCGACAAAGCTCAGAACAAGCGCCATCACAACCACTATACTGACTTCAAATGGGTCAACAACAGCTGGTAATTTTGAGAGATAGTAGATTTCTGCCGAAAATAATTCGGCGCCTGATAGCGATTCAACGCCGCGCTTAATGTTATCAATTTGCCAACAGAATATTAAACCAAGCAGCGAGCCGACCAACGTTCCGACAGCCCCTATACTAGCTCCTGTGATCAAAAAGACGCGCATAATCAGACTACTACTAGCCCCAAGTGACCGCAGAACAGCGATATCCGCATTTTTTGACCGGACCAGCATAATCATTGATGAGACAATATTAAACGCAGCAACAAGAATGATCAGCGTCAAAATTAGGAACATAACATTACGTTCAACTTTCAAGGCATTTAAAAAAGAGGCATTGCGTTCCTGCCAGTCAAATACCCTGTATTTACTACCAAGCTGGGATTTAATGATATTGGAAACTGCTGTGATGTTCAGTGGGGCTGATGAATATACCTCAAAACCAGAAACAACATCTCCTGTGTCAAAAAACACCTGTGAAACATCTAACGGCATGAAAATAAAACTACTGTCATATTCATGCATGCCGACTTTGAAAATACCGCCAATTTTAAAACTTCGCCGCAACGGCACTGTGCCAAAGGCCGTGACACGGCCCTTAGGTGAGAGCAACGTCACGGTATCATCAATTTTCAGGCGGAGGGTGAAGGCCATCGTCTCGCCAATCAGCAACGCGCCATCATCTCTAAATGCTGCAATTGCAGACTCATCAAGCGAGTCCCAGAGCGGTTTACGGACAGCAAGATCAGACCACGATACACCTCTTACCACAGCCCCGCGCGCCTGATTATTGGCATTCACCATCACTTGACCCTCAATTTGTGGGGTCGCAGCAATAATAGACGGCATCTCAGATAACCGCAGGGCAAGCTTATTATAATCTTTAATACCACCCTCTATAGAGCTAACACCTAAGTGCCCATTAAGCCCTAAAATCCTGCCAATAAGTTCTGCGCGGAATCCGTTCATCACAGACATCACAATAATCAGAGTTGCCACCCCAAGAGTAATGCCAGCAAGTGAGAACCAGGCTACAACAGAAATAAATCCCTCAGCGCGGCGCGCACGGATGTATCTGAAAGCGAGAAGACGTTCAATTGGGCTAAAAATCATCAGATATTATTGCACTCTTCTGGCATAGGGTGGAAATTTATCAGCGTACCTCACAGCACATCTGACAGACACGGCAAGCATCATCCAAATTGTTCTAAAAGATGATTAAGGGCAGATTCAGGCGAAAGTTCGACCGTCTCGCCGGTACGGCGATTTTTAAGCTCAACATGACCGGCATCAATGCCACGTGGGCCAACGATAATCTGCCATGGCAGACCTATCAGATCCATAGTGGCAAGCTTTGCACCGGGCGATTCTGAACTATCATCAAGCAGGATGTCACAGCCAGCTTCTGTAAGCTTTTCATAAAGCATTTCACAGACGGGATCTGTTTTTTCATGACCGACCTTCAAATTAACAATCACTGCATCAAACGGGCTTACTGACCCAGGCCAGATAATACCGCGGTCATCATGACTGGCTTCGATAAGCGCCCCGACAAGTCGCGAGACACCAATGCCATAGGATCCCATATGCACATCAATATCCTTGCCGTCAGGCCCAGATACTGCTGCTCCCATTTTCTCTGAGTATTTTGTCCCGAAATAAAAGATGTGACCAACCTCAACACCGCGGCGTGTCAAGAGGTCTGGCTCTGACACAGGACAGGTTGCCGGATCATGCATCTCGTCTGTCTTAGCATAAAGAGAGGTAAAGCGCTCAACAATAGGCTCTAAATTATCTTGGTAGGATATATCTGTAACAAGATTGGTGTTTTCCCATTCCTTATCAAAAAACACGCCACTTTCACCAGTATCAGCAAGAATAATGAACTCATGGCTCATATCACCGCCAATAGGACCCGTATCGGCTTCCATGGGAATAGCTGTCAGCCCCATACGCTCAAATGTCTTCAGATATGCAACAAACATTTTATTATAGGCGATACGTGCCGCTTCTTTGGAGACATCAAAAGAATAAGCGTCCTTCATCAAAAACTCTCGCCCTCGCATCACGCCAAAACGCGGCCGCACCTCGTCTCTGAATTTCCATTGAATATGATATAGATTTAGCGGCAGAGATTTATAACTGCGCAGATGTGAGCGGCAGATATCAGTTACCTGCTCCTCATTTGTAGGCCCATAGAGCATGTCGCGGTCATGCCTGTCTGTAATTCGGAGCATTTCGAGGCCATAATCATCATAACGGCCAGATTCCTGCCATAATTCAGCAGGCTGTATCGTTGGCATCTTAATTTCAAGAGCGCCTGACTGATTTTGCTCTTCACGCACAATCTGTTCGATTTTTTCCAGCACCTTCAAACCAAGTGGTAACCAGCTATAAATCCCAGCGCTTGACTGTTGCACCATACCTGCACGGAGCATTAATCTATGGGAAACTATCTGCGCTTCTTTAGGATTTTCACGAAGAACAGGCAAGAAATACTGACTAAGGCGCATGTAACAAAACCCTTTTACGGAGCAAACTGGAGATGTGCTTTTGTATATCTGAGCCCATACTCAAGAGAGTTGGGAATTTCATCAGAAATACTCAGCCTAGTTTAGGCTAATTCACCTGCCAAGAGCAAGCCTCCCGCACAGGCTTGTTGGGGCAAAAAACAAGACGGTGAAGCGCGTGCCCATAGCTATCTGCTATGCACTAGCTATTGCCACTGACCAGCCTATCCCCAGTGACTTGCATGCACGTTGCTAATTCATCTAGAATAGAGGTCATTTTCTCTCTTACCCGCCCCTTAGGACTTTTCTGCCATGTCTTATAATGCTACCCGCCCTCAGTTTCCTGGAACACGTCTTCGCCGCCTGCGCAGTTCTGCAGGAATCCGCGATATGGTCCAAGAAACAAGTCTAACAGTCTCAGACCTTATCTGGCCGCTATTTGTTGTTGAAGGCGATAAGGTAGAAGAGCCTATTCCCTCGCTGCCAGGGGTAAACCGTTACTCAATTGATAAAATTATAGAACAGGCACGCTATGCGTTGCGCCTTGGCATCCCCGCAATTGCCCTATTTCCCCGCACGCCAGACGAGCTAAAAGACGCGCATGGAACAGAAGCACTCAATCCTGACAATCTTATCTGCCGTGCTGTGCGGGCAGTCAAAACAGAATGCCCAGACATTCTGCTCTTATGTGATGTTGCCCTGGACCCCTATACAGATCACGGTCATGACGGTTTATTGGACGGCACAATAATATTGAATGATGAAACAGTGGCGGCACTGGTGGAACAAGCCCGCACCCTAGCAGAGGCAGGATGTGATATAATTGCACCATCAGATATGATGGACGGCCGTGTTGGCGCTATCCGGGCCATGCTGGAATCTCAGGGCCACACTGAAATGATGATTATGTCCTATGCAGCCAAATTTGCGTCTGGCTTTTATGGGCCGTTCAGAGATGCCGTTGGTGCAGGGCGAAAGCTTGGTGGCGCAGGTAAAAAAACCTACCAGATGAACCCTGCTAATCGCAATGAAGCGGTACGTGAAGTACTGATGGATATTGATGAAGGTGCAGATATGGTGATGGTCAAACCGGGCATGCCTTATTTGGATGTGATTCGAGATATCTGTAATGCGACAAACGTACCCTGTTTTGCCTATCAGGTATCAGGTGAATATGCGATGTTACGCGCAGCAGGTCAGAATGGCTGGCTTGATGAAGAGATTGTTGTTGAAGAAGCGTTGCTTGCTTTCAAACGAGCTGGGGCAACTGGTATTCTGACGTATTTTGCGCCTATCATAGCTAAAAAAATTGGCAGCCATAGTTAGCGAAAATAGTCAAAAAACGTCGCCTTTTTGGTAACATCTTGTCTAAAGCTGGCTTAGGGTGCTGTTTTAAAAGAATATTATCTGACGTCAACAAAGAAACGATAATGCCTGATATCTCTTCCTCCCCAAGCGTAACAGCTGATGATATAAGACAGGCGGCTGACTTTCTGGCCCCTTTAATTATTGATACACCTATAATACAAGCGCCTTCTTTATCGATTTTGCTGGGTTGCTCTGTTCATCTAAAGCTTGAAAATTTGCAATATACCTCTTCATTCAAGGTGCGTGGTGCCGCAGTAGCAATGGCGCAGTTAACCGAAGTGCAAAAACAGCGTGGCGTTATCACCATGTCAGCAGGCAACCATGCGCAGGCTGTAGCGTTTCGAGCTCGTGAAGCGGGCCTCAAAGCAACAATTATCATGCCGAAACAAACACCCTTTGCCAAAGTGGAGAGAACACGCGCACATGGGGCAGAAATCATTCTTGCCGGTCGGTCGGTAAATGAAGGAGAGGTAACGGTAAAAGCCTATCAAGAAGAACATGGCTCAACCCTGATCCATCCTTACAATGACCATCATGTGATCAGTGGTCAGGGAACTATCGGCCTTGAAATGCTTACCGCTATTCCTGATCTCGATGTTCTTGTCGTTCCTATTGGCGGCGGCGGCCTGATGTCTGGCATCAGCATTATGGCCAGAGAGCTGCGACCAGATATCACAATCATTGGCGTTCAGGCCGAACTTTATCCCACCATGGCTCAGACCATTCGCGGAGATGATATTATCTGCGGCGGGGAAACCCTTGCCGAAGGGATAGCTATTAAGAGCCCGGGCGCACTAACCCACCCTATTATTGCAAAACATGTCGATGATATTGTTCTTGTCTCAGAGCAACATCTAGAATGGGCTGTAGGTACGCTTGTTGAAGAACAACGAATTATTGCAGAAGGTGCAGGCGCTGCCGGAATCGCAGCTATTTATGCCCGCCCTGATTTATTTGCCGGAAAACGGGTTGGTGTCGTCATTTGCGGCGGGAATATAGATACGCGCCTGCTTGGCTCAATCCTGAACCGAAACATGATGTCAGATGGCAGACTTGTGCGGGCCCGTATTGATATCTCTGATGAGCCTGGCATGCTGGCTAATATTTCTGATGCAATTGGTCAATGTGGCGGTAATATTGTTGAAATCTATCATCAGCGTATGTTCTATGATGTGCCAGCAAAACTGGCAAAGGTAGATGCAGTGATTGATACCCGCGGCACAGCCCATGCCGAAGAAATTGTCACTGCTCTGAAGGACCGAGGATTTTCAGTGTCCATTATAGATGAGCAAAGTAGCTAATGATGTTTGCCTTTGCGGTGAGTCTGCCGACCTTTTCATGGTTTCTGCTATAATTTAGCCCTTAGCATTAATCACGCTTGCCTAATAGAGATAAATCCATAAAACTCTCTTTATGGACCAGCACCCTTCAGTTTTTTTACCTAAGCCTCTGCGGCTTAATGTAACACGCGCCCATAGTTGTACTTATCTATCTAATAGGGTTGAGCGACGTCTGGCAGCTAACATTAGCAGCCGACCTGACTTGCATGATACACTTGCGCAGGCAGGGTTTCGACGGGTTGAAAATTGGGTGTATAAGCCTGCATGTCAAAACTGTCAAGCATGTCAGCCCATCCGGGTCGTCTGTTCTGAATTTTCCCAGAGCCGGAATATGAAACGACTGGCCGCAAAGCATGCTGACTTAACAGCAACAGTGCTGGATGGCACATTAACCGATGAGCATTATGACTTGTTTCAGCGTTACCTGACTAGTCGACATGAAGATGGCCAGATGGGAAGCATGACCATAGATGAGTTTTCATCCATGGTTGAGAACTCTCCAATCTCGACCTTTCTCATTGATTATCGTGACACTGATAACGCGTTACTGGCCTCTGTTTTGGTTGATTTACAGTCGGACGGGCTAAGCGCTGTTTACAGTTTTTTTGAGCCTGAATGTCCAGACAGATCTTTTGGCAGTTTTATCATTCTTGATTTAATTGAGAGGGTCCAGCAGTCAGAAGCGTCCTACCTATATCTTGGTTATTATATTGCTGAAAGCCGAAAGATGTCTTACAAAGCGCGCTATACACCGTTCGAGATATTTCACGCTGGCCGATGGCAGCCGGGCTCATCTTTAGTATAATCATTTAGGTGAAACGAGCCGGCCGCGGAAAGCCTGTTGGGGGCAATTTGCCAGCGCTTCCCCGCTTTCCTGTCCATGTTAGCAGATCTGTTTCAGTGCGGGTGCGTCCGCCGCCCATCTGCCATGTCAATCCAGCGGCGCTCTCAAACACTTTAATATCAGCAAGTTTTCCATCGCGATAACGCTGCAAGATAACACCTTTACCACGAGTCATTTCTGGTAACTCCGAAAGAGCAAAAATAAGCAATCGTCTATTCTGTCCGACGACAGCAACCATATCGCCCTGTGCTGGCACGCAAAAAGTAGCTTTGCCACCTGCTCCAAGATTTAGCACCTGTTTGCCAGATCGTGTATGGGCAATAGCTGACTGCATATCAACGATCATGCCATGACCGGCATTTGAGGCTACAAGCATTTTTCCTGTTCCGCCTCGCATGATTGAAATAATCGAGCTATCTGCTGGAATATCAAACATCAGAGAGACAGGCTCACCAAACCCACGACCGCGTGGTAATTTATCACCGCTCAAGGTATAGAACCGTCCATTTTCTGCCATTAGCAGGAACTTATCAGTTGTCTCACCATGAAGGATAAAGGCAGGCCCGTCCCCTTCTTTGAACTTATAGTCAGCTGTTAGGTCAAGATGACCTTTCATTGCACGTACCCAGCCCATTTCTGAGCAAATAAGCGTGATAGGCTCTTTTTCGGTCAGCATTTCCTCAATATCAATATCAATGACAGGAGCATCTGCGCAAATAGTACGGCGGATGTCCGTTTTCTTGAACAATGCTTTCATTGCTTTTATCTGGGCTGCAATCTCAGTCCATTGCCGAACTTCTTCACTGACAAGCGAGGTTAACTCAGACTGTTTTGCTATCAAAGCATCACGTTCAGAGCGCAATCCTTCTTCTTCTAGCCGGCGCAATGAACGCAAACGCATATCCAAGATAGCATTTGCTTGAATTTCAGTGAGCTCGAACACCCGCATTAACTCGTCACGCGGCGTATCACTATCCCGAACAATACGGATAACTTCATCAAGATTAAGAAAAACAATGAGGTAGCCATCGAGAATTTCTAGACGACGCGCAATTTTATCAAGCCGGAACTGACTGCGGCGCAGGAGAACATCGCGCCTATGAGCAAGCCATTCAAGCAACGCTTCCTTCAAATTCATTACCGAAGGACGCCCCGTTGAATCGAGGACATTCAGGTTAAGTGAGGCACGCGCTTCAAGTTCTGTTAGCTTAAACAAACTTTCCATCACCGCTTCTGGGTTAAGCCGCCGTGTCTTGGGTTCTAAAACAATTCGGATGTCTTCGGCCGATTCATCACGAATATCTACCAGCATTGGCAGTTTTTTCGCCATTATCATTTCGGCCATACGCTCGATCAGACGTGATTTTTGCACCTGATAAGGAATTTCGGTGATAACGATTTGCCACCCGCCGCCTTTTTCCTTCTCAATTTCCCAGCTTGCTCTTACCCGAAAACTACCCCTGCCCGTTGCATAGCTTTGACGGATTGATTCTGCTGGCTCAACAAGGACACCCCCCGTAGGGAAATCTGGACCTTTTACATAGCCAAGCAGCGTATCAATGGAGGCATTTGGATATTTTACCAGATGCAGAGCCGCATCACTTAACTCAAGAACATTATGCGGCGGCACCGCAGTTGCCATGCCAACAGCAATCCCCTGTGCTCCATTTGCTAGCAGATTTGGAAACCCAGCAGGCAAAAGCACCGGCTCTTCGGCTTCGCCATCATATGTGGGCCTAAAATCAATCGCATCTTCGTCAATACCATCAAGAAGCAACCGCGCCACATCTGTCATCCGCGCTTCGGTATAGCGCATGGCAGCCGCGTTATCACCGTCGATATTGCCAAAATTCCCCTGACCATCCACAAGCTGGTAACGCATCGCAAAATCCTGCGCTAATCGCACCATAGCGTCATAAATAGCAGCATCGCCATGCGGATGGAACTTACCCATCACATCACCCACAACACGAGCTGATTTTTTATACCCCTGATCAGGATCGAGTTTTAATTGCCGCATGGCAAATAAAAGCCGTCTATGCACAGGTTTTAGCCCATCTCTGACATCTGGCAGGGAGCGTGATGTTATCGTTGAGAGCGCATAAGCAAGATAGCGCTGGGAGAGCGCTTCTGAAAAAGCTGTCTTGGAAATGTCGTCTCCGAGAAGGCTTTCATCTGACATAGTACCCAAATCCTTTTTGTCGTGTCGGGAAGAGTTCCCGATCAACTACGATATGATGCTGTTGTTATAGCGTCTGGATACTAAATGTGCCAGTCTCAACCGCGGTGTTGGTAAATCTTGATGAATCAATTGAAAAACGCGGCGACCAAGGAAATGTCCTGTGAGAGATAAGCCAGATGAGATTTCAGAATTTGTAACAACCGCGCCGCCTAACAAGGCAGGCAAGACCAGCATTCTGTCAGCAAAGGTGCCAACCGAAGCGCGACTAACAGCACAGCCACTTCGGGGGCTGACATAAATAAGCTCATCTGTCGTACCACTGACTGCACAGCGTTCAAGCTCTAGCCCAAAACCTAACATTGTCAGTAGCCCTGCTTCCCAGCGAATATAGTATGTTAGCCAAGCATCATCATCTTCACTGAGCGAAATAATTTCAAGCAAGGCTATTGTTGTATCAAATAAATTTGAATGAGGCTCACGTTCAGGAATACCAGTATTTATCAGGGCGCAGCATGAGGCGATTGCTGCAAGCTTTAGTGGATTATCAAGACAAGCGGCAGGTGCACTACGCTCAAGCTCCATTCGGAATGTACCAAGCTGGCCCTCAAGCCGCGCCTGCCAGTCTGTTGCAACAAGATTGCCAAGCTCCAACATACCTTTTTTAGACCGTGAAGAGGCTGCATGAACAAGACCGGCATGCCGGCCATAAGACTGGCTGAGGACAGTAACAACCGCATTGGATTCACCATGGGGACGCATTTCTAAAATAAGTGCCTTGTCCGACCATTCAGGCATCGAAATTTAGGTCCCAATCTGTATAACGATCTTTATCATCCATCCAGTCTTTGCGATATTTAACATGGGTGAGAAGATGGATGCGTCTATCGAGCACCTCTTCAAGTTCCAGCCGTGCTGATTGTCCAATTCGGCGCAGCGTCTGCCCACCCTTGCCAAGGACGATACCTCGATGGCCTTCGCGGGAAACATAAATAGAGACTCTGATTTCGGCACTACCATCCTTTATTTCTTCCCAGCTATCCGTTTCAACAGTCATTTGATAGGGCAATTCCTGATGCAGGTTCAGAAATAATTTTTCGCGTAAAATTTCAGCCGCAAGCAGGCGTTGTGGTAAATCAGATAAATCTTCGGGATCGAACAGATAGGGGCTTATGGGCATCTTTTCTGCGAGCCAGCTTTTTACATCCTCAACACCATGTCCATATTCTGCCGACACCATGAAGATTTTTTCAAACTCATATTCATCTGACAATGCTTTGGTGCGGGTTAGTAACTTTTCCGGTGTTGCTAGATCTGTTTTATTTAATACCAGAGAGACGGTTAGTTTTTGTTCTTTAATTTTGGCGAGAATCGCCAGCGTATCATCATCAATGACGTTACGCGCACAATCATGTAGCAATAATAATACATCCCCATCATCTGCACCTTGCCATGCAGCATGCACCATGGCTCTGTCCAGGCGACGTTTTGGAGTGAAGATACCAGGGGTATCTACAAATACCATTTGCGATGTCCCTTTCATGGCAATGCCGCGAATACGGCTACGCGTTGTCTGAACCTTAGGTGTTACAATCGATACTTTTTGTCCGACCATTTGGTTCATCAATGTTGATTTACCGGCATTTGGTGGACCGATAAGGGCAACAAAACCAGAGCGTGTCTGCGTATTATCCGTCACAGCATTCCCTTTTAGTCATGAGATATCCTTACCCTTTTATCAGAGTGGAAAGAAGGTTTCGTGCGGCATCCTGCTCAGCTATTTTCCGCGACAAGCCCTCTCCTTGCGCCTTATGAACGCCATTCAAAACGACTTCCACGCTAAAATATAGCGCATGGTCAGGTCCCTGCTTATCCAAAACACTATAAGCTGGCAAGCCGAGCTGGCGGACCGCTGCCCATTCTTGAAGGGCTGATTTGGGGTTTTCATGCCGGTCATCTGGAATAGCATCATCAAAAACCCAGTGTGCAAGGACAAATTTGCGCGCTTCCTCCATACCGCCATCGAGATAAAGCGCTGCAATAATCGCTTCTGTAACATCACTTTGAACAGATGCCCGCTCATGCACATCACTAATGCCATCAGACAGAATAAATGATGGCAGGCCAACAGCAACAGCAATTGTAGCAAGGGCGCTTTCTTTGGCCAATGGATGGTAGCGTTTCGTAAGCTCACCCTGGTCAGCATCCGCAAACTTATGATAAAGTATTTCACTTAGAATCAAAGCAAGCACCTTATCACCCAGAAATTCGAGCCGCTCATATGAATATTTATCTGCGCGCAAAGAGCGATGCGTTAGCGCCATTACTGCAAGTCGCTTATCTGCAAACTGGTAGTCTAGCGCTTCTTCTAATAAGGCAAGATCGTGCTCAGATATCATATTATACCAGAACCAATGCGCGAGAACCGAATTGAAAACGGCCATTTCCATACTTCCCAGAAGGAGGCTGAATTATCATGACTGAAAAAGAGGAACTTGGCTTCGCCAATGAAATTAGCGACAGGAACAAACCCAACTGAGCGTGAACGGCTATCACGTGAATTATCACGGTTATCACCCATCATAAAATAATGCTTTTCTGGGACCGTAAAAACAGGCGTATTGTCAAATAGCTCGTTATCGCTGACTTCTTGTATCATGTACGGGACACCACCGCCGGGCAAGGTTTCCATATACAGATTTGTCTGTATCTGACGGGTGCCATATTTATACAAACCATTGCCAACGAACCGGCGCGTTACCGGTGCCTCATTTATATGAAGCACACCATTGATAACTTGTATTTTATCACCTGGCAGTCCGACAACCCGCTTGATATAATCAACAGCCGTATCAGATGGCAACCGAAACACAGCAACATCGCCGCGCTCGGGGGGTTCAGAAAATAAACGGTCTGATATCGGGGCTACGCCAAATGGGAATGAAAAGCGTGAATATCCATAAGATGATTTGGATACGAACAGATAATCACCAACCAAAAGCGTTGGCACCATTGAGCCTGACGGGATATTAAACGGCTCAGCAATAAAGGAGCGAAACCCGATAGCAATCAAGGCAGCAACGACTAATGTACGAATTGCCTCTCCCCAATCAGAATTTGACCCGCCTGATTGTGATGACAAGGATGTTTGTTTCATGCTGCTCTCTGATTTAAGGGTCTTGGTCCATCATGGTGACAGGATACGAATAAGGTAGATGCATTAGTATGACATTTATAAATCACAATAACACATTAGCTTCAAGTGTTGCCCAGCTAGATAAATGATGCGGCATTCATTTATCTGTCATAGATGAAACAATCACAAATGCCGAGGCAAGCCCACCATCATGCGATAATGATAGATGAAGTTGCGGTGTTGCCCCGTCGGCTACCAAGCTCATAAGACCATCACGGCACCGACCATTCAATGACAAAATAGGCATGCCTTTCTGTCCGGTCAGGATTTCAGCATGATGCCAGCTCATCTTGGTTTGATCGGCCGCACTCAAGGCTTTATAGACAGCTTCCTTGGCAGCAAACCGCCCCGCTACATAGGATGCAAGATGTGCGCGTGTGTTTGCCTCGGCTCTCTCAGCGTCAGTGCATATCCGAGATAAAAACCGGTCAGGGTGCGTTTCAAGTATGTTTTGGATACGTGTGATACTACAAATATCATGGCCTACACCCAGAATTGCGCCCTGCCCGAGGCCAGCTGACATAATCACGCGATATCCTTCGCGCGCGCATCATCCATCAAACGGCGCATGGTAGAGAGCGCGTCCGGCAGCCCTGAGAAAACAGCAGCGCCAATCAGAAAATGGCCAATATTTAATTCTGTCATCTGCCGGAGAGCAGCAATATCCGATACATTTTCATAATTAAGGCCGTGACCGGCATGAACTTCAAGGCCAAGCTGATCAGCATGATGAGCCCCGTCGCGTAGCAACTTCAGATGAGCAGCGCGCTCTCCGCCGCTGCTATCACAATAGGCGCCTGTATGAAGCTCAACAATATCCGCGCCAAGAGCAGCAGACGCTTCAAGTTCGGCAGGAATCGCATCAACAAATAGTGAAACCCGCGCACCGGCTTCTTTAAGGCGCGTGATAAATGGGGCAAGACGCGCTTCATGCCCTACGACAGCAAGACCGCCTTCAGTGGTTAGTTCTTCCCGCTTTTCTGGAACAATACAGGCAGCATTCGGACGCAGTTTTTCGGCAAGTGATACCATCTCTTCTGTTGCCGCCATTTCAAAATTAAGCGGAATATCGAGAACCTGCTTTAAACTAATAATATCATCATCCTTAATGTGGCGACGATCTTCACGTAGATGGGCCGTGATACCATCAGCACCGGACTTCTGCGCAAGTAAAGCAGCAGAAACAGGGCAAGGATGAGAGCCACCACGGGCATTGCGAAGTGTTGCCACATGGTCAACATTAACACCTAATCTCAGCATATGGGCTGATTTAGTCATGCGAATTGGACCTCTTCTCAAACGTTTGTTTTTTGTCACGGGGCTTTGTTAAGCGGCGCTTTTGACGCAATGCCCGCCACCGTATAACGGTGTAATATGTGATGCCAAAGAAAAAAGGCCAGACCAGAATAGCCATTACACTTCCCCCAACAGAAATTGGAATAAATAAAGCCAAAGAATCACTACTTTTTGCAAGAGCGCCGCTAAACTGAAGGGGAATGTCAAATCCAAGGTTGGCTAGTAATAGATTACCTATCTTACTTGCGCCAACCAGAAACACAGGAAAGGTCAGCGGGTTACCAATAGTACTTCCTATTAACGCCGCAATAACATTGCCGCCCAGCGCCACACAAATAGCGCAGGCCAGAATAACATGAAGTCCGATAAACGGCGTAAATGAAATGGCAGCCCCACAAGCAACCCCACAGGCAATTGAATAAGGAGAGCCTGGCATCCGCATAATGCGCTGCACCAGATAGCTTACAAGTCGTGAGAAACCACGTTTTGGCCAGATAAAGGAACGAAACTGCTGCCACAATGATAAAGGAGTGCGTCTTCTGAACATAAAATTCTTTTCTCACTTTCTAGATACAGCCTATATCTAGGCAGTGAATTCGACTGATTAAAGGGACCGGCGGGACACAGACTCTATATATTTATTCGAGCGAAGAACAGCAATGATAGAATGAATATGCTCAATATCTTTTACGTCAACATCAACTTGAAAGGTGAAAAAGTTCAATGACCGTTCTGTTAGTTGAATATGAGTAATATTACCAGCCTGCTGACCAATGACGGTACATAATGCTGC
>CATISA010000147.1 GCA_949529445.1 Alphaproteobacteria bacterium UBA4588
CAGTCTCGATAAGTGATGTTATTGAGCCAGTTGAAATATGAGAAGAGCCGGACGGCGTCTTTAACTGTGCCTTGGCTGGAAATGAGGTAATGTTGGCCAGATTATGTGGCGGTGTTCCTGTTATCCCTACTGCATAATTTCCATGCTGTGAGGGTGTACCGCCTTCAAGGGCAAACCGTTGTTTGATAGTCGCAAATGACGCGACTCCAGATCCCGTCAACAGCATATTATTATCTGGCCCACAATTACAGAACAAGGTGATGTTGACGGGCTATTCTATCTGAAAATTTGATGGTAAAGCATGTTATATAAAGGGTTTCTGATAGACAAAAGTGAAGCTGTCTTCTTGCTGTTCGATCATATTTTTCGTCATCTGCGACTTAACTATAGCTCTGTTTCTGCTCTCATGCCACATGTTGTTAAAGAAAATGAACTATCTAGATAGTTAGATTCTGAAATATTATTGTGGTGGTATACCCTTATTTGGGAGTTGTACATAATGACAGGCAGGTTGTTTCTAGTCACCTGTTCTGATGATGACTGAGGCAGCAACGCTGAAAGAGGCTGTGCACGATTATAGGGTGCCTCTACTGTATGAGATAGCTCGTTTTTGACTGAATGAAATATATGATTTTCATGCTTCATCATAAACTGATTGAGGGGACGGTGATGGTTTGACGCCAGCTCTGTCAGGCTGGCCTGACAATCTATCACATGAGTTACCGGCATAGATTTCAGAATATCGTCAAAGGAGATTTCAGCTGAAAGCAAACCTTCAAAGGAGATAAAAATGAACGTTAAAGGGACAAGAAACAGGCCTGTCAGCCACATTATTTTGTGCCAATATTTATTCGTTGTGTGAGAGTAAGTTCAATCCGGCGATTCTTTCCGTGTGCCTCAGCTGTATTGCCTTCAGCGATTGGCTGAAATTCGCCATAGCCTGTGGCAGCAAGTTTATCGGCTGGCACGCCCATTGAAATAAGGAATCTGACAACAGACAGCGCCCGTTCAGTTGATAGATCCCAATTATCCGTATAATAGCCCCTCACAGGGATAGTATCTGTGTGCCCGTCAATCTGCAGCACCCAAGGGATGTCTGAGGGGATATCAGTCACAATATCCGTGATAGCTTTTGCAATGTCACTTAATTGCTGTTTGCCAGTATCACCGATAGTCGCTTTTCCCGGAGCGAACAGGACTTCGGATGGGAAGACAAATCTATCGCCAACAACCCGAACGTCACTTCTATCCTTCAGGACATCCTGTAATCTGCCAAAAAATTCAGATTTAAATTTTTGCAGTTCTTGCACCTTATTCGCTAGCGCATTGTTGAGTGCTTTACCCAGATTGGCAATGGCTACTTTATCTTCAACAGACTGGCGTTCTTTTTCAGATAGAAGTCGCCTCAGACGACTAAGCTCATTCTCTAGTGACTGCATGGCAATAATCAGCTTATTGACTTCTTGTTGCGCGTCTGCAGAAATGACTTTTTCTGCCTCTAATGCGTCAGCTGTGACTGCATATGTCTGTTGTAGGTCGCGTAATTGCGCACCTGTTTCTGCTAGCTGATTGCCCACACTATCAAGGCGTTCCTCCTGTGCTGTAATTTTGGCCATTGCCTCATTCATGGCAGCTGTTGCGCGGGATGTTTCTGCTGCAAGCGATGCTGCCAGCTTCTCTCGTTCTTTCTGGCTTATTGCGAGCTGATTGGTAAGTGACGCAAGCTGTAAGTTCAAGGCCGAGTTCTGGCTTTCGGCAAGTTGTAGCTGATTTCTGGTCCGCGATAAATCAGCTGATAGAGATGCACTAGCATCCCGTTCCAGTGACAATAATTCACCAAGCATAGAGAGCTCCCGGCGGAGCTCAGATAGACTTGCATCCTGACCAGAAAGGCGGTGAGCTAGATTAGCCTGAATCAGCACAAAGACCAGCAGGACGAAGACAAATACCATTAATAGGCTTGCCATCACATCGACAAATCCCGGCCATGTAAAATCAACAGGTCGGCTTCGCGTCCCAAGACGAGAAAGTGCCATCGTGCTAACCCTTTGTTTCTGCTAGTTTTATGACAGCAGCACTAAGTGATCGTAATTCAGCCTGAAGCATATTATCGCGTGCCAGCCCGTCCTCGGTCATTTGCTGACTAAGGGACTGGATATGGATGGTAAGGGCGGCGAGCTGGTCCCGTAGTCGGCGGTCATCAGACATCTGTTCAGCCAACATTGATAATGTTGCATTCATCTGAATGATCTGTTGTGTCTGGGAGGCACGATCTGCGTCACTGCGTTCCATCTGATTGGCTAGTTTTAATAGCGCTCGGGCGCCTTCTTCAGACAGGCCCTGCGCGAGAGCTGAAGAACCGCTGCTACCAGATTGTGTATTCAAGTCATTATAGCGCGCAAATGCCGATAGCCAGTCTTCTACTTCATTGAAAAACCGTCCCATGGCTTGGCCAAGTTGCAAGTCAAGAAAACCAAGAATGAGGCTGCCACCAAGGCCGAATAGAGATGATGAAAAGGCTGTCGACATACCAGATAGCGGCGCATCAAGGCCTGAGCGCAATTGTAACATCATATTATCAAAGTCACCATCGGTCAGGTCAAGCCCGCTCACGACAGTGCTGACAGATCCGATGGTCTGTAGCAATCCCCAGAATGTGCCGAGGAGGCCGAGAAACACGAGCAAGCCAATCAGATAACGCGAGATTTCGCGGCCTTCATCAAGGCGCGCTGCAACACCGTCAAGAACTGAGCGCAAAGATAGCGCTGATAAATGACCTTCCTCATTACTATCAGAAAGCATGACATGAACGGTTGCCAGCAAAACAGGCTTTGGTGCACTGCGGCTAATCTTGTTTGTTTTTTGAATTTCAGCTAGCCAGCGTGCCTCTGGCGCGAGGCGTAATATCTGGCGGAAGATGAAGGCAACGCCGATAAAGGCTGTGGAAATAATAACGCCGTTTAGGAACGGGTTTCCTGAAAAAGCGGCTCTCAAAGGCTCAAACAGGGCCGCAATAATAAGCCCTGTAATGGCTAGGACAATTAGCATTCGAAAGAGATAAGTGCGCGGATCAGTCATCAGACGCCTTTCAGAAAATCACCTGCTCCTCTCAAAATGAAGGAAGCATTCTTGCAGCACCAGCCAGAAAAAATTCAAGAGTTGATGCTCTTGGTAGTTATGGTAAGCGTGGCAAGAAAGAATGGCAAGAATATGACTGTTTGATTCTTGATAAGCATTCAGATCAGCAGAAATGTTATTTTGCGCTGCGGAGTAATTTTAGAAGCGGCACATGGATTGGCGCATTGGCTGCAACAACATCACCTGATTCAAGAGACTTATCACGCGCGGCAAAATCAGACACAAACCCACCGGCTTCGCG
>CATISA010000148.1 GCA_949529445.1 Alphaproteobacteria bacterium UBA4588
ACAAACATCTGACGGTCATCTTCAGCGCGTGTCTGATAGCTCTGCCAGAGGGCATTCACAAGGCAATCACCAAACGCATAGGCATAGACATAAAAGGGCGTATGTACAAAATGCGGAATGTAGGCCCAGACAGGCCGATAATCATCATTTAGCCGGATAGCTGGCCCCAGAGCAGCTGTTTGCGTTTCCATCCAGATTTCAGACATGTCTTCGGACGAAAGTTCACCGCTCCTGCGCGCGTCATGAAACTTTGTTTCAAAGTTATGAAACGCTATTTGGCGGACTACCGTATTGAGCATATCTTCTACCTTGCCTGCTAGCAGAAAGCGCCTGGCATCCGGCGATACAGCATTACGTACAAGCGCCTGAAACGCCAACATCTCAGCAAAAACAGAGGCTGTCTCAGCAAGGGTCAGCGGCGTACCTGCCATTAGATAACCCTTTTCAGCCGCGAGCACCTGATGGATTCCATGTCCCATTTCATGCGCAAGCGTCATGACATCACGCGCTTTACCGTTATAATTCATCAGGATAAAAGGATGAGCAGACGGCACTGTTGGATGGCTGAACGCACCAGATGCTTTGCCAGAACGCACGCCTGCATCAATCCAACCTTCATCAAAAAACCGGCGGGCAATCGCTGCCATTTCCGAATCAAACCCGGTAAATGCATCCAACACGATAGCTTTTGCCTCATCCCAGCTATAGCGCCTATCATCGTCACCTGGCAAAGGCGCGTTTCTATCCCACCAATCAATAGTTTCAGAACCCATCCAGCGCGCTTTTAGCTGATAGTAGCGATGGGCAATTTCACCTGTTCTGGCGTTCACAGCCTGGCATAAAGCATCCACGGTGCTATCATCAACGTCATTCGCTACGTTTCGCGATGATACCGGACGTTCAAACCCTCGCCATCTGTCATCGACTTCTTTATCTTTGGCAATCACATTCAGGATAAGTGAAAATAGGCGCTGGTTTTCTGCCATCACAGAGGAAAGCGATAACCCTGCTTCGCGTCTGATAGCCGGCGTGGTGCTTGTCATATGATTGAGAATTTCGGCTTCTGTGACCTCGCCACCCTGAAACGGAAACCGCAAAGCAGTTGATGTCTCATCAAATAGACGAACCCAAGCACCGCGTCCTGTTGGCGCGCGTTCCACCAGCATTTGCTCAAGCCGAGGCTCCAGCTGATAAGGCGCAGAGGCCCGTAACACGCGCATCCATGGCTGATAGTGATAAAAATCAGAATCTTTTAAAGCTGCCTGATATTGTGCATCCGGCAGAGTGCCCAGTTCTAGCTCAACAAATAGCAGCTTTGAAGATAGCGCAGAAATAGTCTCTCTCATATCTTGCGCATACTGCCCTGTCTTTGGGTCAGACATATCAGCAGCAAATTTAAGATCTGCATGAGACAGGATACGCGAAAAAGTCTCAGCCAACGCCTGATAGCGCTCAATAACAAAAACCAGCTCAGACGGTGTTGCCTTATCAAGCTTACCTTCAAATGATGTTACTTCGGCAAGTGCTGCACGTACCTTGTCAAGGTCGGCGTAGGCACCTTTGCCTTCATCATCGTAAAGATGCGTTAAATCCCACTGCGGCAGTGTATCCAGCATTATCGGCCCTCTTTTTGCTACATTCATAACTCACAGCTCTCTTATAGCAGGCAGGCAAGGGTACTGAGAAGAGGCTGTTGCACGAAGCGGATAGCTTCTTTTACATACCATCAGATACGATGCGCCGCCTTTATCATATCAGCTGCTTTTTCAGCAATCATAACTGTTGGTGCATGTGTGTTGCCAGACGTAATTTGCGGCATGATAGATGCATCAACCACCCGTAATCCGCGCATGCCATGTACCCGCAATTCTGCATCAACAACATCACCTGCAGCTTTATCCGGTCCCATTCGGCAGGTTGAAACAGGATGATAGACCGTGTTTCCTGTCTCACGCGCAAATGCAAGCAAGCTTTCGTCATCACTAATCTCAGGACCCGGACGCACTTCGCGCTTTACCAAGTCTTTCAAACAGCCTGCTGCCATAATCTGGCGGGCAATTTTCATACCCTCGACCAGAACAAATCTATCATGTTCTGCTGTTAGATAGCGGGGTGCAATTTCTGGTGCGGTCATCGGATTAGCAGAGGTGATGTGAACATATCCGCGACTATGGGGGCGTGACTGGTTCGGCCCGATAGATACTCCTGGAAACTTATCAAAGATGCGTTTTGCTGGATTGGCAAAGCTGGCATGGGCGACCAGAAGCTGAATATCGGGATCATCGATAACAGGATCACTTTTCACAAATCCACCCAGAATGCCGGCCGGCATAGACAAGCTGCCTCGCTGATGAAGCAGATAAGTCGCAAGCTCTCCTAGAAGCTTTATGCCACGTGTTTTTTCATTCAGCGAGATAGGTTGAGTTAGTTCCCATGTGAGGCGTGTGAGAAAATGGTCTGTTAAATTTTCGCCAACACCCTTGCTCTCGCATCTCACCTCAATTCCCAAAGCCGCCAACCTGGCTGACTGGCCAATACCCGACAATTCAAGCAACTGTGGTGACTGGATTGCTCCTGCAGACATGATAATATCATGGGTAGCATATAAGTCTTCAGACCGGCCACGCCGGCGCACCCTTACCCCTATCGCATGGCAGGCATCATCAGTGGAAAAGAGGAGTGTTTGCGCCTGCGCTCCCGTCATAATCGTCAAGTTCTTGCGGCCCTCAACAGGTTTAACAAAAGCGCGATAGGCAGATTGGCGACGACCATTTTTCTGATTCAGTTGGTAGTAGCCAAAGCCAAATTGCTCCGCCCCATTATAATCATTATTTTTTGGGTAGCCGCATTCTTCGGCAGCATCCATAATCCTATCCAGAGCAGGGTAGTACGTACGCGGCTGATCAATATGCATCGGGCCACCAGTACTATGATAGCCTTCATCGCCCACGGTGTCCTGCGGCTGAAAATCTTCGGATTTATGAAAATAAGGCAGGACTTCATCAAAACTCCAACCCGGATTGCCGCGCTGGGCCCAACCATCATAATCCGATGCCAGACCGCGCACATATAGCATACCATTAATCGAGGACGTGCCGCCAAGTACTTTACCTCGGGGAATTTTTAACTGTCTGCCACCCAGATAATCCTCCGCCGCTGTCGTAAACATCCAGTTCAGAGACGGGTTCACCATAGTTTTCACAAAACCTGCCGGAACATGAATGAATGGATTGGTGTCTGCCCCACCTGCTTCGATAAGAAGGACACTGACATTTGGATTTTCACTCAACCGTGCGGCAAGAACACAGCCTGCTGAACCAGCCCCCACAATAATGTAATCTGCGCGCATCCCATTCCCCATAACTGGCAGTATCCTGTCTGATAGAACAAGCGAAGTAAATAAAAACTAACCACTATTTTTCAGCGAGATACTTACATGTAAAAAAACAGCTATTCCATGAAACTGGACAAACACCTCTATCTCGCCTAGCGTTTTCGCACACCTGAATGTCTTCCTGTGAATTTCCCGTCTGGATGCTCTTCTATGACACTTCCATCGCCTGCGGCGCGCTCAATATCTATCGGGAACTTACTCTCTACTGAATGGCGGTTTCTTCTTTACGGTATGCTGATGAGCTTCTGGTCAGGCTTTGGTCAGACCTTTTTTATCTCGCTTTTCAGTGCTGAAATACGCCAAGATTTGTCTCTTAGCCATGGGGATTTTGGCAGTTATTATGCCATTGCCACAACCGCCAGCGCGATTACATTATTCTGGCTTGGCAAGCTGGCCGATACAATTTCTGTCCCACGCCTTTCATTCATGACGCTTGGCGGCGTCTGTCTTGCAGCCATGTATTTCTCGACGGTGGGATCAGTGCTAGCGCTTACTTTTGGGATTTATTTTCTGCGCCTGTCAGGGCAAGGCATGATGTATCATGTCTATTCAACAGCTATTAGCCGCCGTTACATTGCAACGCGGGGCCGGGCGCTGGCCATCTCTGGATTTGGCATGAATATTGGGGAAGCCTTTTTCCCAATATTCGTAATTATTGCTCTATCTGTTCTGGACTGGCGGGTTATCTGGATGCTTGTTCCACTGTTTGCCTTTATTACTTTTGCTCCTTTCATGCAGTTCTTAACAGCCCGGACAGCGCATCAGGACGGGCCCGGAAAAACAGCCCATGGCACTGATGAAATAGTGCAAAATGATGCCTCCTACCGGCGGAGTGATGTAGCAGGCGATAACGCCTTCTGGTGTGTTATCATCTGGCTTATGATGGTTCCTGGATTTACAATTACGGGCCTGTTTTTTCACCAGATCCACATTGCTGACCTAAAACAGATACCGCTTTTGATCTGGTCATCTAATTATATCTGGTATGCGCTTGCGGCTGTTGGTGGTGCATTTCTCGCAGGCATTCTCATTGATAGATACACAGCCCACCGGATAGCTGCTATCACACAAATGCCTATGCTGCTTGCCTTCCTATTTTTATGGCAAGGAGAGTCTGCAATGGCAATTGCGATATTCTTCATTCTGTTTGGAATCGCCGGCGGAATGGTTCCAACAACAGTCTCTGCCTTGCTAGCTGAACGCTATGGCACAGGTTGGCTTGGCGAGATCAAGGCCTTGGCGACACCATTAAATGTGTTTTCCAGCGCTCTGTCTCCTGCGCTAATGGGAATTATGATCGATAGAGGGGCTAGTCTCTCAGATCTGATGCTCCTTATGATAGGCTGTTGTATTTTTAGTCTTGCGATGCCTCTTATCTGGTTTAATCTTTTAGGGCTGACACATTTTAGAAAGCCGTAAGCATGCGAAAACTGAGAGCTCTTTGTTATGTTTGTCTCTTACTAGTCGGCTCAGGCATGGCACGAGCTAACAACATCTCAACAACATTAGAGGGTGTATGGTTTACCTGTGAATTCACACAGAGTCAGACACCACCTGATGATGATTGCCAGACATTTGATGATGAAGGATTCAGGTTTTCTGATGGCACTGCTACTTACTTGCGCATGCTTGGCTCTGAAGAGACTAATTGCAAAGGCGGGAAAAAGGGTCAGTGCTTTCCGCGCAGCACACCCGAAATTTCAGTCAGCACGCGCTCGCTTGGCAAGATAACTTATGGTCAGGACTGGATTGATATTCACTATTTATTTTGTACCCAGCGTTTTTATACAAAAGCATCTGAACATTTTATCACGTTGATACCCAATGAACCCCGTTGCCTATGGGCAGGCAAACGGCATTTTTACATCGCCCCTTTCACAGGAACTATTATTCATGAGTGATAAGAGTGACAATATTTGCGGCCACCCGTCGCTTCACATGGTAACGGTTTCAGGAGAAGGCGCCGGAGAATTTCTGAATGATATTCTTACTGCCCAAATTGAAACATTACCAGAAGGGGTTGCACGGGCCGCCTGCCTGCTCTCACCGCAGGGGCGCATCTTGTTTGATATGCTCGCGCTTCGTTTGGGGCCAGACCATTTTGGCCTTGTGAGCGAAGCGCAACAGACCGGGCCCCTTACCAAAAAACTCACTCTTTATCGTCTGCGCCGAAAGCTCAGCATAACAGAAGATACAACATCCTGTTTTGGCCGAATCTGGAGAGGGGCTGATAGGCCCGATGCGTCATGGCAGCAATTTGATGATGAACGTCATCCTGCCCTTGGCCATCTGCTTAAGAGGAGTACCAGCGCCATATTGCCCGATGATAAAGACTGGCAGAAACAGAGGATCGAGCTTGGTATCCCACAAGGCTCAACTGACCTGACACCAAATCGCGCATTGATGCTGGAAGCTGGCTTGGATAAGCTGAATGCTGTTGATTTTAAAAAAGGGTGTTATGTCGGCCAAGAGGTAACCGCCCGTACCCATTATCGTGGCCTTGTAAAAAGGCGGCTCTTTCCGGTGGCATCACAGAGCCATCACCTGACATCTGGCGATGAGATATGTTACAAAACCCAGCTCGGTGATGAGAAACTCGTTGGCCTCTGCCATTCAGTGATAGGCACGTTGACAGGAAGTGTAGCACTGGCCTCTATCAGGCTTGATGCGGTTGCTGGCCTACTAGATGGGACAGGGTCACTTCATAGTGCAGGTGAGCAGCTTTACTTCTCCGTGCCAGATTGGATGGATCCTCTGCCTGGATTTGATAAGGATACAGCTGATAGCTAACTGCACTTAGGATTTGAAGAGCGCTTCAGCTGCCGAGGAGACTGATTTTTTATCTGCTATCACAGCTTCGACTTTCTGAATCTCTGCTTTCAACCTGCCGATATAATCTTCAAGATCTTCCACATTCCATTCGATAAACGCTTTCGGGCTGGCCTGTGATTTCATATCGTCTAACTCATCCATATCGTTGCCCCTTTCCATTACCGTTTGTTCATACTACCCCCAAATGGGGCTCAATTCTGCAGACCTAATCTGATTTTTCATGTCTTTTTAACAGTAATTCGGAATGTGCACTTTGCAAAGATAGATAACTTCACTATATATTGAAACGACTGGGGTAAGCTTGTTTTGTGCTCGCTGTCGCGCCCTACTCCCTTTTCCAAGAGTTTAGCGATGGTCTGCGGTGCGAAACGCAGAGCCCTTTTGAAATATTGTTTCTAATTCATTTTAAAAGCCTGCAGGGAATGCAGGCATGTAAATGAGAGGTAGTCTAGATGACCCAACTTTTAATGCCCCGGGCAACAGCTGTATGGCTAATTGATAATTCTGCGCTCACATTTGTGCAAATTGGTGATTTCTGCAACTTGCATGAACTTGAAATTCAGGCAATAGCTGACGGTGAAATTGGCCCCGGCATGCAGGGCTTTGACCCTATTCTAAATGGTCAACTCACCCGGAGTGAGCTGGAACGCTGTGAAGCTGATACAACAGCCTCATTAAAAGCTGCCCGGTCAACATTGCCCGAGCCAACAGCCCGTACAAAAGGCCCACGCTACGTTCCGATTGCCCGCAGAGGGGATAAGCCTGATGCGATTTCATGGCTAGTAAAACATCATCCCGAATTATCAAACGCCCAGATTGGCCGTTTGATCGGCACAACAAAGGATACCATCGTGAAGATTCGTGAACGGTCCCACTGGAATATCTCGAATATTCAGCCAAAACACCCTGCGATGCTTGGTCTATGTAGCCAAAATGATTTGAATGCCGCGATCGAAAAGGCCGGCGGTCAGCCGAAGCAGGATGCTGAGCAAATTACTGATATCTCAGAACTGCCATAGCGCGGTCCTCTATCTACGCTGAAAGACAGCACCTAAGACGTGCTGTCTTTAATCCCCGCAATGCGCACCGCATCTGCTATTTCGTCAATAATGGCTGGGTCATCTATCGTCGCCGGCATTGTAAATTCATCTCCATTCACAATACTCTGCATGGTCCGCCGCAGAATCTTGCCTGACCGTGTTTTGGGCAAGCGATGAACAATCACAGCCTGCTTAAAGGCGGCAACTGGCCCTATTTGGTCTCGAACACGCTGCACAATTTCAGCAATAATGTCTTCACCAGCTCGCTCAATTCCTGCTTTCAGTATAACAAACCCAAGCGGTATCTGGCCTTTCAGAGCATCATCAATCCCAATAACCGCGCATTCAGCTACATCAGCATGACCCGCAAGAACTTCTTCCATGCCACCGGTTGATAGCCTGTGCCCCGCCACATTAATAATATCATCGGTGCGCGCCATGATAAACAGATACCCATCCTCATCAATATAACCAGCATCTCCTGTTTCGTAAAATCCAGGAAAGGCCGAAAGATAGCTTTCAACAAATCGCGTATCATTTTTCCAGAGTGTCGGCAGCGTACCTGGTGGCATTGGTAATTTTGCCAAAACAGAGCCAATTTCTCCAACCGGCATTTCACTTCCATCTTCTGCTAGGATACGCACATCCCAGGTGGGTGCCGCAGGCCCTGATGAGCCTGCTTTAATCGGTAAAAGCTCAATGCCGGCACAATTTGTGGCAATTGACCAGCCTGTTTCTGTTTGCCACCAATGATCAATCGCCGGCACACCTAGCTTATCCTGACACCAATAAAGCGTATCAGGGTCACAACGCTCTCCTGCCAGAAACTGATAGGCAAAATGGCTCATATCGAACTGGTTGATAAGATTGCCTTCGGGGTCTTCTTTTTTGATGGCGCGAATGGCTGTTGGCGCCGTAAACATTGCCCGGACCTTGTGCTGGGAAATAACCCGCCAGAAAGTGCTGGCATCAGGCGTGCCAACTGGCTTTCCTTCAAATAGAACAGTTGTACAGCCTGCAAATAACGGGGCATAGACAATATAGGAATGACCTACAACCCAGCCCACATCAGAAGCCGCCCAATAAACATCGCCTACATGACAATCATAGATATTCGGCATAGACCAGTTCAGCGCAACAACATGCCCACCCGTTGGTCTTACAACACCTTTTGGCGTGCCTGTTGTGCCGGATGTATAGAGGATATAAGCGGGATCTTCAGAGTTAACCGGAACGCAAGGATGCGGGACTGCTGCTGCCATTACCGCATCCCAATCATGATCGCGCCCGTCAATCAGGCTTGCATCGCATTGTGGCCGCTGCATCAAAATAACATCTGATACTTTATATGTTGCAATATCAATTGCTTCATCAATAAGCGGTTTATACGCAATAATGCGGTTTGGCTCTATCCCACAAGACGCCGTCAGAATCATGTTTGGGGTTGAATCATCAATCCGTTTCGCGAGCTCGGCTGCTGCAAACCCTCCAAATACAACAGAATGTATCGCCCCTAGCCGCGCACAAGCCAGCATCGCGATCGCAGCTTCTGGTATCATCGGCATATAAATAATGACGCGGTCACCATAGCCAATTCCACGCGCCGCAATAGCGCCGGCAAGATGAGCAATTTTATCCTGCAATTCAGCATAGCTAATATGAGTGATCGTTTCAGTAACAGGGCTATCATAGATAATCGCTGTTTGCGCACCACGACCAGCCTCAACATGCCTATCAACGGCATTGTAACAGCCATTTATCTTGCCGCCGACAAACCAGCGATAAAAAGGCGGGTTGCTGTCATCCAGCGTTACTTTTGGTGGCACTATCCAGCTTACGTCTTGCGCAGCCTGTTCCCAGAATGCCTTAGGATTATCAAGTGCTGCTGCACGAATAGCCTGATAAGGTGAACTCATCGGATGCGCCTCCCCCAAAGACGTTAAATGACCTACTTCACGTTTGTGGCTGACCTTTTCTTATCATGCGCCGATATAACAAGGACAGACATTTGGTGAGCCCTAACCATAGAATGTTGTTAGCCATCCATCAATAACTAGCTGAGCTTTTCATCTCTTCAGCTCAGCGGATAGTCACACACGCTATTTTTAGCAGAGAAACGGTATTTTACGTGCTTGGCGCTAGTCAAAGGCAAGCAGACTTTGGTATAGTCCAGAGGATAAAATAACGACCCCCTATAATAATGATTAGAAGCGCATGTCTGATAATAATGACGAAGACATCCAGAAGCCTCAGGACGTAACAGCACAGACAATAAGTGCTGTGCACTCTGGTGAAGGCAAAACTGGCTCTCCGGCAAATGATGCAGAGGCTGAGGACAGGCTAAAAATAGCCCTAAAGCAAAAACTTGAAAAACTGCTCAGCGAACATCGTGACTTAGATGATGTTCTAGAGCGCCTTTCAAGTGACACACATTTCGACCAGCTTCAACGACAGCGGCTTAAGAAACGCAAATTAAGTCTGAAGGATGAAATCATTCGCCTACATGGCCGCATTCTCCCCGATATTATTGCGTGACATTCTGTGCTATCAAGGACATTCTTTTGACCCAAATATTGTATTTTTCATTCTAGAGAGACGCGCATATACTCCGTCTCTGACTTTGACTTATAAAGGCTGTTAGAAACCATGTCTGTTTCATCCACTGAGCCCCTTCGAAAAATCGTTATTTGCATGGGCAGTCAATCTGACTGGTCATGTATGAAGTCGGCTGCTGACATTTTACACGATCTTGAAATTGCCTGTGATATTCGCATCATTTCAGCTCATCGCACGCCTGATAGGCTCACGAAATTTGCGAGCACTGCTCTGGAATGTGGTGCCAAGGTGATTATCGCAGGAGCAGGCGGTGCAGCCCATCTTCCGGGGATGATTGCAGCTCATACAGTGCTTCCTGTATTGGGTGTCCCGGTTGAATCAAAAGCCCTAAAAGGGATGGATTCACTGCTGTCGATTGTTCAGATGCCCGGCGGCATCCCTGTTGGCACATTAGCAATTGGTGCGGGAGGGGCAAAAAATGCGGGCTTGCTGGCGGCACAAATTCTTGGCGTATCTGATAAATCTATCCAGAATCGTCTTGCCGCATGGCGAGCCGGCCAGACTGAGGCTGTTGCAGATAGCCCATTAGATATTGCACCGTAAGGCTAATTACGATGAGTGATACTCTTCAGACACTTGGTATATTAGGGTCCGGGCAGCTTGGTAGGATGATTGCTATTGCCGCAGCACAGCTTGGTATACGCGCTGTTATTTTTGCCCCTGATGCGATAGGAAGTCCCGCGGCAGATGTTGCCCACGCCATTATCACCGCTTCTTATGATGACAAAGCTGCGCTAGATGCCTTTGCCCTGCAGGTTGATGCCGTCGTAACAGAATTTGAAAATGTGCCCGCTGATACAATGGCATATCTTGGCCAGTCCCTCCTTGTCTGCCCAGGATCTGATGCGCTTCGGGTTGCTCAGAACAGAATTGCAGAAAAAACGCTGGCGCGGGATCTTGGAATTAATGTGCCAGATTTTTGGGCTATTACCTCAGCAGACGAACTTGCAGATGCGCTGGTTGCCCTAAATGGTCGCGGCATAGTAAAAACAACAACACTTGGCTATGACGGCAAAGGTCAGATAGCTGTGGACAGCACGAGCGATGCAAAAACTGTTTGGGAGGCTCTTGGCACTCACCAAGCCATTCTAGAGTCATTTGTGTCTTTCAGCTATGAGGTCTCATTCCTTGTCTGGCGAACAAAACAGGGTGAGACAGGGTGTTTTCCTGCCGCAGAAAATCGCCATGAAAATGGAATTTTAGCACGAACAGTTGCACCCGCACCATCCCTCAGCCCAGATTTGTATGACGCGGGTTCTGCTGCTGCGATTAAAATTGCTGATGCTGTTGGCCTCGAGGGTGTTCTGGCAATGGAAGCTTTCATAACCACGGATGGCACAATGCTATTTAATGAAATTGCGCCACGGCCTCATAACTCGTTTCACTGGACAATCGAAGGATGCGAGACAAGCCAGTTTACCCAGCTTGTGCGCATTGCATGTGGCCATACCCCTGGCTCAACAGCAGCGCGCGCAACCTTTACTATGGATAATCTGCTTGGTGAGCATATGGGCGATATAGCTAAGCTTCTGGATCGGGCCGGTGTATCAGTTCATCTCTACGGCAAACCAGATGCCCGCACAGGCCGCAAAATGGGGCATGCGACATGGCAGTCAGGCCGCTAGCTCTTTAGCAAAGATAAATCATATGGCGTATCACGATACAAATCGTTCAGCCAGTTTGACATCAGCAGAAATGCAAAAGGCCGCCAGCGATTAATAGGTGTGCCGCTGTCATCATCATTGGGGAAATAATGCTGCGGCAGGGCTGTATAAATACCTTCATTACGATCACGAAAATATTCATGCGCAAGTGTATCGGCATCATACTCAAGATGATTAAGCACAAATAAATCACCAGAGCGCGGACAGCGCACCATTCCCACCCCTGCTTCTGAGGAGCTGGCCAGCACATCAAGGCCAGCATCGGTTACATCTGTATCACGGGTATAGGTATAGCGCGAGACAGGCATCGGGAAGCTATCCGTGAACCCTTGCATGAGACGCCCCGGTATCTGTGGCAATTTATGCGTAAATACCCCGAAAAGCTTTTCATCGAGCGGGTATTTCTCAAGCCCATGAAGCGTATATAATAAGGCTTGCGCTCCCCAGCAAATGCCAAGCCGCCTAAAACAATGTGTCTGCGACCAACGTATGATTTCCGTCAGCTCTGGCCAGTAATTAACCTCATCAAATGGTAATGTTTCAATTGGTGCCCCTGTGACAATAAGGGCGTCAAAATAATCATCTTTTACATCATCAAGTGACCGGTAAAACTTGCGCAAATAGGCAGGCTCTGTGTTACGCGGCGTATAGCTTGCCGTTGTCATCAGAACCATTTCCACCTGCAATGGAGATGAGCCAAACAACCGCGCAAACTGAATTTCAGTATCTGTCTTTTTAGGCATCAGATTCAAAAGGAGTAGACGCAACGGTCTGATATCTTGACGCGCCGCAGTATTTTCCGTGATGAGATCAACGCCCTCACCTTGTAAATCATGTAAGGCGGGTAGATTATCTGGAACCTTAATTGGCATTATGCCCTCGCTTTAAAACGCTAAGTAAAACAAAAGAAGAAATGTCGTCGTAGCCCTATCCGTTGCCATTATCAAACAAATCCTATCGACGGAACGGTCGGCGCTCCATTATCGAAGTCGCGCGGCTTACAACAGAAGCAAGTCCTGTTGCAAAGACCTGCGCTGGCTTTGCCATTTTAGGAATACGCGACACATCTTTTAGCCGCCTATCAAGAAAGGCCTCTGTTTTAACAAGGTCATCAGTATCATCTGCCAGAAAGGCCAGCATTGTTGCGCTATAAACAGCAGCAAGCGTTGCCCGTTTAGTATAAAAATTATAATCAGTTGTGGTATCACCAGCAGCACGCCAGATAGCATCAACTGTCCGATATAGCATTTTTGTGGCTAGTGCAGCATGCTGAGGCTGAGCCAAAAATCCGAGTGAGCGGCGCACGGTCTCACTATGACCACATGCCTGATGCAACCGAAGCAAAATCAGCGTGCGTATTTTGAGGTGGACTGGCACAGGCACTTGGTCCAAGGCGTGATATGCTGACACCATCTCATCATCTGCGCGCGCGCTATATAATTCAACGACCTCATCAATTCCCTTAGGGAAGTAATGGTGCCACTGTGTATCTGCCAAACCGCACTCTGCTGCCGCCAATGATAACGTTTCATGAGACCATCCATCAAACGGCACATGGGCAATGGCAGCTGTTACAAGCTGGGCGCGCATATCAGAATCAGATGGTGTCATTTTAATCTACCTTTAACTGTTGCATTGCTCTTATCCTAGCACGGTGAGATGAACCGCAACGGCACAAGACAAGGCTTTCCTTATGATATAGGAACTAGGGCATAAAATAAAACCCGTTCCGACAAGTCAGATGTTTGCAAATCTGAATTCTCTATGCTATATACGGGTCCCCAAGGATGAAAAGATAAATAATTTGCTAGTGAGCGCTCACATGCGCTGCACTGTTAAAGAAAGGGACATGCTGAAGTGTATATCGCTGTTCGTGAAAATAACGTTGATCAGGCCCTTAGAGTTCTGAAGAAAAAGATGCAGCGCGAAGGCCTGTTTCGTGAGATGAAAAATCGGCGGGCATTTGAAAAGCCATCTGAGCGCCGTGCCCGCGAAGCTGCTGAATCTACACGTCGTGTTCGTAAGTTAATGCGCAAGCGTATGGAGCGTGAGGGTTACTAGACACCCTTACTCTAAAAACATATCTATGCAAAAGAGTTAAAGCCGCCCCATGACGAGGCGGCTTTCGTTTTTTGCTGAACCAAATTTGCTACAGAAGCACGCCAGCAAACGCATGATTTTTTGGTGACCTCGGCGGGACTCGAACCTGCTACCTACAGATTAGGAATCTGTCGCTCTATCCTGATGAGCTACGAGGCCATTACCCCTTTTTACCTATATTCACACCACTTTTCCAACCTATCGTTTATAACTATCTTCGTAACGGATAATATCATCCTCACCAAGATAGCTTCCTGTTTGCACTTCGATAATGGTCAACGGCTTATCTGTATGATTGGATAAACGGTGTTTTTGGCCCACTTCGATATAGGTTGACTGGTTAACATCAAGCGCAAATTCTTTGTCTTCAATTTGAATCGTCGCATGTCCGTCGGTTACAACCCAATGCTCAGAGCGATGTTTGTGGCTCTGCAAAGAAAGACGCCCACCTGGATAAACATGTAATCGTTTAACCTGATACCCCTGTGCAATGACAAGACTTTCAAACCAGCCCCATGGACGCCAGTCCCGTGCATGTTGTTCTGCTTGCGGTATCTGCTCACTTTTCAACAGTTCCACAGCTTTCTTCACAGACTGGGTTTGGGAGAGGTCGGCGACCAGCACAGCATCAGACATTGCAATCGCCACAATATCACTCATACCCGCAGCAACAAGTGCCTGCCCATCTACACTAGACCATAGCAAACTATTTTTTGTATCAATGTGAACAGCATTGCCTTTAATGAGGTTCCCTGCAGCATCCACATCGTCTGGGCTTTTGGCTAATTGATGTTTCACAGCTTGCCAGTCACCTAGATCAAGCCAGCTCCCTGAGAATTTCACAACCAGAATATTATGCGCTTTTTCCATAAGAGCATAGTCAACCGATTCAGCCATAATAGCAGACCAGCTTACCGCCTCAAGGCGCAGAAAATCTAAATCAACTATCATTCCGGCAACAGCCTTTTCAATCAACTGCATCATGTCAGGAACAAAAAGCCGGCCGGCATCAAGAAAAGTCTGGGTAGTTGCCATGAAAATCCCTGCATTCCAGAGATACCGGCCGCTATCCAGCATAGCCTGTGCGCGTTTCACATCTGGCTTTTCATGAAAGGCACGCACAGGTATGGCAAAATCACTATCTGAATTCTCTTCATATTCAATATAGCCATATCCTATTTCGGCTCTGTCAGGGTGAATGCCGAAGGTTAGGATATTCCCATCACGTGCCGGCATAATGCTATCCTCAATCATTTTTGTGAAAGCGGCTTCATCTGGAATAGCATGGTCGGATGACATCACAACCATCAGGGCGTCATTATCATGGTCTTGCAGATAGCGTGCAGCTGCAAGAATTGCTGGGGCAGTGTTTTTCCCCTCTGGTTCAAGCAGAATAGCTGTTGGCTGTATGTCTAGTTCAGCAAGTTGTTGAGCTGCAATAAAGCGATAGTCAGAAGATGTAATGATAATAGGTGACGCAAAGTTAGTACCTGTGCAACGCCCGCATGCTTGCTGAAACAAAGTCTGCTCTCCGACTAACGCCACAAACTGCTTTGGCATGGATTTTCGGGATACAGGCCAAAGACGTGTGCCTGACCCTCCACATAAAATAATTGGATAAATGAGAGCCATTATAGACATCTTTCCAGCGGAAGTTACATGTCACCAAAACATAAGTATTCTTGTAAGAGTGACGAGCACAATAAAGCGAGAACGCACATCGAGGATAAGCAGATGCTGGCAAAAAATCAATGTTATCGCACAGCCCAAAGCACAATGATCGTTAAGAAGTCAGGATGGTATCTGAGAGGCCTGCAGCATGGCATAGCTCAGTCTGACGCTGCTTTAACAACGATGTATCAAAATCATCTATCAGGTCATGGAAGAGCCGGTGCCAGTTTACTTCTGCTCCCAGATGCATAAACACAGACCCTAATCCAACTGCCGCTCTATCCATGAGAACAAATTCGCGCGGTGGCTTAATGCCGCCAATACGTTTGAGTTCCTGATGAACTTTCTCGGCTAATTCTCTGCCAGCCGAACCATTGCGAACCTGCTGGATAGGACGGACTTCGTCAGAGAGAAGCGGTGCATAAATAAACTCTGCCCAAATATTGAGAATAGATATTGCTTCTTCATCAAGACCATGAAAGCCCCATTGCTCATAGGCTTTACGGGCTAAGTCCGTGTTTCCATCGCGTAACGCTTTATAAAGGTCGATAACACCGCCCACAAATTCAGGCCTAAAAATCCGAATAGACCCGAAATCCATGAGGTTAATATTAAGATTGCTATCAATCGAATAATTGCCAAGATGAGGGTCGCCGTGAATCACGCCATAATAATAAAATGGGACATACCAAGCCCGAAACATATTCATTGCGACTTGATTGCGATCTTCTTGAGAGGGGTTTGTATCAAGCCATGCCATAAGCTTCTGGCCTTCAAGCCATGTCATTGTAAGAGCGCGCGGTGATGAAAGCTCTGTTAAAACTTCTGGCAAGCGGACATTATCTTCGCGTTCGAGCATTAAACGATACAGGTGCAAATTGGCAGCTTCGCGGCCATAATCAAGTTCTTCGCGCAAACGGTCGGATAATTCAGTATGGATATCAGCTGTCGAAATGGCATTATCGAACCGCTCATAAAGCTGGAAAACAAGCTTCAGCTGGCGCAAATCTGCATCAATTGCTGATGCCATATCAGGGTATTGTAGCTTTACAGCCAGCGCACGACCATCATGTGCCGTTGCCTGATGAACCTGCCCTAAAGAAGCAGCTGAAATAGCCTGCCGCTCGAATGTTGCAAATTTTGACTGCCAGTCAGCACCAATTTCCGCTGACATGCGGCGTTTTACAAACAGCCACCCCATTGAGGGCGCGTCAGCCTGTAATACAGCAAGTTCTTCGGCATATTCAGGCGGCAGCGCATCTGGAATTGTTGATAGAATCTGAGCAACTTTCATCAACGGGCCTTTTAGCCCACCAAGAGCTTCTCTTAGTTGAACGGCATGTTTGGACCGGTCAATTTCCATGCCGAGGTAACGCTCGCTTGCAAGACGGGCGGCGAGACCTGACATCGTAGTGGTCACACGCGCATATCGCTTAAAGCGTCCTCCTACACCCGATTTATTATTATAATCAGCCATCTATTCATACCCTTTCAGAGCGCCTATGCCGCCATAAAGCTGATATAGTCTGTGATACGAAAATAGCGACAGAAAAAACGAATTTTCTTTTGCAAGAACAAACTTGAAGCTCTTTATATTCGTAAATAGGATAAAGCTCACTTCATAGAGGTTTTGAGGTGACAGTGAGAGCTTAAAGATTGTAGTCTGTTCCAACTATATGAAGCATTTCGTTAATTGATGGTTTTTCAAGGAGGATGGTGTGAAAATTGGCGCCCCTGTAGAAAGTGCAACTGATGAAGCGCGTGTCGCGCTTACTCCAGATAGCGCTCGACAACTCGCAAAGCTTGGTCATAGCTGCATCATTCAGAAAGGCGCTGGAAAGGCCGCCGGTTTCTCGGATGATGCATATATAGATGCCGGTGTTAACGTTGTGGCAACCGCCGCTGCGCTTTTCAAAGCTGCAGATGTGATTATCAAGGTTCAGCGCCCGAATGATGCCGAGCTGAAACGATTATCGGCTGATAAAACACTGATTAGTTTTTTCTGGCCAGGTCAGAATGAAAAAGCCCTTAAAGCAGTAGCCTCTACTGGTGCGAGCGCAATTGCAATGGATATGGTGCCGCGTATTAGTCGGGCGCAGAAAATGGATGCGCTGTCATCAATGGCTAATATCGCGGGATATCGCGCTGTTATTGAAGCCAGTAATAATTTTGGCCGGTTTTTCACAGGTCAAATTACGGCCGCTGGTAAAGTGCCGCCTGCCAAGGTTCTGGTTATTGGGGCTGGCGTTGCTGGCCTTGCCGCTATCGGGACAGCTCAATCGCTTGGCGCTATTGTGCGGGCTTTTGATGTTCGCCCTGAAGTAGCAGAACAGATTGAATCAATGGGCGCAGAATTCCTGATGCTCGAATTTGATGAAGATGGTTCTGGTGATGGCGGGTATGCAAAGCCAGCCTCGCCTGAATTTATCGAGAAAGAAATGGCACTGTTCAGAGAGCAAGCACCTGAAGTTGATATTGTCATCACAACCGCCCTTATTCCCGGGCGCCCAGCGCCTAAATTATGGCCTGCTGAGATGGTCAAATTGATGAAGCCCGGCTCTGTCATTGTTGACCTTGCAGCAGAACAGGGCGGGAACTGCGATCTGACTGTTGCTCATAAAATTATTGAGACAGATAATGGGGTTAAAATTGTTGGCTATACAGATTTCCCAAGTCGCATGGCGGCCCAAAGCTCGACACTCTACGCAACAAACATCCGTCATATGCTTGATGACCTGACACCTGAAAAAGACGGTGTTTTGAATATTAATATGGAGGATGATGTTATCCGCGGCGCAACAATCGCGCATCATGGTGATGTTACTTTCCCGCCACCACCACCCAAGATTCAGGCTATTGGAAAACAGACATCAGCCCCCACAGTGGCTGAGCCAACAGCAGAGGAAAAAGCGGCTGAAGCCTTGGCAGCTGAGCGAGCATCTGGCCGCAGACAGGTTGGCTTACTTGTTGTTGGTGGGCTTTTCATGACCTTACTTGGCAGTTATGCGCCCGCGGCGTTCATGCAGCATTTTATTGTGTTTGCACTATCCTGTTTCGTTGGTTTTCAGGTCATCTGGAATGTGAGCCATGCCCTTCATACACCATTGATGGCAATTACGAATGCCATCTCCGGTATTATTATTATTGGTGCGCTTCTGCAAATTGATTCACCCAACGGCATAGTCGGCATTCTGGCAGCTGTTTCGGTGCTTATCGCAACAATTAATATTGTAGGTGGCTTTATGGTGACACGCCGCATGCTGGCAATGTTCCAGAAGAGTTAGGGAGTAGATAAAATGAGCGTGAACTTTGTAACAGCGATTTATATTGCATCAAGCGTTCTGTTTATTCTGGCCCTTGGCGGCCTGTCTAATCAGGAGAAAGCAAAACGTGCCGTCTGGTACGGTATTACCGGTATGGCACTTGCGATTATAGGAACGATATTAGGTCCGAATGTGACCATCTCTTCATGGCTACTGCCAATGCTTGGTATTGGCGCGATTATTGGTGCTATTGTTGCAATGCGGGTTGAAATGACAGGCATGCCGCAGCTTGTCGCCGCATTACATTCTTTCGTTGGCCTTGCTGCCGTCTTTATCGGTGTGAATTCTGATATGGACCCGCCAGCTGGCTTAATGGG
>CATISA010000149.1 GCA_949529445.1 Alphaproteobacteria bacterium UBA4588
CTAAAAACACAATCACCTCTGGCTAAGAGAGTTTCTATGTCATGTCTTTGTATCTTTGCCGGTGCATCCTCTGGTACACGCCCCTCATATAGTGAAAGTACATCGACCCTTGGCAGGATGCTCGGTGCACGTGGATATCAGTTCGTTTATGGTGGCGGGCGCACAGGTCTGATGGGTGCTTTTGCGACAGGTGCCATTGAAACCGGCGGCCATGTAACCGGCATTATTCCTGACTTTCTTGACTCACGCGAAATTGGCCATACAGATGTCCAATCGCTTCAAATTGTGAGCTCGATGCATGACCGTAAAGCAAAAATGTATGAAATGGCCGACGGCATAATCATTCTGCCAGGCGGTCTTGGTACGCTTGATGAACTTATGGAAGTGCTCACATGGAACCAGCTTGGCCTGTTAAACACTCCCCTTTTCTTTCTGAACACTGAGAGCTTTTGGCAACCTTTATTTCACTTGCTACACCATACTGACAATGAGGGATTTGTTCATTCACGCAAAGTTGGGACACTTCATCAGCATGAAAATGCTCATGACCTTGCAGAGATTATTGAAAACATTCTTCCCCCCCGCCGATAGTTACTTTTCTCAATGCGGTATGGCAAGGACGTGAATAAGCTTAATTGCGATGATATATGCTTGAGTAGCTCTTGCGTATTGCTTCTTAGATGAGTAAACAAAGCTCTTCAATCTTTACTCGCTATAACCATAAGCGGTCGTATCCTCCTCATGAGGACTGACCGGCCGTTACCCCGGGGGATATCATGGCAAAAATCAAGGTTAAAAATCCTGTTGTTGAGATGGATGGGGATGAAATGACCCGCATCATCTGGCAAAAAATCAAAGACAGTCTTATTCATCCCTATCTTGATGTTGATTTGAAATATTTCGACCTTGGTATGGAAGCTCGCGATGCAACAGATGACCAGATAACTGTTGATGCCGCTAATGCTGTTAAAGAACATGGCGTTGGTGTTAAATGCGCAACCATCACACCTGATGAAGACCGTGTTGCAGAATTTGACCTGAAGCGGATGTATAAATCACCAAATGGCACTATCCGGAACATTCTGGGTGGCACAGTATTCCGTCAGCCGATTATCTGTAATAATGTCCCCCGCCTTGTCCCGGGATGGACAAAGCCAATTGTTATTGGCCGTCACGCTTTTGGTGACCAGTACCGCGCGACAGATATGAAGGTTGAGGGGGCAGGAACGCTTACCCTTTCCTTCCAGCCTGCAGACGGCAGTGAAGCAACAACCCATACTGTCTATGATTTCCCCGATGGCGGCGTTGCAATGGCAATGTATAATCTAGACGAGTCCATTCGTGGCTTTGCACGTGCTTGTATGAATTATGGGCTTGATCTTGGCTGGCCTGTATATCTGTCAACCAAGAACACAATCATGAAGGTCTATGATGGCCGCTTCAAGGACATTTTTGAAGAAGTCTTTCAGACAGAATATAAAAACAAGTTCGCCGAAGCTGGCATCACCTATGAACATCGTCTTATCGATGACATGGTTGCATGCGCAATGAAATGGGATGGCGGTTTTGTCTGGGCGTGTAAAAACTATGATGGTGATGTTCAGTCAGACACAGTGGCACAAGGATTTGGCTCGCTTGGCCTAATGACATCTGTTTTGATGACACCAGATGGTAAAACCGTTGAAGCTGAAGCTGCACATGGAACAGTCACACGTCACTATCGTCAGCATCAGCAGGGAAAGCAGACATCAACAAACCCGATTGCGTCTATCTTTGCCTGGACACGGGCTCTGTCTTACCGTGCAAAGTTTGATGATACACCAGAGGTTGCTACCTTTGCGGAAACAGTAGAACGGGTGTGTATCGAAACTGTTGAAAAAGGCCAAATGACAAAGGACCTTGCTCTGCTTGTCAGCCCAAATCAGCCATTTCTGTCAACAGATGAATTCCTAAACGCTATTGATGAAAATCTCCAAAAGGCCATGGCGTAACAGGCACTAACAACCAAAAGGCTGTTATGCTTTATAATAGCCCTTCATGACACAAAAGGCAGGCCACAGCCTGCCTTTTTTATTCTCTATAACTGCTTATGTTTTGCTGCTTATCCTGCGTCCAACACAGCCTGACGTACCGCCTTAACAGCGTCTGCAGCAGCCTCTGCATTCGGACCGCCAGCTTGTGCCATGTCAGCGCGGCCACCACCGCCTGCCCCACCAAGCGCTGCTGCGCCAACCTTTACCAGAGCAACAGCATCCATCTGGCCTATCAAGTCATCAGTGACTGACACTACGATTGAAGCTTTTCCCGCATCAGTTGCAACAAGACAGATAACAGTGCCAGAGGCGTTAGCGCGCATCGCATCAGCCATTGATTTCAGCTCACGCGCCGGTGTGTCGTCTAACACTTTGCCGCGATAACCGATATTACCTAGCATTTCGCTGTCATTATTCTCTGTTCCGCCAGCAGCAAGCTTTTGGCGCAGGCTCGATATTTCCCGCTCCATTTTGCGTCTATCGTCAAGTAACTGCTCCAGCCGGCCTTCTAGCTGGTCTGGGGCTGCTTTAAGAATCTGTGCTGCGCGCAACAAGGCTGCATCACGCCCAGCAAGATAAGAAAGCCCATGCGCATGCGTGACAGCCTCTATCCGGCGGACACCGCCAGCAACAGCTGACTCTGATATCACCTTGAGTAACGCAATATCACCTGTATGGGTGACATGAATACCGCCACAAAGCTCAACAGACCATGCCAATTTTCCTGAAATTTCTGATGGACCGCCCATAGAGACAACACGGACTTCGTCACCATATTTTTCGCCAAACAAAGCAAGCGCACCCTCTTTAACAGCTTCATCAGGCGTCATAAGTCTGGTTGAGACATCACTATTCATCCGGATACGCGCATTCACGATATCCTCAACAGCTGAAATTTCCTCGGCGCTCATGGCAATCGAATGGCTGAAATCGAACCGTAATTTTTCTGGTGCAACAAGTGAGCCTTTCTGAGCAACATGATCACCTAAGACAATCCGCAATGCCTCATGCAACAAATGAGTTGCACTATGATTCGCGCGCAAAGATGTCCGACGCTCTTCATCTACAAGAAGACCAACCGGCATATCGATTTCAAATTGGCCTTTATCGACCGTGACATGATGCAGAAACAGACCGGCGGCTGTTTTCTGGGTGTCGGTTACATGACCTACTACTTCACCGCTCTGCACAATCCCTGTATCACCCATCTGCCCGCCTGATTCGCCATAAAACGGTGTCTGGTTGGTGACCATCAGACCGCTTTCACCCTCCCCAAGATGCGCCACCTCTGCACCATCTTTAACAATGGCCGTGACAACAGCTTCAGATGACAGGCCTGAATATCCCAAAAACTCAGTTGCGCCATGAGTATCTGCAAGCTCAAACAGTATACGCTCGTCAGCCTTGCTCCCTGACCCAGACCACGCAGCGCGCGCTGCCTCTTTTTGTGCCTTCATGGCAGACTCAAAGCCGGCTATATCAACCCGCCAGTCATAACCACGCATAAAATCTTCTGTTAAATCCAGTGGGAACCCATAAGTATCATAGAGTTTAAAGGCTGTTTCACCAGATAATGTTCCGCCTGATGCCTTGCCTTCCACTTCGGTGGTGAGGATTTTTAAGCCACGCGCTAACGCTTCTTTGAAACGTGTTTCTTCAAGCTTTAACGTTTCTGAAATGAGCGGCTGAGCACGTACAAGCTCAGGATAATGCCCCCCCATTTTCCGAACCAATGCCGGAACAAGCTGGAACATCACTGGGTCGTCACAGCCTAATTGGTGTAGATGCCGCATCGCCCGCCGCATAATACGTCTCAGGACATAGCCGCGCCCTTCATTTGACGGCAAAACGCCATCAGCAATCAGAAAGCCAGCAGACCTAAGATGGTCTGCCACAACACGATGAGAGACATTTTTGTGGCCATCGGGGTCAGTGTTTGATGCATCAGCGGACGCTTCAATCAGTGCACGCATTAAATCAATATCGTAATTATCATGAGTGCCTTGCAAAACCGCTGCAATGCGCTCAAGCCCCATACCAGTATCGATAGACGGTCGCGGCAAGTCTAACCGCCCCGTATCTGTCTGCTCATACTGCATGAAAACCAGATTCCAGATTTCAATAAACCTGTCACCGTCTTCATCTGGCGATCCAGGAGGGCCACCAAAAACATGCGGGCCATGGTCGTAAAATATTTCAGAACAGGGTCCACAAGGACCTGTATCACCCATAGACCAGAAATTATCAGTGGTTGAAATCCGAATAATACGGTCATCAGATAAGCCTCCGATTTTGCGCCATAGCCCTGCTGCCTGCTCATCTTCAGAATAAACCGTCACAATAAGCTTATCTTTATTTAGGCCAAGTTCACCCGTTACCAATTGCCAAGCATTGTGGATCGCCTCTTCTTTGAAATAATCCCCAAAGCTAAAATTGCCCAGCATTTCAAAAAAGGTGTGATGGCGTGCTGTATAACCAACATTTTCAAGGTCATTATGCTTGCCGCCAGCTCGCACACATTTCTGAGATGTCACCGCCCGCGTATAATCACGATTTTCAAGACCTGTAAATACATTCTTAAACTGCACCATACCGGAATTGGTAAACATCAGGGTTGGATCATTTTGCGGAACAAGCGGGCTAGAGGCCACTTCGGTGTGGCCATTACGGACAAAATAATCAAGAAACATAGAGCGAATATCAGTAACGCTTGTCATGGAAGACCTTCTTTTCGATAAGCAAAAGTAAATGCTAAACTGCGCATTGTCTTATTTACGAAAACAAGCGCCCCTTTGTCCAGAACCGTCTATCAGAACTGTCATAAAGATGCAGGAGATAACATCATATAAAAAGAGCCCTTTTTATCTGCGGAAACGCAGGTTAAAGGGGCTCTTTTATAAAGAGATAAATCAATGGGTCAAAAACAGGCTTTCACAGGGATATCCTGCTGACCAAAATCTGGTTAATTATCATCCTCATCAGCGACAATATTATCCAACATCTGTTCTTGAACAAGACCTGCATTCTGACGAATAGCTGCTTCGATTTCTCCGGCAATCTGAGGATTTTCCTTCAAGAAGGTCTTTGCATTCTCACGCCCCTGACCAATACGCTGGGTGCTATATGAGAACCATGACCCTGACTTCTCCACCAAACCTGCTGCAACGCCCAAATCAAGTATCTCGCCCATCTTGGAAATACCCTCACCATACATTATATCAAATTCAACTGTACGGAACGGCGCAGACACCTTGTTTTTGACGACCTTAACACGGGTCTGATTACCAACAACTTCTTCACGATCCTTAATTGCCCCAATCCGGCGAATATCAAGGCGCACAGATGCGTAGAATTTAAGAGCATTACCACCAGATGTTGTTTCTGGATTTCCAAACATAACACCAATTTTCAATCTGATCTGATTAATGAAGATAACCAGACAGTTTGAGCGTGCAATCGATGATGTAAGTTTCCGCAATGCTTGGCTCATTAGGCGCGCTTGCAACCCAACATGGGTATCACCCATTTCGCCTTCTAATTCAGCACGCGGAACTAACGCAGCAACCGAATCAACGACCAAAACATCAATCGCGCCGGACCTCACAAGCGTATCGGCAATTTCGAGTGCCTGTTCGCCAGCGTCGGGCTGAGAGATGAGTAAATCATCAAGATTAACACCAAGTTTACGTGCATAACCGGGGTCGAGGGCATGCTCGGCATCAACAAAGGCGCAATTACCACCCATTGCTTGAGCTTCTGCAACCGCATGCAATGCCAGAGTTGTTTTGCCAGATGATTCTGGGCCATAAATTTCAATAATCCGACCTTTGGGAAATCCGCCAATGCCGAGGGCAATATCAAGTCCAAGAGAACCGGTCGAGATAGATTGTATATCAACAACACTATCATTTTGCCCAAGCTTCATCACTGAACCTTTACCAAACGCCTTTTCAATTTGTCCAATTGCCGCGTCTAATGCCTTGGTCTTATCATCTGAGTTCATTTTAAAATCCACGAGTTCTGCAACCATTTGCGTCTCCATCTTGCATAGTCTGTTACACCTGTCCACAGCCAGACAGTTTGATTCAGAAATTACGGTCCCACAGGTAACGAAATGGGAAATGAA
>CATISA010000150.1 GCA_949529445.1 Alphaproteobacteria bacterium UBA4588
ATGAGCCAGAAGAAAAAACCATACTGCAAACCCTACGAAATATAGCGTTGCTTCAGTGGTATCTGGTGTTTTCCCCTCATTGCTCATTAATACGGCTTCAGCGCAGCCCATACACATAACTACTAACTCCCAATTTGCCCAATCCAAAAAAACTATTTTGAATCTTTACAAGTGCAAAGCGCGTGCGAAAACATGGCAAGTCACTGGGCAGCTCTTTCTAGCCGCGCGCTTTGTCTTAGTTAGGATAAAGGCTTGTGAGCAAAGGTTCAAGTCACTATGCCAAAGTGATATAATCTTCTGGCATAGGGCTTTGGGTGCAGGCCTGTTTATAAATATGATTTATTACAAAAGTATGTGGATTTTTTGGAGCAGGCTAAGCTATTATTGCGGTGATTAATCAAAAAATGATAGCCGGTGTATTTCATATTATAATGGCAAATTCTCGTCAAACAGCTCAAATGCGTGGCATACTCATCAAGATTTTTGTTCTGGTGAGCTGTTTGGTTGCGCCAGTCTCACTTATCAAAGCACATCCTCATATGTGGGTCGACCTCAATAGTCAGATCGTTATGGGTGATGACGGTATGGTTACAGCTATTAATCAAGAATGGTTGTTCGATGATTTTTTTTCAACGGCCTTGATAGAGGATGCCGCTAACCATCCGCAAGGTATCCAGACAGGATTGTCTGCAGAGGTGGAAATAATCTTAGACGGGTTGCAGGCCTATAATTTTTTCACTCTCGTGACAGTGAATGATGAAACAGTCCCAGCAGACCGAATTAGTAGAGTTGGGGTTGAGATCCGCGGACAGCGCGTTTGGATGCGTTTCACCATGCAGCTCACAGATCCCATAGATGTCAAAACGCAGCCCTTCTCCTATGCTATCTTTGACCCCACATACTATATCGAGATGTTCCACCTTGATGATGCTGTTGTAAGCTTTGCAGGCATTGTACCGGATGGTTGCAGCACCACAATACGCCAGCCAAATCCATCATCTGAGGCTATCGCTTTATCGCAATCAACAACATTAGATGAAAACCCAAATCAAACGATCGGCAGATTATTTGCAGAGACTATTCTTGTTAAATGTCAATGAGCCAGCGTGTAATTCTTCTGTTATCTGTGGTGGCTATGACGCTTATCACTGGCGCTATATGGCACAGCGATGTTGCCAATTTTACCGTCTCACACTATCTCAGTTTCATCCAATCAGTTCAAAAAGGACTGCACATTGAGTTAGCAGAATTACTGCGCCGTGTTGAGACGGATAGTTTTGGTGCATCGGTAGCGCTTATCAGTTTCAGCTTTTTATATGGTGTGTTTCATGCAGCAGGGCCGGGGCACGGTAAAATCATCATTTCAACCTATTTATTAACCCATAGAAGTCATCTCCCACGTGGCATATTGTTATCATTTTTTTCCTCTCTTATCCAAGGCATAACAGCTATCACAGTTGTGACGGTATCAGTTTGGCTGTTTGATTTATCAATGCGGCAGACCAGAGGGGTTATCACTGATATTGAAATCACAAGCTTTGCGCTGATGATGCTGGTTGGGTTTCTGATTGTCGTATTCCGCTTGTTCAATCTATTAAAGGCGGTGCGAGGTTCTCGTGATCAGGCAGATGATGAAGATGAGAGAACTCATTCTGCCGAATGCGGCCATGCTCACGGTCCTTCTGTGCGTGAACTTCAAGATCCCCTCACAATGGGGTCATTCCTTGGCATCATTGCATCAATTGGCATACGGCCCTGTTCTGGGGCAATCATTGTTTTGTTGCTAGCATATTCGCTTAGCCTCAAGATGGTAGGTATAATTTCAGTGCTTGCCATGTCGTTAGGCACAGCCTTAACGATCAGTGTGTTGGCGACAATAACGGTTTATTTCAAGACTATTGCCACAAGGTTTTTAACCGCGAGGCCACATGTTAGTTATTCACTTGCCACTGTAACTGATATTGTCGCGATACTCGGCGGATGCATTATTTTTTCTTTTGGATTTTCGCTTTTTTATGCAACCCTGTTTGC
>CATISA010000151.1 GCA_949529445.1 Alphaproteobacteria bacterium UBA4588
AGCAAAGAAGAAGATAGAGAAATAATCCGTTCAGGACGACTCAGATAGGCCCATTCTGCCGCAAGAATAGAGGTTCTGTCTTCAGCAGTGGTAATAGTGTGCTTCAGCTCTTTCAGCTCTTTGTAACGCGCATCAACTGACCGCTTTACCATGTAGAGACCGCTGCCACATAAGCCAAGCGCGACGCATGCAAGGATAACAATCTTCATCACGCAACCTCCTGCATAGTAACTGGCGCGTCGGTGCGCTGAGCGACGCGCAATTTAGCTGAACGAGATCGTGGGTTAAGGCTCATTTCTGCCTCAGTCGGCGGTATGGGTTTGCGTGGCGTAAGGATAAAGGTTGGTAGCGTTTCAGGGCTAACATCAGGCAGGTGGCGCGAGGGGCGAGCCTTAGCGCCGCTGCGGTCTGCTAGAAATAATTTTACAATCCGGTCTTCAAGCGAATGAAAGCTAACAACAGCAAGAATGGCTCCTGGCTTGAGTAATTTTTCAGCGGCTAGCAGCGCTGCTTCAATCTCTTCAAGCTCAGCATTCACATAGATTCGGAGCGCTTGAAATGACCGAGTTGCACTATCTGCCTGACCAGGCTTTGGGCGGGGCATCACAGAATGAATGATGTTAGTAAGCTGGGCTGTACGCTCAATAGGGGCGGTAAGGCGGGCCTGGACAATAGCGCGTGCGATACGACGTGAGGCACGCTCTTCGCCATATCGCCAGAGGATGTTGGCAATATCGGCTTCACCATAATGATTGATAATATGAGCAGCATCGGTGCCGTCTTTTGACATCCTCATATCAAGCGGGCCATCCTGGCGGAATGAAAAACCACGCTCTGGCTGATCAAGCTGGGTTGAACAGACTCCTAAATCAAAGACAATGCCATCCACCTTAGAAAAAGAGGTGTTTTCCATCATCTCTGCCATCTGCGAGAAGGGACCCTCATGCAACGAAAGCCTGTCATTTGAGGCATCAATAAGCTCTTGTCCGCGCAGAATAGCATCCGGATCGCGGTCAATGGCAGCAACAGAACAGGCAGCAGAAGAAAGAATGGCACGGCTATAGCCGCCATTTCCGAATGTAGCGTCAATAAAGAGACCATTGTCAGCAGGGGCAAGTGCGCAGATAACCTCGTCCAGCATAACAGGGATGTGCAAGCTGGCTTCTGACATTACCCAGCTCCCTCATTAGAGGTACTTCGCGGGCGAAGCCGAAGAGACGGCACTCCATCCCGTTTTGCGCGGGCACGACTATCTGTCTCACGGCTCCGGAAAGCGGTTGGTTGCCACACCTGAAAAGACCGCCCGATACCAGAGAACAGGGCCTGGCCATCAAGCTCAGCATAAGCAACAAACTCAGCTGGTAGCATCATCCGCCCTTCGCTATCAAGCCGCATTTCCTGCGCACTAGAAAGCATGGTTTGTAAAATTTCTGCTTCTTCAGAAAGGCTATCAAGCTCTTCAATCGCATTCACAATCTGGGTAATGCGCTCAGGACCACACCCTTCAAGACAAGGAAGCGTCAGGGACTTATAGAGATAAAGCGGGCTCCGGCTTCTCTCAAGCACAGCGCGATAGGGGGCCGGTACCGAAAGCCGACCTTTCGTATCAATCCTATTTTCAAATGTGGATAGAAATAAATCCACGCACCATATCCCGTTTTATTTATACGCCTACCCCCCTGAAAGACTTGGTATTTTTCTCTTCACGGCCGCCTATAAGGCAGATCAGAAGGTAAATCTTTCTTCAATTGGGTTTTTATGGGATACCATGGGATTTGATGGTCGTCAATGGTTTTACATGGTAAAGTATGGAAAAAAGACGTAATTTCAACTGTTTATGACAAAATGCTTTAGCAACGATGTTTAAGTTATTCAATTTTATGATTAATTTTTGATTCAGAGTTGGATGGTAGCGTTTATTACTGTTCTGGTGCCTATTCTGCTCTGCTAAAGTAGCTCCGATGCTGCCATCATTGATGTTAAGGGGAAGGGATATGATAGTGCAACGAACTGAACAACTGTGAAGTGTGCTGTGAATCAGGGGAAAAAAAGGAAAGAATTTACCAAGTCCAATAACTCGCAAACCCCGCCTACCAAGGAGTAAGTGAGGGTTTTTGTGGGAGAAGACTGAAAGCTGGTACTGTCTCGATACTTATGTCATCCGGTCTTATGCCAGCTGCTCTCATGCCAGCAGGGCCGTTTTTCGTTTTGGGGGAAACGGTCTGGAAGGGAGAAGGCCCTGCCGACAATCAGAGATACCTCTAATCGTGTAGTGAGCGATCAAAGATAGAATATGATTAAGATTATCTTACAAGCAGAAAATGGCATGATTAAGGCACTATGCTCAAATACAGGTAAAATAAGAACAGATGGCCTATAAGCCGGGTTATGTCCGCATGGTATGAACCATGCTGGATGGCTATTCATCTGGGACATCTGTTACCAGAGGCCTCA
>CATISA010000152.1 GCA_949529445.1 Alphaproteobacteria bacterium UBA4588
CGAAACTGTTCCCATTCTTCAAATTTCAACGGCCTGTTATCAAGGCAAGAGGGCAAGCGAAAGCCATAGTCTGATAAGGTCGATTTTCGGGCGAAGTCTCCTTTATACATCGCGCCAATTTGCGGCACAGTCACATGGCTTTCATCAACGATGAGCAGAGCATTTTCCGGCAGATATTCGAATAAGGTCGGGGGCGGTTCACCTGGCGAACGACCAGATAGATAGCGCGAATAATTTTCAATACCATTGCAGCTTCCTGTCGCCTCGATCATCTCAAGATCAAACTGGGTGCGTTGCTGTAAGCGCTGTGCTTCGAGAAGCTTTCCTGTTTCGTTAAAGTCATGAAGCCGAACAGTGAGCTCATTGCCAATCAATTTAACAGCCTGCTGAAGGGTTGGGCGTGGCGTGACATAATGTGAATTTGCAAAAATCGTAATTTTTGGCAGTTGTGCTGTTTTCTCACCGGTAAGCGGATCAAACTCCCAGATTTCTTCTACGTCGTCCCCAAACAGAGAAATCCGCCAGGCTCTATCTTCGAGGTGAGCCGGAAATACTTCAATATTGTCGCCACGCACTCTGAACGACCCCCGGGAAAAATTAACATCATTTCGGCGATATTGAAGTTCGGTTAAGCGACGGAGCAAGGATTGGCGTTCAAGTTCATCTCCTTGTGTAATGCGCATTGTCATGGTGGAGTAGGTCTCAACAGACCCAATGCCATAAATACAGGAAACAGAGGCAACGATAATGACATCATCACGCTCGAGAAGAGAGCGCGTTGCAGAATGCCGCATCCGATCAATTTGCTCATTGATAGAGGATTCTTTTTCAATGAATAGGTCAGAGCGCGGCACATAGGCTTCTGGCTGATAGTAATCATAATAGGAAACAAAATACTCGACAGCATTCTCTGGAAAGAGTGATTTCATCTCTCCATATAGCTGTGCAGCAAGCGTTTTGTTAGGTGCAAGAATGAGGGCTGGACGCTTTGTTTGTTCAATAACATGGGCAATGGTAAATGTCTTGCCAGACCCTGTTACCCCAAGAAGTACCTGATCGCGCTCACCTTCTTTGATCCCACTCATGAGGTCGCTAATTGCCTTTGGCTGATCGCCATTAGGGGCAAAGTCAGACACAAGCGTATAATCCGCAGGTTTCTGTTCTCTATCTGTTAGCAGTGATTCGATATGAGCTTCCATGTTGTGCAAGATAAGCCTATGAGCAAGAAAGGCAAAGGGATGATGCATTTAGATGTCGTTTTTTTCAGCTCAACTGTAAAATGCTGGGTTATCATACTTAACGCTGGTATAATCTCATTTTATTGCTTTAGATTTTCTACCCACTGGATGCTTTTATAATGACAACAAATTTTATTGCTGACCGCCTACACCGTATTAAGCCCTCACCAACGATGGCGATGACCCGTATTGCGGATGAAAAAAAAGCGGCTGGAGAAAATATCATAGGCCTTGCTGCGGGTGAACCTGATTTTGATACGCCCTCGCATATTTGCAAAGCTAGCGTTGATGCGATGAATGCGGGCAAAACAAAATACACGACTGTTGATGGCATTCCAGATCTTAAAGATGCTGTGATTGCAAAATTCGCACGCGATAACAACATTGCCTATGAACGCGAGAATATCACGATCGCTACCGGCGGTAAGCAGGTATTGTTCAATGCACTGATGGCAACGGTGAATGACGGAGATGAAGTAATTATTCCGGCGCCATACTGGGTGTCTTATCCTGAAATCGTAAGGGTGGCAGAGGGTGTTCCTGTGATTCTATCCTGTGCAGAAGAAGATGACTTCAAGCTGACGCCAGAGGTATTAGCCGCTGCAATAACGCCGCACAGTAAATGGCTCATCCTGAATAGCCCCTCTAACCCTACAGGCGCGACCTATTCAAAAGACGAACTTATTGCGCTTGCTGATGTTGTGCGCGCCCATCCGCATTTGCATGTGCTATGTGATGATATTTATGAATATTTGATTTATGATGGAGCTGTTTTTGCAACAATGGCAGAAATTGCGCCCGACCTCATCCCACGTATTCTCACCATGAACGGTGTATCGAAATCCTATTCGATGACAGGCTGGCGGATTGGCTATGCAGCGGGCGCTGCGCCGTTGATAAAGGCAATGGCAAAGATCCAGTCGCAATCTACGTCTAACCCGAATTCTATTGCACAATGGGCAGCGGTTGCCGCCCTTACTGGACCGCGGGACTTCATGGCACCGCAATTGGCCATTTTTGATGAGCGACGCTCGCTCGTCACAAACCGGCTCAATGATATCGATGGTATTAGCTGTATGAAGCCCGCTGGCGCCTTTTATGTTTATCCCTCTTGTGCAGAGCTTCTTGGGCGCACAACACCAGAGGGTGTCGTCTTAAAAACAGATAGCGATGTTGTGACGTATTTTCTGGAGTCAGAAGGTGTTGCAATGGTGCCGGGTGCCGCATTTGGCTTATCACCTTATTTTAGGATTTCATATGCTGCTGCAACTGACGTGCTGGATGATGCGATGACACGGATTGCCCGCGCCTGCGCTGCGCTTCGTTGACCTTATCTGTGGTAAAGTGCCTATATTTTGCCCTAATCAAAGAGCAGATTTGATATTATTATCGTAAAAAGGCTTTCGGGATTGGCAGGTATCCTGCCGCAAGGCCTGAAGAATTATCACTGGTAAGGATGATATAATATGCTTCTTAAAACGAAAAAAAGTTGGGAAATATCTCAGCATATGGCAACAGATGAAGCCTTATTTCTATCACGCCGTCAATGGCTGAAAGCAGCAGGACTTGCAGGGATTGGTATCGCAGCAGGGACAGCGGGGTTATCGTCGATGATGGCTCAGGCCGTTGCAGCACCTATCACAGGATTTCCAGCCCCTCGCAATAATAGCTATAGCCTTGACCGTGCATTAACAGCTGAACAGGAAGCTATAACCTATACTAATTTTTATGAATTTGGTTCATCCAAAACAATTTGGCGCAAAGCACAGAAACTGGAAACTGATCCCTGGATGGTGACAATTGATGGGATGGTTGAAAAAGTGCTGAAAATAGATGCCGCTGATCTTATCGCCAAGCTTGGGTCTCAGGAAGAACGGCTTTACCGCCACCGATGTGTTGAAGCATGGGCGATGGCTGTACCTTGGACGGGCGTGCCATTTGCTAAGCTGGTGGCGCTCGCGCGCCCGACATCAGGGGCAAAATATATCAAGATGGAAACATTTTATGACCCATCTGTTGCGCCCGGACAGAAGCAGTCTTGGTATCCATGGCCATATGTTGAAGGTATCACAATTGAAGAAGGTATGAACGAGCTTACATTGCTCGGAACTGGCATGTATGGCAAAGGGCTAGAGAAGCAGAATGGGGCGCCGTTGCGCTGTATATTGCCATGGAAATATGGATTTAAAGGTATCAAATCCATTGTGAAATTTACCTTCACAGACCAAAAGCCTGTAAGCTTCTGGGAGCAGCTGGCAAAAAATGAATATGGGTTCTGGGCAAATGTTAATCCAGAGGTGTCTCACCCGCGCTGGTCGCAGGCGACCGAGCGAATGCTTGGCTCAGATGAACGGGTGCCAACCCTTATATATAACGGTTATGAAGAGCAGGTTGCAGGTCTCTATTCTGGCATGGGCAGTTTAGGCGACAGGCTATTCCGTTAAAGAGGTTCTCATCTGCCGGACGCTGGCTTAGCTGATATTACGCACGGTCTTGCCAGCCGAAATGCTGTCTTACCTGCGCACTGAGAGCTGGCATTTCATCAAGAACGGCAAAAGGTGTGGTGAGCAGATCTGGATTTTCCAGAACCTCTTCAAGTAGGACAGTATGGTGATTGGCTCTCATGCGTGTGTGAAACTCTGCAATACGGCCCTTTTCTTCGCGCAATGTTGCGACCATGAGGGGTTTTCCTGTTAGGGCCACCTCACTTGTCATATTAACAGAATCTGATGTCACAATCACCGCATCTGCCTGACCTAGAATGCCGGGATATGGGTTTGGATCCTGCCCATCCCAGAGCGTATATGACAGGCCTGTCAGCGCAATTGTCAGATTTTTGAGGTGACGGGCGGGTGTCCGGCGTGACGGAATGAGCGCAAGGCTGGCACCGGTTTTATTGGCAAGTGCTGCTAGCTGGCGGCCAAGGGCAGCAAAGGCTTCAGCACCTGCTTTATAGCGCTTATTATGCCCGCCGATCATGACAGCATAGACAGGCGCGTGAAGGCGTAAGAATGGTTTTGACAGGCTGCTTGCTTGCTCTGCAATGGCATCATGGGTCAGCCTGTTAAGGGAGCCGGTACTTACCAGCACATGCTCATAGCCGACCGAACCGGCGAGGGCTGCCATTTTATCATGAGCAGCAACAATAAGCATGTCGAAATGATGGGGAGAGATACGTGGGTCTTGAATATGAATGGTTTTTGTCCGCTTTGACGTTAGTCTGCGAATTCCAACCGAAAGGCCTGCCATACGGGTGCCACAAGTAATCAGAAGTTCAGGAAATATGCCTGCCTTAAGCCAGTCAGGCTTACGACCAAAGGTAAGTTGCCATCCAGGAATAGCAGCATGGGAGGGAAAGAGGCGTAGCCAGGGTGTCGGCACTGCGCGCATGTCAGTTGCGTCTAGTCCCAGCGATTGAGCCAGAGCAAAAGACTGGCTCATCATCCCCATAGTGCCATCAGATAAAATCCATGTTGATGCAGGTAATGGGGCAAAAGGGGCAGAAGAGTGAGGTGAACGCGACATTGAGGGCCTATCCTTGAAGAGAAATGAAAGAACCATTTGCAAATACTGATGCAGCTTCTAAATTTAAAATATTTCCTGAATTTGTAATATTGTTGCGCTTTGAATTATGTCACCGTAAAGTGATGATTAGAGGTGGACCTAATATAATGGCCAAAAAATTCAAACTTGATACTGTTGATAAGCGGATTTTAAGCGATCTGCAAGAACATGGTCGCATGACAAATGTGGAGCTCGCCAAAAATGCGGGCATTTCAGCACCCCCTTGTCTGCGGCGTGTAAGAGCGCTCGAAGATGCTGAAATCATTAAGGGCTATCATGCTGATATTGACGGAGAGGCACTTGGCTACACCGTTACAATTTTTGCATTTGTTGGTCTAACAAGTCAGGCAGAAACGGATCTTCAGGAATTTGAAGTTCTGGTCAACTCATGGGATATGGTGCGTGAATGCCATATGCTGATGGGAGAGACAGATTTTCTGCTGAAAATTGTTGCACGCGATTGGGATGATTTTCAGCGGTTTCTAACCAGCAACCTAACGCCCGCGCCGAATGTTAGCCATGTAAAGACAGCGCTTGCTATCAGGTCACGGAAAAATATGCCGGGTGTGCCAATTAATTTTGCGCCCTAGGGCTTGTGGCTAATCAGTAATGACCGCAACTGAGATGATTTCATAAGAGTGCGGACCGCGTGGTGTTTGCACTTCAACTGAGTCACCCTCACCTTTACCAATTAAGGCACGAGCAATCGGTGAGGCTGTTGAAATACGGCCTAGTTCAATATCCGCTTCATATGGACCAACAATTACATAAGTCGCCTCTTCATCAGTTATCTCGTCTGCAACAACAACCTTGGTACCAAACGTCACAATCTGACCTGTTAAACGAGACAAATCAATAACTTCAGCGCGACTAGTCACATCTTCAAGCTCAGTAATCCTGCCCTCAATAAAGGACTGACGTTCACGCGCAGCATGATATTCAGCATTTTCAGAAAGGTCGCCATGTTCGCGTGCATCAGCAATAGCACGGATGACTTCATGACGTTCAGGTCCTTTTAAATTAACCAGCTCAGTTTTAATTTTTTCAAGTCCGGCTGGTGTGAATGGAATTTTTTCCATCTTATTCTATCCTGTCGTAAGGGGCGCTCGCATCCCCTTTATTAGGTAATTGTAAGCAGTCGCTTTAGACGGGGTGCCTCCGTAAATGGTTATAAGCCCAAATCTTACGCTACAACGCCCCTGTTTGGCAAATAATCCTGTAGCGAGCACACATCTAGACTGCCGTCTCTGAGACTGGTAATTGCAGCAACGGCAGCACGGCTTCCTGATACTGTCGTGTAGTAAGGAATATTATTGGTAAGTGCCGTATGACGCAAAGAGAAGCTATCATGTATAGAGGCGGCGCCATGGGCTGTGTTGAAGACTAGCTGAATATCGCCCGATAGCATTGAATCGACTGCATGCGGCCGACCTTCCATCACTTTATTAATACGGGTTGCTGGGACACCGGCTTGCTGAAGAGCGTCGGTTGTACCGCCTGTCGCAATAATCGAAAAGCCAAGATTTACAAGATCTTGGCAGATAGGAATAAAGGCGTCCTTATCCGCATCCTTGACCGAAATAAAGACACTTCCTTTTAGTGGCAGAACCGTACCGGCGCCCAGCTGACTTTTAGCGAACGCCCGGCCGAAATTCGTATCAATCCCCATAACTTCACCTGTAGATTTCATCTCTGGACCAAGGAATATATCAACGCCCGGGAAGCGAGAGAACGGGAAAACTGCTTCTTTAACCGCTACATGATCTTGGGAATGGGTTATCAGATTAAAGGCAGAGAGTTTTTCGCCTGCCATGATGCGTGCGGCAATTTTTGCAATCGGATTGCCGGTAGCTTTTGCGACAAATGGGACGGTGCGGCTTCCGCGTGGATTAACTTCCAGCAGATAGATGTCCGAGCCTTTGACAGCAAATTGAACATTCATCAGCCCAACAACTTTTAGGGCGTGAGCCAGAATAGTTGTTTGCTCTTTGATAGTGCCAAGAATATCAGAGGACAGCGTCTGGGGCGGCAATGTACAGGCTGAATCGCCAGAATGAATACCAGCTTCTTCAATATGTTCCATGATGCCGGCAATAAAGACTTCATCACCATCACATAATGCGTCAACATCAACTTCAATAGCGTTTTCAACAAAGCCATCTATCAATACTGGATTGCTACCAGATACGACCACAGCATCGCGCATGTAGCGTTCCATATCACTCATATGGTAGACGACTTCCATTGCACGGCCCCCAAGCACATATGAGGGGCGGATGACCACAGGCAGGCCAATACGATCGACAATTGCACGGGCCTGTTCGACTGAGGTTGCGAGGCCATTTTCAGGCTGTTTAAGGTCATGCTTTTTCAAAAGCTTCTGGAAACGTTCTCTGTCTTCTGCCAAATCGATAGCATCGGGGCTGGTACCTAAAATTGTGATGCCAGCAGCTTCAAGGGCTGCTGCAATCTTTAGTGGTGTCTGACCACCAAGTTGCACAATGACCCCTTTAACGCGGCCGCTTTCAGCTTCGCGCTGAATCACCGAGATAACATCTTCATCTGTAAGAGGCTCAAAATATAATCTGTCTGAAGTATCATAATCGGTTGATACCGTCTCAGGGTTACAATTAATCATAACGGTTTCATAGCCGGCATCAGACAGCGCATAGGCGGCATGAACGCAACAATAATCAAACTCAATACCCTGCCCGATACGGTTCGGGCCACCACCAAGAATAACGACTTTTTCGCGATCTGATGGATAAGCTTCACAGGCTGCGCCTGCACTATCTTCAAAGCTTGAGTAAAGATAGGCTGTTTCTGACGCAAATTCTGCGGCGCAGGTATCAATGCGTTTGAAAACAGGGCGGATATCAAGTGACAGCCGCGCATTTGTTACGTCAGCTTCTGACTTTGCGGCAAGCTGGGCTAGTCTCCTGTCTGAGAAGCCCTGTGATTTCAGATTATGGAACGTTGCTTTATCTGCAGGTAGCCCATTTTCCTTTACCCAGTTTTCTGCTCCTACAATTTCAGCAATCTGAGTGAGGAACCATGGGTCCCATTTAGTTACTTTCTGAATATCAGGAAGGCTCATTCCAGCGCGCATTGCTTGGGCAATTCGCAAGATACGATCGGGTGTCTGCCCGGCAATCCATCCCCGCAAACTATCTTTGCTGAGTGTGCTATCAACAGCCGGCATGTCCATTTCATCAAGACCGCTGAGGCCTGTCTCGAGGGAACGTAGGGCCTTTTGAAGACTTTCTGCAAAGCTCCGGCCAACAGCCATAGCTTCGCCAACTGACTTCATCGATGTGGAGAGCTCAGCTGTTGTGCCGGCAAATTTTTCAAATGTGAAGCGCGGAATTTTGGTCACAACATAATCAATTGTTGGCTCAAAACTGGCTGGTGTTACCCCGGTAATATCATTATCGAGTTCATCAAGTCGGTATCCAACGGCGAGTTTTGCGGCAATTTTTGCAATCGGAAACCCGGTCGCTTTAGACGCAAGAGCCGATGAACGACTGACCCGTGGGTTCATCTCAATGACAATGATACGTCCATCGGTTGGGCTGATGGCAAATTGAACATTAGAGCCACCTGTATCAACGCCAATTTCACGGAGCACAGCAATCGAAGCATTGCGTAGTGCCTGATATTCCTTGTCTGTCAGGGTAAGAGCGGGTGCAACGGTAATACTGTCGCCGGTATGAACACCCATTGGGTCCACATTTTCAATTGAACAGACAATAATGCAGTTATCAGTATGGTCTCGAACCACTTCCATCTCGAACTCTTTCCAGCCAAGGAGAGATTCTTCGATTAGAACTTCTGAAACAGGTGAAAGACGCAAGCCATCGCGCACAATGGCTTCAAACTCATCACGATTATATGCAATACCTCCGCCTTCACCGCCAAGGGTGAAGGAAGGCCGCATGATAGCTGGAAGGCCGACAACTTCGAGGGCTGCAAGTGCATCTTCAAAATTATTCACTGTCCGCGAGCGAGCAGATTCAAGGCCGATAGAATCCATTGCATTGCGGAATAGGGTGCGGTCTTCGGCTTTTTCGATAGAGCCAGGCCGCGCACCAATCAACTCGACATCAAAATCATCCAAGACACCATCACGATGCAGCGCAAGAGCTGTGTTCAAGGCTGTCTGACCGCCCATTGTTGGCAGTAATGCATCAGGGCGTTCTTTTTTAATAATCTTGGCAACAATCTGCGGGGTAATGGGTTCAATATAGGTGGCATCAGCCATGCCCGGGTCGGTCATAATCGTCGCTGGATTAGAATTTACCAGAATGATACGGTAGCCTTCGGCGCGTAGCGCTTTACAGGCTTGAGCTCCTGAGTAGTCAAATTCACAAGCTTGACCTATGATAATCGGTCCTGCTCCGATAATCAGAATGGAAGAAATATCAGAACGGCGTGGCATGGCAAATTACCCTGATTGTGTCTGTGACATGAGCGAAGCAAAACGTGCAAATAAATTACGTGAGTCATGCGGTCCCGGAGACGATTCGGGATGATATTGTACACTGAAAATAGGCTTGGTTTTATGTCGTAGCCCCTCGACAGATCCATCAAATAAAGAGACATGCGTGACTTCCACATCATCAGGTAGGCTGTCTGCATCAACAACAAAGCCATGATTCTGGCTGGTAATTTCAATTTGACCAGATGTTAGGTCACGTACTGGATGGTTTGCGCCGCGATGTCCGCGCGCCATTTTTTTTGTTGAGCCGCCAAAGGTAAGTGCCAAAAGCTGGTGTCCAATACAGATGCCAAAGATGGGAATGCCGCTATCTGTAAGCTTTACCAGCTCAGGTGCTGCATAAGTTGCAGTAGCCGCCGGGTCACCCGGGCCATTCGCAAGAAAGATACCATCTGGATTGCGTGCTAGGATATCATTAGCTGATGTATCTGCAGGCACAACATCAACCCGGCACCCCACATCTGCTAAACAGCGCAGAATATTCTGTTTACAGCCAAAATCAATCGCAACCACATGATGTGTTCCGCTTGTTGTGCCTGTTGCACCAGATGACAGATCAAAGCTGGTTTCCTGCCACATATGAGGTGCAGTGACAGATACTGTTGAGGCAAGGTCCATGCCAGCAAGTCCAGGCCAGTCAGTCGCCATTTTGGTGAGGGCAGGGATATCAAATACACCAGCCGGATTATGGCATAACACACCCGTTGGAGCGCCCTTATCACGAATGCGACGGGTCAGGGCGCGGGTATCAATACCGGAAATTCCGGGAAGATTATGTGCCTCGAGCCAGTCCTGAAGCGGGCGCTCAGCGCGCCAGCTTGCAGGCTGTGTGACAGGATTACGGACAATCATACCCAGCGCTGAAGGGGTTACTGTTTCAACATCCATCTTGTTGGTGCCAACATTGCCAATATGCGGAAAGGTAAAGGTAATGAGCTGACCGGCATAGGAGGGGTCAGTCATGATTTCCTGATACCCTGTCATTGAGGTGTTGAAACAGACTTCGCCTACATGGGTAGTCGCTGCGCCAAATCCCATGCCATAAAACTGCGTACCGTCATCTAGAATCAGAAGTGCTGTAGGTGTTTGAGGGGGTGAGAAGATAGGCGTAAATTCAGTCCCAAAAACGATGTCTGACATCCTAATAGCACCCCTTCTATGATTATCCAAATTTTGCCTACCTCTTTACAGTGCCTCTCGCACTATGCTGTGAGGTATCGATGCGTCGATAAGGATAGGAAGCCTAGCCTTTCAAACGCAACAACAACCAACATCGCATCACAAGAAAACGGTTGCAGTGAAGCAGGTCAAAAATTGTCACTTCCTACTATCTCAATGGCAGGTAGGTCAAGTCTTGTCTTGCATCACCGAACCAGTTGGCGTAAAAGGCGGGTTTGTGAGTTAACTGTCTACTGTATAGACAGACAGACAGTCCGAGTGGTGAAATTTGTTTAGCTGATTCTTGAAAGAAGACGCTAATGAACTTGTTCACGATAACAGATCCGATGACAAGTGTGATGCTCAGCAAAGAGATGTGCCATCGAACTGTTTTTTTAAAGGAAGGTATCTGATACATGCGTGAAATAATTGCAAGTGCGATGAAAACAGCATTAAAGGAAAAAGATCAGGTTGGTCTTTCGACAATCAGATTAATTTCAGCAGCCTTAAAAGATAGAGATATTGCGGCGCGATCGTCTGATAACAATGAGGGCATTTCGGACGATGAAATTCTCTCCATGTTGCAGACAATGATCAAACAGCGGAATGAATCAGTGAAAATGTACGAGCAGGGCAATCGTCCCGAACTAGCTGCCGCCGAAAAGGCAGAAATTGCGATTATCCAGCAGTTTCTCCCCGCACAACTCAGCGCTGAAGATGTGGCCTCTGCTATTGCTGATGCCATTGCCGAGACAGGTGCAAATTCTGTCCGTGATATGGGGAAAGTCATGGCGTGTTTGAAAGAAAAATATGCGGGTCAGCTTGATTTCACGGCCGCCAGCCAAAACGTAAAATCTGCTTTGATGAATTAGACTGATTGTGGCAAACTGAAGCTCTGTTTCGTCTGCTGTAAGAGCCTGTCATGCCAGTCTTGCTTTGCAGGCAGCAGAGCTGTTTACCTTAAGAACGCATGATACAAAACCAATGATATCGGGCGGTAAGTAAAACATCGTGGCAGTCTCACCTGAATTTATCGAAGAGTTGCGCTCGCGGATAACGCTGTCAGATATCATTGGCAAGCGCACTAAGCTGGTCCGTAAAGGTCAGCGTATGTCAGGCCTTTGCCCATTCCATAATGAAAAATCACCATCTTTTTATGTTAATGATGCCGAAGGGTTTTATCACTGCTTTGGCTGCGGGGTAAATGGCGATGCTATCTCATTCTTGCGAGAAAGTGATGGTCTAGAATTCATCGAAGCGATACGCCGGCTCGCTGATATGGCTGGCATGGTTGTTCCCGAAGAAGCGCCGGTTGATAAGCAAAAGATAGAGCGCCGGAAAACATTGCTAGATGCGCTGGAGCGCACAGCACTATTTTATCAATCTAGTTTGACCTCAGCTGACGGTGCTGAAACGCGTGATTATCTTGCAGCGCGTGGCCTTGATGTGGGTGTCATAAAGGATTTTCGTCTTGGCTATGCGCCCAGAGATGGGTTGCGTGCTAGACTTCATCAACATGAAATTGCTGATGACCTTATCAAAACAGCTGGTCTGGTTGGGGTTTCGGACAAGGATGGGTCATTTTATGATTATTTCCGAAACCGGGTCATGTTTCCTATTGAAAACCGGCAGGGGCAGATTATTGCGTTCGGTGCACGGGCTTTTGGTGATGCGAAGCCAAAATATCTGAATTCACCAGAAGGGCCGGCCTTTTCTAAAAAGGCTGTTCTGTATGGCTGGCGACAAGCTCGTGAGCGTGTACGGCGCACACTCCCTTTAGTGATTGTCGAGGGGTATATGGATGTCATAGCTGTTTCGCGAAGTGGGGTTGCTGCTGCTCTTGCACCGCTTGGCACGGCGTTGACCGAGGAGCAAATTCAGCTTGTCTGGAAACTACATGATGAACCTATCTTATGTTTTGATGGGGACGCTGCTGGGCAAAAAGCAGCGGCGCGGGCGCTTGAACGCCTGATCCCATTGCTTGAACCGGGGCGGAGCGCGCGGTTTGCCACCTTGCCAGAGGGTATGGACCCTGATGATATTCTGAAACAGGATGGCGTCGATGGCTTGCAACGTATTTTAGCATCTGCATTAGGGGTGGTTGATGCACTCTGGATGCAAAAATCAGCTGAATATAGGATAGATGATAGTCGAACCCAGCCAAGTGCGCGGGCAGCCTTCTGGCAGGATATGCGTCAGCTTGTGAAGACCATCGCTCATAATCAAACGCGGCAAGCCTTTTTAGATGATCTAGATTTCCGGATTAATTCAATGCGCGCCGCGACTAAAGGCACTTTTGGCACAGGAGTCCATCGTAATAGCAATCAGCGAACAGTTATAAATACGCGCCGCCCTAAAACAGGCCGAATCGTCCAATATAGAGCGATTTTAGCTCTTCTGATAAGCTTTCCAGAGAGTTTTGGCGAGTGCGGAGAGCAGCTTTCACTGGCTCGTTTTAGCGATGATGCCTTGGAAGAAGTAAAAAAAGCGGTGATAGATCATTTGATTAGGGACCCAGACCTTGACGCAGGCGGGCTTAGACATCATTTAGTTGAGTCTGGAATGAATGAACGTCTCGAAGAAATTTTTAGCCCAGATACTACAGCTCGGTTTGGCATGCCACCTGAAAGGCTCCCTGCTAACAAAGCTCGTGTAATGCTCATTGAAGCTATTACGCGGAAACCTGGGCACCGGATGAAGCGGCAAAAATGATTGAGACCGCTTCAAACATAAGCTTTCGGTCGTTACATTAGTCAACGGCATATAGGGGGTCAGAATAATAATGGCGCGTAAAACAACCAAAGCGGCACCACAGGCAGCTGATGAACCTGCAGCTGACGCCCCACTTCTTGATACAAAAAATCAGAATATCAAACTGCTGATCAAAAAAGGTAAGGAGCGTGGCTTTGTTACACATGACGAGCTGAACGCCGCTTTGCCGCAGGATGAACTATCTTCAGAGCAAATTGAAGATGTGATGTCCTCTTTGAACGAAATGGGCGTTTCGGTTGTTGAGGCTGCTGAAGAAGTTGAAAACAACAACGATAATGAAGAAGAAAAGCCGGCTGGCAATTTGTCTGATGGCGATGTAAGTGGCTCTGATGATCCGGTGCGAATGTATTTGCGTGAAATGGGGTCTGTTGAGCTTTTATCGCGTGAAGGCGAAATTGCCATTGCAAAACGGATTGAAGCCGGCCGCGAGATGATGATTGGCGGGATTTGCGAATCTCCGTTGGCAATTCGCACATTGTTGCATTGGCGCCAGCAAATCCGTGATAATGCTGTTCCGTTGCGCGATATTATTGATCTTGATTTGACATATACGCGTCTGAACGGTGTCCCTATTGAAGATAATTCTGGTGTTCCTGCTGTTGTGCCGGGCGTTGTTGGACTTGTTGCAGTGCCGGTTAGCAATGATGACGAAGATGAAGATGAAGACGAGGATTCAGAAAACGCATCAGGCAAAGAAAGAGATGATGAAGATTTAGATGATGAAGATTTAGATGATATCACCATGTCACTCGCTGCAATGGAAGCGACTGTATTTGATGATGTGATGGAACATCTCGATCTGATTGAATCAACGTTCGCGAAATATTCAGCCATTCAGGACCACAAATTGTCCTTAGGCCAGAAAGATAAAAAAATTACCGCTGCGCAGGATGTAGAGCTACAGGATTTGCGCATCACACTGACAGAACAGATGCAGGGTATCTATCTGAACACCAACCGGCTTGAATCCTTAAGCGAACAGCTTGCTGACCTCAATCGACATCTGATTGGCCTTGATGGCCGGATGGTCCGCCTCTGTACAGATGCTGGTGTCCCGCGCGCGCAGTTTATTGGGGCATGGCATGGCCATGAAACAATGCAGAAATGGCCGGGTGATGCCTACACAACGCAAGCCTGGAAGCGCGTTACTGATGGCGGTTCAGCATCTGTTAAAGACATCATTAGCAAAATGCAGCTCATTGCAGATGAAGTTGGTCTGTCGATCACTGAATTCCGTGAAATCATTCAGACAGTTCAGCGTGGCCAGAGAGAAGCGGCGCGGGCAAAGAAAGAGATGGTCGAGGCAAATTTACGTCTCGTGATTTCGATTGCCAAGAAATACACAAATCGCGGCCTACAATTCCTAGATTTGATTCAGGAAGGCAATATCGGTCTGATGAAGGCGGTAGATAAGTTTGAATATCGCCGGGGCTATAAGTTTTCGACCTACGCAACATGGTGGATCCGGCAGGCCATTACCCGTTCAATCGCTGACCAGGCACGTACTATCCGGATTCCGGTGCATATGATTGAAACGATTAACAAGCTGGTGCGGACGTCACGCCATATGCTGCACGAAATCGGTCGGGAGCCTACCCCAGAAGAGCTGGCTGAGAAGCTGTCTATGCCACTGGATAAGGTGCGCAAGGTTCTTAAAATCGCCAAAGAGCCTATTAGTCTTGAAACACCGATTGGTGATGAAGAAGATAGTCAGCTTGGCGATTTCATTGAAGATAAAAACGCTGTTCAGCCGCTGGACGCGGCTATTCATTCCAATCTGCGTGAGACAACAACACGGGTGCTGGCTAGTTTGACCCCGCGTGAGGAACGTGTCTTGCGTATGCGCTTCGGCATTGGTATGAATACCGACCATACGCTGGAAGAAGTTGGTCAGCAGTTTTCTGTAACCAGAGAGCGGATTCGTCAGATCGAAGCAAAAGCGCTTCGGAAGCTAAAACATCCGTCACGGTCACGCAAATTGCGGAGCTTCCTTGAGCATTAAGATAAACGGTGCTCGCCGCCCTTATGGAGGTGAGCATAAGCAGAAGGTGTTTCGGGCCTGTAGTTCAATTGGTTAGAACCCACGGCTCATAACCGTGTTGTTGCAGGTTCGAGTCCTGCCGGGCCCACCATCTCCTCCTCTTGCCATAAGCTGTTCGGCTTCCCTACCCCTTTGCGATAAAGGGCGGGGCCCTGTATCACCTGCCTTCTCGCTTGGTGTGGTGCTCAAAGATCACATGTTTCTGTCGCTAATCCCCAAAAAGTGATTTATATAAAATATATACAACCTATAAGATTATTATGAAAACAGCTTATGTCCTTCATTAGCTGTAGGTTATGCCGCTGGAAAATGGAGAAAAATTTGGTAAATGCCTGTCATAGATCATCCTTCCTACATTTCGGATTTCATGGCGCTGAAGGGCAAGCGCAAGATTGTGTGCCTGATGGCCGCGACTGCGTTGATGGCGGCGGCTCTTGATACGCAGTGCGACCTTTTGCTTGTCGGAGATTCTTTGGCGATGACAATCTATGGGCTTGAAAGCACAGCATAGGTAACAGTTGATATAATGATCTGGCATCACAAGGCGGTTGTATCACGGGCCAAGACAGTACTTGTTATCGTTGATTTGCCAGCAGGCAGTTACGAGAAAAGTCCGGCATAGACGCGATATTCAGCTCAAAAAATCATGGCCGAAACCGGTGCTGATGGTGTCAAACTAGAGGGTGGGCAGTCGATGCGCAAACAGGTAGCATCACTCACTGCTGCTGGCATTCCTGTGATGGGACATATCGGGTTATTGCCACAACAGGTCGCATCGCCGAAATTATTCGCGGTTGTGGGACGTACAGAAGAATCTATTGCTCAGCTTCATCTGGATAAGGAGGCACTTGTAGATGCAGGCGCCTTCGCTATTGTCTGTGAAGGGATGGTTGAGCCGGTTGCCCGGTCGCTTGCCTTATCCTGCCCAGTGCCCACTATCGGTATTGGCGCGTCTTGTGCCTGCGATGGACAGATTTTAGTAAGCGAAGATATGCTAGGCCTCTTCGATGATTTCAAGCCGAAATTCGTGCATCAGTTCAGC
>CATISA010000153.1 GCA_949529445.1 Alphaproteobacteria bacterium UBA4588
AGGAACACCGCCACATAATCTGGCCAACATTACCTCATTTCCAGCCAAGGCACAGTTAAAGACGCCGTCCGGCTCTTCTCATATTTCAACTGGCTCAATAACATCACTTATCGAGACTGAACCTGATGTTAATATTGCTGGGCAATATCTCGGCATCATTCACAAGACCAACCAGACAGTTGTCAATCTTGCGCTTCAATTTTCTAATCAGGGCCACAGTTATGGCAATACCCTGCACCAGCAGGTTAGGTGAACTGATGCAGAGCAAGCTGTTGGTAAAGGGGTGATGATGCCAGCAAGGCCTCGTGTGTTCCAGACGCAACAATACTGCCTTTATCCATGAGAAGAATGATATCCGCATCGATGATAGTTGACAGCCGGTGAGCAATCACAAGGCTGGTGCGACCTTCCATCAGACTAAGAAGAGCTGTTTGAATAGCTGCCTCACTCACACTATCAAGGGCACTGGTTGCCTCATCAAGAAGCAGAATAGCGGGGTCGCGTAAAATAGCGCGCGCGATGGCAAGCCGCTGTTTCTGACCGCCAGACAGCCGCACTCCTTTTTCACCAACCGGCGTATCATACCCGTGAGGGAGCTGGCAGATAAACTCATGTGCTTGAGCCTGACACGCGGCAGCTTCAATCTCTGCACGTGACGCTTCTGGCTGGCCAAAGGCAATATTATCGAGGACGGTAGAGGAGAACAGTGCCGGATCTTGCGGTACAAGACCAATATGATTGCGGACATCACGCCGCGTCATACTGGTAACATCAATACCGTTCAGGCTGATACTGCCACTACTTGGCTCGTAAAACCGCAGAATAAGATGAAAGAGGGTAGATTTTCCAGCACCACTCGGACCAACAATCGCTATCTTCTGTCCTGGAGACGCGGTGAAACTGATCTTCTGAAGGGCTGGCTTATCCTGCTGAGCCGCATATGAAAAACCGAGCTGGTCGCATATTATAGTGACGCCATCAGCATGGGGGAGTGAGCGCGGCGCAGCGGGATCTGCTAGTTGTGCCGGCACTGCTAATAACTGAGCAATTCTATCAGCAGCTCCTGCTGCCCGTTGCAAATCACCACCGAGCTCAGAGAGCGTTCCTGCAGATGATGCCACAAGGAAGGCGTAGAAAATGAATGAGGATAAATCGCCTGCACTAATTTGCCCTGCAAGTAAGTCGCGTCCTCCTATCCATAAAATGGCCGCAATGCCCGTAATAATCATAAACATGATAAATCCGGCCAGCAGGCTCCGCAGTCTAACCCGGATCAGCGCAGCAGACAGACTTTCATTCAGACTATCACTAAATTTGCCAAGCGCCATTGTTTCGCGTGAAAAGGCATGAATGGTGCGGATAGCACTAATATTTTCTTCGGCCTGAACACCCATATCAGCCAATTTAGCCTGGGCACTACGTGACGCCGCGCGCAAGCGGCGCGCTAGCAGAATAAGAGGTACCACAATAAGTGGCACAATAATCGCAACGACTAGAGACATTTTTGGAGAGGATAAAACCACCAAAATAATTCCGCCAATCAACAGAATAAAACTACGCGCAGCCATCGACAAGGTTGTGGCAAGAACCGTTTGAACAACTGAAATATCAGTTGTTAATCGCGATAAAATATCACCTGTGCGGGCTGTTTCAAACCAGTTAAGAGGCAAGGATAATGTATGGGCAAACACAGCACGCCTGATATCAGCCATTACATTTTCAGCAACATGATTAAGCAGGCTCATCCGAAAGAAACTTCCCAGTCCCAATAAAGCCGCAAGCCCGACTACCGCCAGAACAGATAAGTCAAGCACATCAGGGTTTTGGTCCCTAAGACCATTATCAACCAAAAAAGCAAAGCCACGGCCAAGCGATAACAGCGCAAAAGACACCAGAAGCAACGCGCAGCTTGCTGCAATCACACCACGACGATAAGGCCGGATATAAGGCCAGAACAGCATCAATGTCCGCAAAGACGTTGGCGTGTCAGCATCCTTTTTGTCATCTGTTATCTGCATTCTTGCTCACACATTTTCTGGTATCAGAACCCCTCGATACCTTTTACGCTCTTTTGGCAGAATATCCAGTGACAGATCTGCGGCAGATAGACCCAATTATACCAACCATGATACAGGAAAAAGGCTTGCATCCTTTGCTAACAAACTGTATACCACTGCCTTCATAGATACTAAATTACTGGCCCCAGTTTTTCAATAAAGCTATGTTCTATGCCTGTCGGCGATGGTGATAATCCATCAAACATGTAGCGGAGACAGATACGATGAAAAAAGATATTCACCCAGAGTACCATGAAATTACACTTGTTATGACAGATGGTACTGAGCGCAAAATCCGCTCTACATATGGCAAACCAGGCGATGTTATGAAGCTAACCGTTGACCCCTTAAACCATCCGGCATGGACTGGTGTGCAGCGTATGTTGGGCACTGAAGGTCAGGTTGCCCGCTTTAATAAGCGCTTTGGTGGTCTTGGCGTCAAATCCGAATAGTTCGCCTTACATTACGATTACTGTTTCAAAACGGCCTCATGATTATGGGGCCGTTTTTTGCGTTTTCACTCTTGATCTGAAGAAACCTTATTCCTACCTAAAGGGAAGAAGGGCGAATAAGGGTGGCCATCTGGCACCCTGAGAATCGTCGTTTCTGACATCACCGCAGGCTCGCTCATAATGAGGAGCTGCATAATAACACCTTGCTTCATAGCATGAAGGAGATATATGATGACACATTTAGATTTAACCCCTTTTTATCGCTCAGCGATTGGTTTTGACAGAATGGCTAATCTGGTGGATGGACTATTCCAGACCCCTGATAATTCACAGCCAAACTGGCCACCTTACAATATCGAGAAAAAAGGTGAGACGCGATATGGCATCACCATGGCAGTTGCTGGATTCTCTGAGGATGACCTTGATATTGTTATCCACGAACAAAAGCTCATCATCACAGGAAAGATCGCTGAGAATGATACTGAAGAAGAAAGCCCTGAATATCTGTATCGCGGAATAGCTACGCGTCAGTTTGAACGACGTTTCCAATTAGCTGATTTCATCCATATTAAAGGGGCATCTCTGCAGGATGGGCTCCTACATATTGACCTTGAACGTGAAGTACCAGAAGCAATGAAGCCGCGCAAAATTGACATCGTCAATCAAGCAAAGCTAACCGCGCCCAAGAAATAAGGCATCAGCTTCTTTGGCACCCCCGCGTTACAAGAAAGGCTCTTCTGATAAAATAGAAGAGCCTTTTAAGGCGTTTAGAACATCCTGTTTCCTGGCGTGTTCTTGTCTTGTTAACTCTTAGATGATTTTGCAATAATTGCGGCCTGCGCTGCAGCAAGACGGGCAATTGGCACCCGGAAAGGTGAACAGGATACATAATCAAGTCCCGCTGACTGACAGAAATGAATGGAGGCTG
>CATISA010000154.1 GCA_949529445.1 Alphaproteobacteria bacterium UBA4588
CATGCCATTGAGAAGGGAGAGCCTGACGTTGCAAGACGCATCCTCACCTTCCTGTCAGCCCAGAAGCTGGAGAACATCGAGAAGCTGGCCCAGCCCAAATTTGCCATCAGCCTGACTGACTTCGACACCAACCCAATGCAGCTATGTGTTGGCAATGGTGTCATCGACCTTCAGACAGGCAAGCTGATGCCTCCTATGCCATCCATGCATCACAGCAAGATGGCAGGTGTCGAGTATGAGGCTGGTGCAACCTGCCCTCGCTTCATGCAGTTCCTTGCCGACATCTTCCCAAATGATGAGGAACTGGCGGCCTACGTGCAGAAGGTGGCTGGCTATCTGCTGACAGGAAGCACAAAGGAGCAATGCCTCTTCATGCTTCTAGGAGGCGGTGCCAATGGCAAGTCAACATTGGTCAATCTGCTGACTGACCTTCTTGGTGACTATGCTGCCAACACAGCTGCCAGCACATTGATGGCAAGCAACAGCAATCAGTATGGCGATGACCTCATCAGGCTTGCTGGTGCAAGGCTCATCACATCATCAGAGACAGAGCATGGTCAGCGATTTGCTGAGGCCAAAATCAAATCCTTCACAGGTGGCGACAAGGTCACTGGCAGACCACTTTATGGCTTGTGGGTCGAGTTTGTGCCTGTTGGCAAGATAGTGCTGACGACCAACAACCGGCCTGAGATACGTGGCTCAGATGATGGTATCTGGCGACGTATCAGAGAAGTGCCATTCAACAGGCAGTTCAAGGAGGCAGAGCAGGACAGAGAATTGATGTCTGCATTGCGTCAGGAACTGCCCGGCATCCTGAACTGGGCCATTGAGGGCTGTCTGTTGTGGCAAGCCGAAGGTCTCAATGCACCGGCATCGGTAGCTGCCAGCATCACTGCCTATCGCAGTGAGATGGATACTGTGGCTGGCTTCATTGAAGATGAGTGCCATCAAGACCCATCCCAGAGGTCATCTGTTGCAAATCTCTACGAGCAATATGCAAGTTGGTGCAAGGCGCAGGACAAACACCCTCGCACCAAAGTGCAATTTGGCAATGCGCTGAAGTCACAAGGCTATGCCCAAGTCCGTGACAGCACTGGCCGTTACTGGCGAGGGCTGTCTGTCAGTATCTTGGGCTAACAACAATAAAGGCGGGGCAGTGAATTGCCCCGTCTATGTTTTCCTCACAGACCTATCACGGTGTTGACTACGAGGTTTGCGCTTACGTCGTTTTGATTGCCTCATAAAAGAGGCTGCTTTCTGAGATAAACTTTCCAGATCTTCCTCAAATTTCACTGCAACTGGCTTCAGACCACGAATGATATTCAAATTTTTTAAACGCAAACGGATAGCATTGTCAGTTCGCTGCATAACTTTCGCAATCTCCCTCAAATCACCATTTAGCGATTCAAACAAATCCTCCAGCTGCTGGTCTAACTCAGGTGTCCATGGGCTTTTGTGATTCTTGTATCCGGGGAGAAGGATGTTTTTCCTATCATCATCCGATAGTTGCTTACGGCTGAATCTAGGTATCTTGGTTTCCGGTTGTATCTGAATATCAACGAGTCCATTGAGATCAATAAGGCAGACCCTCACAACGGAACCTGATCCGTCTGTGGTTACGTCAATTTTCCGGACACTGACTTGGGTGTCATCCTCAACAAAAGTCTGGGTCGTAAACATATCAGTCCCCCTTCTTTGGCGGCAGTTCAACGCCAGAGGACACGCCATCCCAATGTGCTAGTGCCTCCGCTTGACGATGCTTGGCTCCCTCATTTTCTTGCTCTTCCTTCCAAGCCTTAATCTCAACAAATCCATTCTGAACATCCCTCACAAAATCACTGAATTGCTCTTTTGAGAACCAACCCCGCACGTCCAAATAAACAGAATCCATTCTGGTCTCATCAAAATGCATTGCTTGTGTTTTTGAGGGGTTATTAAGGAAATCTCGTTGGATTTCATTCATGATTTTTTGACCAAAGATTTCCTCTGGCGCACATCCAAAAATCACTGCGAGGCGGTCAACGTATTTTTCTGGATCAGTCTTTGATTTCTCAACTCGTGAGTATTGCGACTGCGTTATACCTAAACGACTTGCCATGTCCTTTTGGCTTAAGCCAAGAGAAACCCTACGTCTTTTGATTGGATTTATTTCAACTTCATATCTCATAAAAATGCATATTATGCATAATTAGACATTTGTCAACACGCAACTTCTCCATGACAAGAATGACAAGGTTTCCATAAACCTCTGCCAATAACTCTCATGGGCGACTTTTCAGATTCCTTGTCATTCTTGTCATCTTTGTCATTCAACGAAGAGTAATAAATATATCTACCCCCTCGTTATGAACACCGGCAGTGACAGCAACCAAAAATGAGCATGTCAGTGACCCATTGGATTGAGCCAATGGGCAACTGATAGTGGTTACCAGTGTCAGCACCCAATCTGTGTAACAGCCTGTGTATATATACGCATGGCATGGGGGTGGTTCATGCCTACCCATCTTGTACATACATGTAACTGCAGTAGGTC
>CATISA010000155.1 GCA_949529445.1 Alphaproteobacteria bacterium UBA4588
CCGCCATAACGTGTTATCTGGCAGAATTGCTGCGACACGCGCGGCCTGTTCTGCACGCTGATGAACATCTTTATCGCGTTGGATGAGCTGCACCCACTCGTGAATATCTATCCCGCCAAAGCCTGTCAGGGCAGCCAGCTCTAGCTGCATTTCCACCTGACTTCGTTCAGGAAATATGCGGCTTTTTGCTGGAATATGGCTCAGCGCAACAGGGCTTCCAGCGTGCTGAAACGCACCAATACAACTCGCATACCCGAACAGCCGGTCAAGCTTTATATCGCGTGTCAGTGTAACAGCTGAAACATCCCATTCAACATAATCATAGGCAATACCAACCGATTCCGTGGCATGCATTTGTCTCAGCTGGTCGTTGGTTAACCATGCAATATTCAACGTGACAATACTGCCCTTGCTTGGATAGGGCGCACATGGCACCGCACCGTAAGCAGATAACCCTGCAACATGGACTACATCACAGCCTGTTGCCACAGCTTCAGTGACCGGCACTTCGGCTGTTGTGCCAAATTTCTTCATCAGCTGAACCGGCGCGCGGTTCGAGCCAACGGACAGCACAGCGGTTCGAGCAGAAAAATCATAGCTCTCTGGCAATGGCAGACGCTGTCCGTCTTTGACAAGATAATCACCGGCAGGCGCCTCATAAGGATAATTGAGAGCCCGTTCCTGCATCGTCATTGTTGGAATTTTCATGACCTGTATCCCGTATTACCAACGCCAACATTACCGGCTAAAACAGCCTTTTATTATCACAGGTTTAGTCCCTCATATGGGTTGAGGCCCAACATCAGATTCATATTTTGAACAGCAGCCCCGGCCGCCCCTTTACCCAGATTATCAAGCCGCGCTGTTAGCACAAACTGAGATGATGTTTCATCAGCGAAAACAAATAACTCCATCTTATCACTAGCCGCGAGATGATCGGCAGCCAGAAATCCGGCAGCTGTCAAGGGAGCGTCAGGTGCGACAGAAATGAGAGGTGAGGAAGCGTAGCGTTGCTGAAGGATGTCTGTAAGGGCCGCAGCAGACACTGATGTCTGCAAAGACGCCGCATGAAACGGGACAGATACAAGCATCCCTTGGGGAAAATTACCAACTGATGGCATAAAGATGGGCGGTGTTGTCAGCTGGGCATGCTGTGTCATTTCGGGTAAATGCTTATGCTGCAAGGTTAAGCCATAAGTCCCATAAGGCAGCGCACAATTCGTATTTTCATAGGCGGCGATCAGAGCATTTCCGCCACCAGAATAACCGCTTACCGATGGGATTGTCAGCGCCATTTCAGGAGCAATAATACCCGCCTCAACAAGCGGGCGCACAAGTGCAAGAAATCCGGTGGGGTAACATCCCGGATTGCTGACACGCGCAGCATTAGCAATTGCCTCAGCCTGATATTCTGTAAGCTCCGCAAACCCGTAAATCCAGTTGGGCGCAACGCGATGAGCCGTAGAAGCATCAATCAGACGCGCATTCGTACCGGTGGTCATCTCTGCTGCCTGAAGAGCGGCATTATCCGGCAGGCATAAAATTGTTACATCAGCATCATGCATTGCTGTTTTACGAGCAGCATCATTTTTGCGCAGGTCATCATCCAGTATCATAACGGATAATTCAGGCCGCGCTAATAACCGGTCTTTTACCTGCAAGCCTGTTGTGCCGGCGCCGCCATCGATGAAAACAGAAAATTGGGTCATGTTTCTGGTGATAAACTGACAGATTATGAATTGCAAGCAGTTGCACTCACGCACATACCGGTCTATCTGTTTTATATGGAAAAAATGCATAAACAAATTGTGGACAAGATGCTGAGCGCTGCGCGGAAAGCAGGCGCCGATGGCACGGATATAACATTTATTTCTGGTGGTGGTACAGATGTGCAGATTCGGCTTGGGAAAGTTGAATCTGCAGAACGTGCTGAAGACTATCAGATGGGCCTGCGGGTATTCTGCGGCAAGCAAACGGCCACCATCTCAACTAGCCAGATAGATGATGATAATATTACCAAGCTAGCTGAACGCGCTGTTGCTATGGCCAAAGCTGCGCCAGAAGATCCTTACGCACGGCTTGCAACCGCTGATGAGCAAGCACGCGAACTGCCTGACATTGAGCTATGCGACCAGACAAATTTTTCAACAGACCAGCTAACGGACATGGCCCGGTCGTGCGAAGATGCTGCCCTCAGCGTTTCCGGCATTACTAACTCTGACGGTGCCTCTGCAAGCCAGAACCTCACCGATATCCTGATTGCAACAAGTACCGGCTTTAACGCAAGCTACCAGCGCTCAAGCTTTGGGTTTTCTGCCGTTGTCATTGCTGAAAAAGATGGCCAGATGGAACGCGACTATGATTATAGTAGCGCTGTATTTGCAAGCGACCTTGATATGCCAGAAGCAATCGGCAAAGAAGCTGCACGACGCACGCTTGCCCGCCTCGGGGCACGCAAACCAGCAACAGGCTCGTTTCCCATTATTTATGATAAACGCGTGTCACGCTCTCTTGCTGGACATTTTGCGAGCGCCACCAACGGCACCGCTATTGCCAGAGGGACAAGCTTCCTTAAAGATAGAATGGGCGAGAAAATTGCATCTGCCGCAATTACGATGATTGATGACCCGCTGCGGCCACGCGGTTTTGGGACCTGTCTTTTTGATGGTGAAACATTGCCTGTCTCGCGTCAGACAATGATTGACAGAGGTGTGCTTCAGGGATGGTTCCTTGACCTTGCAACAGCCGCGCAGCTCGGATTATCGCCGACCGGACATGCTAGCCGGTCACTGTCTGGGCCGCCAAGCCCCTCACCTTCTAACCTATCTATTGAGGATGGCGCTGTCTCATTAGAAGAACTGATAAAAGAAACTGAAAATGGCTTTTATGTCACCGAATTAATGGGAAGCTCTGTGAGCCTTACAACAGGCGATTACAGCCGTGGAGCAGCAGGGTTCTGGATTGAAAATGGACAGATTACTTGGCCTGCGGCCGAAGCAACAATAGCCGGCAACTTAAAAGACATATTCATGTCATTGACACCAGCAAATGATAGCGATAAGCGTCAATCTATTTCTGCCCCATCATTGCGGGTAGATTCAATGATGGTTGCTGGTAGTTAATCAGCGGTTAAAAGGAACGTTTATTTTTATGCCGTCCCTAGATTCAACACAGGACCGCTTTGCGGGTAGTGAGCATAAAGGAGTTCGTCGCGGGGTTCGTGACTGGACAGAACTGATGCTAAAAGACCA
>CATISA010000156.1 GCA_949529445.1 Alphaproteobacteria bacterium UBA4588
ACCAGATAAACGCTCGCTCAAAAGTTCAGTAGGAAGATTATTTCGATGTTTAAAAATCTTTTATTTGCTATTCTATTGCTCCTGCCTATGACGGCAAATGCTCACTCTCCACTTGCCTCATCTTTTCCTCAGAATGGCGAAATGCTAGATGTGCCTCCCACTGAAATTATCATGGTTTTCAAATTACCAGCTAAGCTCATTAAGGTAGATTTGAAAAAGTCATCAGATAAACAAGAAAAAAGTCTATTTGGGGGAATATTTGGCGGTGATGATGGTGATTTAGTAGCGTTGGGCACGAGCTTCCTAATGAATATTGGCGAGCGCCATATAATACCCTTGCCATCTTTGGAGAGTGGTGCCTACTCACTTGCTTGGCGTGCAATGGGTCAAGATGGCCATGTGATAAAAGGTGACCTGACCTTTAAAATTACAGGTAGCTAAGATGGATGTATGGATTATCATTAATCCTATTCTTAAAGCGCTTTTATATGTTGCAAGTTTTGGGAGTGTGGGGAGCTTTTTGTTCAGTCTTCATTTTGGAAAACAGCTTTCTGAGCAGCAACAGTCTTATTGCAATTATCTCTCACATAAAAGTACTTTATTTGGTTTAGTTATAACTCTGCTGATGATTTTATCTGTGGCTGGAAATCTAGGGGGTGACCTTGCAAGTGTGATTGACATGCTGATGTTACAGCTTGCCATAGAGTCTAAGTCTGGTGTTGGTTATCTAACAGCCTTTGCAGGCTTTGCCGTGATGTTGATATCGCATAACCTTAAGGCCAATGCCAATGTAGTTGGATTAATTATTGGCTCCATTGCTGTACTGTTTTCTTTTACTTTGGCTGGACATTCCCAATTAGGTGGCGTGTTCACACAATTTCTTTTAATGGTGCACTTATTTGGTATAGCTTTCTGGTTAGGAGCACTCCTTCCGTTTCGCTGGATATGTTTGCAAGATAACACAAATAATTTAGGTGAGTTGGCTCATCGCTTTGGTGTGTTTGCAATGCTATATGTTGGTTTGCTTTTAGGTGCAGGATTAGGTTACGCGTATATTTTGCTTGGAGAGCTCTCTCTTATTTTAACGACAAGCTATGGTAACTTGCTCCTTATAAAAATGTTGCTGGTAGTTGCATTGTTGTCATTGGCTGCGCTCAATAAATTTAAGCTTGTACCATCATTAGAAAAAAATCACTTGCAGGGGGTCAGGCAATTTCAAAGTTCCGTTAAACTTGAGATTATCCTTGTTCTCATAATTTTAATAGGGTCGAGTCTTCTAACTACGTCTATGACGCTACCAATGGGGATTTAAATGATTAATCACCGTGCATTTTTTTTACCCAAGTAGCATTATCTATCTCACTGATAGCTCTGCCTAAACTAGTTCAAGCTGGGTCTAAAATACGTCGTTATCAACTAACGGCAAACACAGGTTCGACTGCTATCAACAAATGGCTGAAGCCCAAAATGTCAGACAACTGCGTCATTCATTCAGACATTCCATGCGTGACAGGCTTCGTGCAGTAGAGTGTCCATCAGACATGATAGGCCAGATAGGTGGCTGGAGCACCGCTGGTGTCGCTCAGGCATATGATGAAGGCTATAGGCTTGAGAGGAAGTGGAAGTGGCTGAAGAGCATTGTCTTCTGAAGAAATGGTTTGTCGGCCAAAGCTTGGCAAATTAGTGTTGTTGATAATGTATACACTCACTTAATTTGGTGCGCACTGATGAACTCTAGAATGAACCGACCACCAATGGGGATTGCTACTCCAACGAGCTTTCAGAATAAAAAAACATACGCAAATTATCTCAAATCTTTTGACGGTTTGAGCCTTGAAGGTCTTGAAACCCAGACAGCAGCAATCTTCGATAGGACTGCAAAGATAAACGCTAGTCACCCCGTCAACGAAGCTCAAGATGGCATGGGATATCTCACGGATGTCATCTTACCATTATCACAAGCTTTTAGAGGATTTAGCCGACAAAACTATGTGGTCATCGGCGGTGAGTACCTCGGAACTGAATGGGTAACCTCTACAGGTTATTTTTACGGCCATTTCGATAAACCGCTCTTTGGTTTTCCTCCAAGCAATAAAATGGCTTTCTTACGTTTTGGTGAATTTCACAAAATGGAAAAAGGTAAAATTATCGAAACATATGTTTATCTTGGTCTTGCAGAGTTGATTATTGCAATTGGGAAGTGGCCATTGGCGCTAAGCCAGGGGTATGAGGGTGTGGTACCTGGGCCGGCAACACATGACGGTATTCTTATCACCGAGAGCAACCCCAAAACCTCTCGTGCAAGTGCAGATTTGGTTGAGGGAATGTTAAAGCGATTAACAACAGAGAACGCCGAGTGGAAGCCTTATTGGGACGATAATATGGTTTGGTATGGTCCCGGTGGTCTTGGAACTTATGCGACCATTGAGGCGTTTGACGAGTTTCAACGCCCTTTTGAAAAGACATTCTCTGGTTGGGGTGATGGCAAAGAAGACGGCATCTCGGGTGTAGGAGCTGATTGCAAGGCCGGGGATGGTGATTACGCTTTTCTTCATGGATGGAAAATGATTACTGGGGTTCACGTAAATCCATTTCTTGGCATTCAACCAACAGGCAACCGTGTTTTCATGCGAGACTGTGATTGGTGGCGATGTTCAAATGGCAAGATTGTTGAAAATTGGTGTATGCTGGATACCCTTCACTTAGTTAAACAGCTTGGGGTGGATGTAATAGAAGAATTAAACTGATTATCTAGTTAGGCTGGAGTGCTGCTGTTGTTGGATTGTATCGACTAAATGAGCTGAATAAGAACTGCAAAGTTAAGCCCCTCAGTGTCTTCCAACCCCATTGCATTAATGCCAACGACAGATCCCGTATTTAAGTCTATCAGCGGTCTGCCTGAGTTGCCCGGGTTTATGGCCACATCAGTCTGAACCCAGTCCACGCCATCATATACTCGGACTTGCGATTGAAGCTTAAGAATTAATAAACGAACGCATTTGTTCAACTTCTGCGTTGTATTTCTCAAGCAGCCTTTTAACAACATCACCAATAGAGACCATTCCAACGAGGCGGCTACCTCTGACAATGGGTAAATGCCGGCACTTATTCTCTGTCATTACCTGCATCAAATCTGATGATGTCACATTCGTTGTCACAGAAATTACGTCTTTGGTCATAACATCAGAGGCAGTTAAATCATTAATAGTAACGCTCCAAGAAAGTCTTCTGACTATATCTCTTTCAGAGACAATTCCCTCGATTTTTCCATTTTTGGAGACTACTACTAAAGCTCCAATACTGTTGCGAGCTAAGATCCTGACAACTTCTTCTAAAGAAGTTGTTGCAAAAACAGTCAAACATTTGCGTTTAGTTAAAGATTGAACAAACGCTGTCATTGATTTCACCCAAAGCGTAAACCAAAGGAAACACTCGGTAATCACCGTTTATTAATGTTTGTCACTACCGAGTGCTATCATTGCTAGCACCCTCTTTTTCCAATTTTGTATAGTGTGGTGCTGCGTGATAGGGTTATGGTGCGACATAATGTCGCGATTGTCAATTTACTATACGTAGTTTTTTCGCTTTACGAAAACTTCCTACAAGCAACAAAAAGCAGAGGTAAGTTTTGAAAAAATGCCGTTCGCTGATGCAAGATTATTTCTTGCCTGACTTTGCCTGGTTCAAGGTAAGTGTATTTCACCAAAGTTAAGGGTTAGTTATCGCCACTTACAATTAGAGCATCAGGTATTTATGTCCCATAGATTAAGCCTTCTATGCTAAATCCTTATCTTCTTTTTAAGACACCGCTTCTTTTACAATTGGCGCCATGCTGATTATCGGGAGCGGTTTATATATTGTGAAGCATGAATGTAATAAGGGGCGCTCTCTGCAATCAACACTGGGAAATGAAACATTCCGACCGGATATTGGTCTAAGGCCACGTTTTGCATTATCAAGTTTGCTCAAAAAGTATGAAGCTGCCACACAAAGAAAATAAAAGCATACTTTTAGTGAGCAACAATTGGGCTACTTTGAAACTCGCAAACGTTTACTTCTTCTTATTAAAAAGGAACACAGGAGCATCATTCACATTTTCAACTGACACTTTAAATTCGCGCTGTATTGTGGCCCCTTCCTTATCTGCAACTTCCACTGCTACTAAATGCGCCCCAACATTAGCATTAATGGGGAGGCCGCTTAATTGACCATCCTTTGACAGTGACAGCCATTCTGGCATGGTGATTTCAGCAAAAGTCAATTTATCGCCATATGGCAGGTCGATATCAGAAACCTCTAATTGGAAGTTATACTCTGTATCCTCAGATGCTGATGGCAGGTCAGTAGTAATAAAGAACGGTGGATCATTTGCGTTTACAACAGTTATGTTTAGATTAGCGTCGTCAGTTTTTCCGGCCCTATCCGTAGCTCTTACTACAATTTCAGAACTACCAACATCCGCGTTTTTGGGAGTGCCACTCAAAATTCCGTCAATACTGACGGCTAGCCAATCTGGCAAGGATACCATTGAGAAATTAATTCTGTCTCCATAGGGAATGTCTGCATCAACCACCTCCAGCTTAAGTTTAAATGGTTGGTCTTCTCTCGCTACTAGCTTGCCTGCATTTTTAACGTTTTGGGTGATATTGGGAAGCGCAACGGTTTGAGAAGTTTCTAAACTACCTAAATCAGCGACCTTGGCACATGAGCTTAACATTATAAAAACAAAAGCCATTGAGTAAAATTTAATATAAGTCATAGAAGAACCTCAGCATATTTTAGTAATCGAGACCGCCTGATTGTAGACTACAGGAATTTCGCAAAAACACAGCAAAGAATTGTATAAAAAAATAATCACAACTAGCGACAAAGAATAAGATGATATTCCTGTTATGAACAATGATAAGTTAATTTACAAGAATGTATGGATATCTTCTTGGGTTCTATCCGTGTCTCTGCTCGGAGATGCATTGCTTTATGTCATTCTTCCAGTGAATGCAGAGAAGTTCGGTGTGAGCATGGTAGCAGTTGGTTTTCTGCTCGCGATCAATCGTATTATTCGTACCTTTACCTATAATTTCATTGTAGCGTTTGGACAGTTTGTTGGCATCAAAAAACTCGCCACAATCGGAGCATTTGTTGCGGCACTCTCTAGTCTGGCATACGGGATTTTTGACGGTATTTATTTGCTCACCATTAGTCGGATTGCTTGGGGTTTATCCTATGCCGCATTACTTATAGTGACCTTACATTATGCCTCTTTGAATACCAGCAGAACGGGAACGAGAATTGGCATAAGCCGGTCGGTAGAACAAGTTGGACCTTTGCTTGTCATGGCGCTAGGGACTTTGTTCGCAGCATATGTTGGGCCTCAGACTATATTTATCTATGTTGGCTTTCTATCTGCTCTGGGCATTTTTCTTGCGTTCTTTTTGAGAGAGTTAGATGAGACAGAATCGCCTGTGAGCCAGCATTCAAAAACATTCTCAATTCCAAAACCTACATCCATAGATGGTCTAATTTTTTGGATGGGCTTTGGGATAGACGGCGTATTCACAATTACAATTGCACTGATGTGGGTTCAATATTCTAGCCCTGAAACAGCTATTATCATCGGCGGGCTGATACTTGCAGTACGTCGGATAAGTGAGATGATTGTTGCACCGCTGGCAGGAAGAATTTCAGACCATTTAGGCGCCACCCTGCCTCTGCTATCAATGCTGGTTCTTTGTGGTGTTGGGTTTTTGCTGATTGGCATAGGAAATCTTATTCTTGGCTCAGTGGCATTAGTTCTCTGCCGCGGCGCACTTGGGACTTTATTTCCAACAGCCGCGGCAAAAATCTACCCCGGAGATGCAATGTCAGCATTTACCAGGAACCAAGCCTGGCGGGATATAGGAGCAGCAGCAGGCCCATTGGCAACAGGTGTACTGCTTGGAATCATCTCGGCTGAGCTGATTCATTTGCTCATATTTGGATTATTCACCATCACGTCAAGCTGGTTTTTCGTGTCCGGAGATTACAAAAAACTGGGCGGGCATACCGAGAGGATCGATTAGTCTGAATAATCAAAAAATATGGTTATGGGGTTTGCATATATGATGACGGAAAACCTAATATAATAGTGATGCGTTACTGCTGGAGGGTCTACATGCCAAAGACAAAAATATCTGATCAAGCATCAATGATCTCTAAGTTCAAAAAAATACATGGCGAGCAATTTGATTATTCGGATGTTGACTATGTCGATAATACAACCAAAGTGACGATTATTTGTCGGCTGCATGGCCCTTTTCAGCAGCAACCCCGTCTTCATCTTAGAGGCAGCACGGGTTGCAAAACTTGCATCTCTCTGCGGCGAAAGTAACAAGACCTGCTCCTCCAGCGCCTCTGGAACAGGCCTAGCCCGACAGGCCCAGTAGCGATGTTGCTAGACCCAGTGCTGCACTTATACCAAGCAGGGAGAGCAGCGACAGATGACGGATGAACGCTAAATAAGCGGCTAAGAATGTCAGCACCACAACCGTAACATTGACCGTGTGAAAATCTGGCACCCAGAAGGTAGCTATGCCAGCCTGAAGCTTTGTGATCGTGCCAAACATCGCATGCAAGCCAAACCAAATAGACAGGCTTAATATCACCCCAACAACGGCCGCTGTAATGGTTGATAAGGCGCCTTTTAGCCGTGGCTGTGCTGAAATCCACTCGATATAGGGCGCGCCCACAAATATCCATAAAAAACAAGGGGCGAAGGTCGCCCAAAGGACGGCAAAAGCCGCCGCAAATGCAAGCGGTAATCCGGCTTGTTTATAGCCCGCAACAAAGCCAACAAATTCTGTTACCAGAATAAGAGGACCCGGCGTTGTTTCCGCAAAACCAAGAGCATCCATCATTTGAGGCGCTGTTAGCCAGCCAAGGTCAAACACAACTTCCTGAGACATATAAGCAAGTACCGCATAAGCTCCCCCAAAGGTCACTGTTGCAAGTTTAGAGAAGAATGCCCCAACCTCATATAAAAACCCCCAATTTGTCATCCAGCCCATTATCATCAAGGGCGCAAGCCATATCATAAGCCATAAAGTGAATGTCAAAATCGTCTGAGGAAGCGATATAGATAATGGTGTGATATCCGTATTATCAGGCGTCATATCACTATAAATAAAACCCAATACCCCAGATATAATCACAATCAAGGGATATGGAATTTCGAGCACAAAAATGCCGATAAAGGCAAAAATAGCAACCGAACAGTGTAGCACCCCAATAAGCGCTTTTTTTGACACCCGGATAAGCGCCTGAATGACGATCACGATGACGGCGGCTTTCACCCCAAGGAATGCAGCCTTCAACCATGCCAAATCACCAAAATAAACGTAAAAAATAGCCAAGCACGCGATAATAAGAGCGCCGGGCAGAATAAATAATAACCCTGCCAGGAGACCACCCGCTACGCCATGTAACCTCCACCCAATATAAGCTGATAGTTGCATCGCTTCAGGTCCAGGCAAAAGCATGCAAAAATTCAAAGCACTCAGATATTGTTTTTCGGTCAGCCATTTCCTGTCTTCAACAAACACCTTATGCATAAGCGCAATTTGTGCGGCAGGGCCACCGAAAGACAGCAAGCCAACCTTCAGATATTCACGGCCAGCTTGCGACAATATCAGTGGCGAATGGGGTATTTTCTGACTCATATTGTGGTGCATCTCCCTGTAACCAGCAGAAGACTAGCCCTCAAAAAACTGGATCTGTGTTTTCAAGCTTGATTGAAGCGGGTCAGAGGCTATCAAAAAGGCCTGTTCAGCATCTTCAAGCGGCACTGTGTGTGAGATAAGAGGCTTCACCTCTATCAGCCCCTGTTTCATCATGGCTATGCCGGTTGCAAATTCTTCATGAAACCGGAATGACCCCCGCAAATCCAGTTCCTTTGCTGTCACCATGACCATTGGCAATGGCATATCACCACCCATCCCTAACTGAACAATAACAGCCCGCGGACGCACCGCCGTTAGACCGCCGATGAGCGCCGGCGCGGCACCCGTGCACTCAAACATGACATCAAAATAGCCTTTGTCATCATCATAGGCCGCAAGCAATTCAGGCTCATCCTTCGTATTTATAACACGGTCAGCACCACAAGTATGAGCATTTAATAAAGCGTTTTCGGCAATATCAGTCATTACAATTTCTACAGCCCCTGCCCGGCGCCCAGCCAGCAAGCATAACATACCTATGGGCCCGCATCCTGTGATCAGTACTTTTTTGCCAACCAGTTCACCCGCGCGGCGCACTCCATGCAGCACAACAGCTAGCGGCTCAGCCATCGCAGCTTCTCCTAGTGATAGGTTGCCTGTTGGCGTACATTGCTCCGCGCTGGCAACTAAGCGTTCGCGGAAAGCCCCTTGAATATGAGGAAAGGGCATGGCAGAGCCATAAAATCGCATATTCAGACAGTGATTATGGCGACCCGCAGCACAATAGACGCATGCCCCACAGGGGCGCGAGGGTGACACTGCCACATGATCTCCGACAGCTAGATGAGAGACATCTGCGCCAACCTGAGAAATAATACCAGCAACCTCATGCCCTAAAATCATCGGTTCTTTCAGCCTGATAGCACCAAACCCGCCATGATTATAGTAATGTAGGTCAGAGCCACAGACACCACCAACAGCAATTTTGACTTCTACCTCGCCTGCCGCAACATCGCTCACGACATCATCGTCAATACGCAAATCCTTGGCGTTGTGAATCACAATTGTTTTCATCTGCTTACACTCCCTTAAGAGTCCAAATAGTCTGCTAGTTAGACTAAATCACTGGATACTTTATAGGGCAAAATGCTATAGCCTTATACCATAATATCACTGCGCCACTTTTGAGCGTCCACACAAGACCACACATCGGACTATATGTCAGACAAGGAGAATGCCCCGTGTCACCTAGCCTTGACCTTTTCAACCTCAGCGGCAAAACGGCTCTTGTTACTGGATCTTCTCAAGGTTTGGGTTTGGCATTTGCGACCGGCCTTGCAGAGGCAGGCGCGAGCGTCATTATGAATGGCCGCGATGCCAGCAAGCTAAATACCGCGGCACAAACGCTGCGCAATATGGGACACCATGTGCATGAACTTGTCTTTGATGTTTGTCATTTGACTGACGCGCAAACATCCATTGACGAATTTGAAGCAACCGTCGGCCCAATAGATATTCTTGTCAATAACGCTGGCATGCAACATCGTGGGCCGCTTGATGAGTTTGATCCGGCAATGTTTGAAAAACTTCTTACCACCAATATCACCAGCGTCTTTAATGTCGGCCAGACAGTCGCCCGCCATATGATACGGCGTAACGCGGGTAAAATCATCAATATCGCATCTGTTCAGACAATGCTCGCGCGACCAGGCATTGCACCCTACACTGCGACCAAAGGTGCAGTTGGCAATTTAACAAAAGGGATGGCAACTGACTGGGCACAACATGGTCTGCAATGCAATGCGATTGCGCCAGGTTATTTTGATACTCCGCTAAATGCAGCGCTTGTTGCTGATCCAGATTTTAGCACATGGCTGGAAAAACGCACCCCTGCAGGACGCTGGGGACAGGTGGATGAGCTCGTTGGAGCTTGTGTGTTTTTAAGCTCTGCTGCCTCTAGCTTTGTGAATGGTCATACGCTTTATGTCGATGGCGGCATCACAGCCTCGCTCTAGGGATAGACATGCATCCGGTTCGGTTTTTTATCTTAATGGGAGTTGCCGGATGCGGAAAATCATCCTACGGCAGATTACTAGCTGGCCGGTTTCAGGTGCCTTATCTTGATGGTGATGATTTTCACCCCCCTGAAAATATTGCTAAAATGTCTGCTGGCATTGCCTTGGATGATACTGACCGGTGGCCATGGCTAGATGCCATAGCAACCAATATGGCTAAAGCATCTAGGGCGTCGGGAGCAGATGGCATCATCTTTGCTGGCTGTTCGTCTTTGCGTAAATGCTATCGTGACCATCTTTTGACTGGCATAGGTGCACCAGTACATTTTATTTACCTTGCCGCTGACCGAGCGCTGATTACCCAACGGATGGCCGCACGCGATGGCCATTTTATGCCAAACAGTCTGATTGATAGTCAATTTTCAACTCTTGAAGTGCCTGAAGATAACGAGCCTGCCAGTCATATCGATATCAGTGGCAGTGTGGATAGTGTGATGAGTCGTATTCTCGTTGCAATTACTCCGCTTATCTCTGGCAACGGATAAAAGAGCAAGATGATACTATCCTGTCTCAATAGCAAGTGAATGGTCCATTGCCCATTCACTCATAGAATTGTCATATATTTGCAAGTCTGAGAAACCCAGCTGAAGCATTACAAAAGCATTTAACGTTGCTGCAATACCACCACCGCAATAATTGACAATATCTGTATTTGGGGTGAGCCCATATTCGGCTAAAATCTGTTGTGCTTCAGACGCTGACCTTATGTAATCCAATCCATTTTTCATAAAGTTGCTGAACGGAATATTTATGCTAGTCGGAATCCGGCCTGGCCGTCCATACCGTGCACTCTCACCAAGATGCAAGTCACGAGTTAGAGCGTTCAGCAAGACTGTTTTTTGATCTGCGATTGCTTCGAGTACCCGCTGTTTTCCAACAAAGATATTCGGCCTTATTCGGGCCTCAAATTTGCCAGGCGAACATGTAGTTATCGAATCTTGGGTTGGCAGTCCTGCCTGTTGCCACGCGGCAAACCCTCCATTTAATATACTGACCTTCTCATACCCCACTGCATATAACATCCACCAGATTCTGGTGGCCCATTGCATCCCATTCGCAGAATATAAAATGATATGAAACGGGTCTCCTACCCCTTGTTTTTTAAACCGATCTGCGAGGTCTTGCAGCTCAGGAATTGTAAAGCGATAGGGGCTATCATTGTCTGAAAGGCTCTGCTGAAGGTCCAGAAATGCCGCGTTTGGAATATGTGAGGTGCGGTAATTATCAAACCCGCTCACAACGTCATAAGGTTGTGAGGGATGCTCATCAGTATAATGCAGATATGATGTGCAGTCATAAATCCTGATATCCTGACGGTCGTATCGGTCTTTCAGCCAGTTACAGTCTATAATCGCTTCAGGGATCGTCCACATGCTGTCCATTTTCATCCCCTCACTCTGTATCATCTAACACTAACAGTTGGCCATCGCTATGGACTCAGAGTTAGCCCAGGCTACTAATCTCTAAAATTTTCAAACTGCAACGGAAACTCTACCCCCAACTCTTTTATCATTGCCATCGTGTCCTGCAGATCATCACGCTTTTTGCCGGAAACTCTTACCTCATCACCTTGTATGGCAGCCTGAGTCTTTAGCTTTGAAGATTTGATAGCCTTGACAATTTTCTGTGCAACATCGCGCTGAATGCCCTGTCTTACAGTCACTGTCTGGCGCACCATATTCCCACTTGCCTGTTCTACCCTGCTAAATTCCAATGCCTGTGTATCAACGCCTTTGCGTGTGAGGTGTGTTACCAGCAATTCTTCAACTTGACGGCGTTTCAGCTCATCATCAGCGCTGATGAGTATTGCCTCATCTGTTTTGCTTATTTCTGATTTACTCCCTTTGAAATCATATCTTACTTGCATTTCTTTCATGACACCTTGAAGAGCGTTATCAACCGATGTCATGTCTATCTTGCTCACGATATCAAAACTTGGCATTTTTTATCTCCTTAAAAGCGGCCCCTAAAACGAGCCTCTATCCTCATACAAGCTTGCCACGCGCGGCAACAGGAATAACCTCAATAATATCATTTCCCCGAACAGCAACCAACTGGTCAACCATATTTACCACAACACATACGTGATTGGGGATAACACGCACGATATCACCAACCTGTGGCTGCTGACGACAGTCGGATAGGTCAAGAAACCCGTGCTCCTCAGAAAATTTGTGAATTCTGGCATCGGGATATTCTCTTATCAAGCCGAACCCTTCAAGGCCCCCAGCATCAGAGGTAAGAGTTTTTGAGCCTGCATCAAGAATACCGCGAGCCTCCCCACCACGGCTTGCAACACTCGTGAAAACATGAAGGGCGCAATCATCTGGTGAAGCCATGCCGGCAGCTAGCATCATCCTGTCGTTAAAAATACACGTTCCGGCCCGATGTTCTGTCGCGCCGTCAAGCTGGCCCAGATTCGCAAGATTGGGTGTGCCACCTGTTGATATGATCCCGATCTCCAGCCCCATAGCGCTGAGGCCTGCCCGCACTTCATCCAAAAATATCTGCGTTTCCTGCCAACCATCAAGAGGCGGATAAAACAATAATCCTGCAAAATTCAGCCACTGACTTTGCTGAATTATTGTTGCAAGCGCCAGAACAGCATCCGGTGTTTCCACACCGGCTCTTTTCTGTCCTGTATCGCATTCAATAAGAACATCTAACGGACGGTCTGCTGCATGAGCTGCGCTTGCATAAGCTGTGAGGGTGAAGGCGCTATCTGCACAGCATTTAAGAGGGAGTCGGCGTTGTAGGGCGGCAAGCTGACCTGACTGAGCTGCTCCTAGAAGATTGGTTGCGATGATGATGTCCGTGATTCCCGCATCAGCCATCACCTCCGCCTCACCCAGTTTCTGACAGGTAATACCGGTTGCCCCAGCGGATAGCTGCGCATGAGCAAGAATAGGCGATTTATGTGTCTTAATATGCGGCCTGTTAGCTAAAGCAGCGGTATCGCATAATTGTTGTGCGCGCGCTATATTCGCCTCAACAACATCCAAGTCAATTACGACACAAGGCGTTCCAAAACGCTTAATTATCTCTTTTTTTAACGCGTCTTTCTCATCCATATTGCAACTCCTTGCTTAACGCTTTACCCTTCATGTTTATAATGACTCTCGCATCAAAAAAATAGCCTATCATATTTGCTCAGGAGGTTCAGCTAGGGTAGCCTTATCCAATAGGACCTATCTCGGTTTGAGGAGAAAAATATGAGCCGTGAAGACGCCCTTTTAGCAATAGTGGCTTTTTATGAGTCAGAGGCTTTTTATGATCTCTTGAACCGGCGTATTGGGTTTCGGACGGAGAGTAATTTGCCGGGCTGTGAAGCAGAATTGCAACGATATCTCGATGAAGAAATGGTGCCTTATCTCACACAAATGGGGTTTTCTTGTGTGATACATAAAAACCCCCGCGCTGATGCAGGACCTATCTTGGTCGCACAACGTTTTGAAGATGACGCGCACCCGACCATCATGACATATGGACATGGCGATGTTGTGGCTGGCTATGATGAGCAGTGGCAGGACAATATGAGCCCATGGAAAGTAACCAAATCTAATGATATTTGGTATGGCCGCGGGACAGCTGATAACAAAGGTCAGCACACGATAAATTTCGCGGCAATGAAGGCTGTATTATCACTTCGAGGGCGTCTTGGGTTCAATGTCATTGCCCTGATTGAAATGGGTGAAGAGCGCGGCTCGCCGGGCCTGAGAGAATTTTGTACTGAGCATGCCGACCTGTTTAAAGCTGACTTGTTTATTGCCTCAGACGGGCCGCGCATTGCGCCTGATGCTCCAACGATGTTCATGGGGTCAAGAGGGGTCTGTAATTTCGTCATGCGCCTGGATGCGCATGCGGGGGCTCATCACTCTGGCAATTGGGGGGGCTTGCTCACAAATCCTGGTGTTGTGCTTAGCCATGCCTTAGCAAGCATGATTGACCGAAACGGAAAAATTCTTATCGAAGGCTGGCGTAAATCAACAATGCCAAACTCTGTTCGGGCTGCCATCGCAAAATTACATGTTGGCGGGGGTGAAAATGCGCCGCAGATAAATCCAAACTGGGGCGAGCCTGATTTAACTCCTGAAGAACGGGTTTTTGCGAGTAACACGTTTGAAATTAGAGCCTTCCAGACTGGCAACCCTGCCTCACCGGCAAATGCTATTCCAGCCTATGCGATCGCCTATGGCCATTTACGATATGTTGTTGGCACTGATCCAACGGAGCTATTACCACAATTACGAGCGCATCTTGATGCTCATGGCTTTCATGATATTATCATATCGCCTGAACGCGATCCAATGCATGCAACGCGCTTAGACCCTGATCATCCATGGGCCCAATGGGTAAAAAACTCACTGGCACAGACAGCCGGAAAAGACATTGCCGTACTGCCAAATCTTGGTGGTAGCCTACCAAATGATGTTTTTGCCGATATTTTAGGCCTGCCAACAATCTGGGTGCCGCACTCATATTCTGGCTGTTCCCAGCATGCGCCTAACGAACATATCCTAGACTCTATTTCGCGCGAGGCTTTAAGATTAATGACAGGGCTGTGGTGGGACCTTGGTGTAGGCGATACACCCATGACCCGTTCGTAACATTTGTACTAGACTCATTATCAGTTTGCATGATGTGGTTATTTGTATCAGCATCATTAAGATATTTATTTGCCTCATTTTCGGGACAACGGGAATTTTTGCGGAGAGTACGAAACATGCAAAATGAAGAACAAATCTGGGACTTAGTAGACAAAAAGAAAGATCTATTTATTGCGCTAGCCGATCGGGTATTCGATACACCAGAGACGCTATATACAGAATTTGAGTCCGTTGCAGAACATATCAAAGCTCTCTACGCTGAGGGGTTTTCTGTTACTGAAGGTGCCTGCGGCATGCCAACGGCTGTTACCGGAGATGCTGGAGATGAAGGCCCACTAATTGGTATCATGGGTGAGTTTGATGCCCTGCCGGGACTAAGCCAACAGCCAGGCGTTGCAGAACATAGCCCTATTGAGCAGGGCGGACACGGTCATGGATGCGGCCACAATTTACTGGGCGCAGCCTCATTATTGGCAGCCAGCGCAGTAAAAGACTGGTTGGCTGAAAATAACATCAAAGCGCGGGTACGCTATTATGGATGTCCGGCAGAAGAAGGTGGTGCTGCCAAAACTTACATGGCACGCGACGGGCTTTTTGATGATGTTGATGCCGCAATCTGCTGGCATCCCTCGACCTTCAATGCGGTTCAGCATGGTATTTCACTAGCGAATTCGCGGGTTGATTTTACCTTTCATGGCAAGGCTGCCCATGCCGCCGCCGCCCCTCATCTTGGCCGCAGTGCGCTAGATGCTGCTGAATTGATGAATATTGGAGTTAATTATATGCGCGAGCATATGCCCGATTCTGCGCGTGTCCATTATGCCTATCTTGATGTTGGCGGTGCTGCACCAAATGTCGTGCAATCCATCGCGACCGTCCGACAGTTAATACGGGCCTCTGACCTTGATACGTTACGCGAACTTGTAGAACGTGTGAAAAAAATTGCCGATGGCGCCGCACTGATGACAGGGACAACTGTAGAATTTAGCGTCTATTCAGGCGTCTCAAATCTTGTTGGAAACCGCCCCCTCGAAGAAGCTATGCAGCAGGAGTTTGATAAGCTGGGTCCAGTAACTTTCAATGCAGAGGATAATCAGTTTGCAAATGAAATCAGACAATCATTATCTAAAGAAGATATTGCTGCAAGCTTCCAGCGCATCGGTGTAAAAACACCCGCTGATATGCCCTTATGTGATTTTGTTGCCCCTCTTGATAGACATGGCGAGGGCGGTGAGGGTTCAACTGATGTGGGTGATGTTAGCTGGGTTGTTCCAACTGTTCAGGCGCGTGTTGCCACTTGTGCTGTTGGCACGCCATTCCATACATGGCAAACAGTTGCCCAAGGTAAGGTGCCAGCGGCTCACAAAGGCATGGTGCATGCAGCTAAAGTAATGGCGGCAACAGCCGTCTCTTTAATCAAATCACCGGAGATATTGGCTGCCGCCCGCAAAATACATGAAGACCGGCTTCGGGAGACACCCTATCACTGCCCTATACCAGCCGAGATGCGCCCGCCAGTTAAAGCAAAGCCCAATTAGGTGAGCTTAGCTTGTACAAGTTTAACCCATAGGCTGGCACCGATTGGTAATAAATCATCATTAAAGTCAAAATGTGGGCTATGCAGAAATTCTGAACCCGTTCCAGCCCCAAGCCAGATATAGGCGCCAGCCTTCTGTTGCAGCATAAAGGAGAAATCTTCTGCTCCCATAACTGGTGTCAAGCTGGTATCAACGCCATTATCACCCAGAACATCACCGATAACGTCACGCGCAAATAACGCATCTGCAGTATGGTTCACCGTTGGCGGATAGCCCGGACGTAATTCCATAGACACTGTGCATCCAAGGGTTGAGGCTGCTTGCGAGGCAACCTCTTCAATTTCTGCTAGCATTTGGTCGCGTATTTCTGATTTCATTGTCCGCAAGGTACCGCCAATAGTCGCGGTTGATGGGATAACATTATAGGCACTGCCTGCATCAAGACGGGTAAGAGAAATCACCGCCTGATCAAACGGGTCCAGCCGCCGAGATATAAGGGTTTGCAAAGCCATAATCGTCATCCCTGCCGCAACCACTGGATCTTTTGATTGCTGCGGCATAGCCGCATGGCCGCCCTTGCCATCAATAGTCAGGATAAAAATATCTGCTCCTGCCATAGCAGCACCAGCATGGGCAACCGCGCGCCCAACTTCTAGGCCTGGCCAGTTATGCATTCCCCAGACTGAGTCCATTTTGAATTTCTCAAATAGACCATCATTAATCATCGAGCGTGCGCCGGCATTCCCGCCTTCTTCAGCTGGCTGAAAAATGACATAGACAGTGCCCGGAAAATCGCGTGTCGCTGCAAGATGTTGCGCCGCCCCCAGCAACATTGTTGTATGGCCATCATGGCCACAGGCATGCATCCGGCCATCCCGCTGCGAGGCATAAGGCAGATTGGTTTGCTCCGGCATTGGCAGGGCATCCATATCTGCGCGCAATCCAACAGCCTTGTTACCTGACTTGTTGCCTTGAATGACCCCAACCAGTCCAGTACCCCCAAATCCGCGATGAACCTCAATGCCAAAGCTTTCAAGCTTGGCGGCAACAAAATCAGAGGTGTCTTTTTCTTCATAGGCTATCTCAGGATTCTGATGCAGGTGCTGGCGCCATGACATAAGGTCATCGTGGTTATCGACTATTGATTTTATCAAATTCATTTTTTCACCCATCCGATATGGAAGTTATTCCGGTTTCGTGCCATCTTTCATAATAGACAGCCACAGAAAACTAATTCAAGTGCTGCTTTTGTAATGGATGAAAATCATCATTACTTTTGCACTCTCATGGCCGCGTCTTGTGACATTTGTGAGGCCCTATGACAGTATCTCTTGCCTATCAGAACTATAGCGATGCAGACCGCATCGCTCACTATAATGAAAAGCTAGCCTCATTTACCGAAGCTGATAGGCCTTATACGCGCCTTGTCTTTAGTAAAGAATATCATGCCGCACGCGCATGGTTGTCAGATGAATTTCGGGCTCTTGGCCTTGAGTGCCATAATGATGCTGGCGGCAATCTTATTGGCCGGCGGCAAGCAGGCGCACACGTTATAGCACCGCAGATCGTTATTATTGGGTCGCATATTGATACCGTACCTGCTGGTGGGCGCTATGATGGTATTGCTGGCGTAATTACGGCAATGGAGGTTGTCCATTATCTCAATGCACAGCAAATCACGCTTCCGTTCACTCTGGAGGTAGTAGATTTTCTGGGTGAAGAGCTTAACATATGGGGCACATCTTGTTTGGGTAGTCGTCATATGGCGGGCCTACTTAATGCTGAAATGCTGGTACGACGGGATGAGACTGGACGTATTCTGGGCGAAGAAATCGCAGCATGTGGCGGCACTGGCATGCCACCAGCAGGCGCTCGGCCAGATGCCGCTGATATTCTTGCCTGCTTTGAGTTGCACATTGAGCAGGCGCGTTCACTTTATAATGCTGATATTGATATTGGTGTTGTCACAGCCCTGCCGGCGATTGACCGCTATGCCATCTCAGTGACTGGTGCAGTAGGGCATAGCGGCACTACGCCAATGGATGGCAGAAAAGACGCCCTTGTCTGCGCCAGTGGCATTATTCAGAAGATAAGCACGTTAGCACATGACATTGCCATCCGCTCTAACCAGCATTTTGTTGCGACCATTGGCAAGCTTGATGTGTTGCCAAATGGCGCGACTATTATCCCTGGCCAGGTGAAAATGACACTTGATGTAAGGTCTGCGAGCACCGAGGCAAAATCCAAATTCCTTGCCAGTCTGTCAGATACTTTGGATGAATCCCGACAGAAAACTAGATGTGATATCGACTTATCGCTTCTTGCGACGACCGAGATTGCGCCGATGGATAGCAACCTTCAGGCTATTATCACAGAACAGGCACAGGCTTTGAGCCTGCCACATAGCCCCCTTGCAAGCGGAGCAGGACATGACAGTGCCCACTTATCACGTTTTGCGCCAGCTGCAATGATTTTCATCCCATGCGTCGACGGACTTAGTCACTGTGCTGAAGAATTGACCAGTTCTGATGCTATCGCCAAAGGCGCCGCCGTCATAATGCGCAGCATCTTATCGCTTGCCGAGCAGGTAGCGAAATAGCTCCTAGGATTGAGCCTCATCATTAAGATGACAGGCCGAAAAATGACCGGCTGAAAGCTCACGAAGCACAGGAGCTTCTCTCTGGCACTTTTCAATGGCAAACGGGCAGCGTGGATGAAAATGACATCCTGTTGGAGGGGCAAGAGGTGACGGGATTTCACCTGATACAGGCTCATATTCACGCTTGCCTACTTCAAGCCGCGGCACACCCGCCAGAAGGGCTTTGGTATAGGGGTGATTTGGTGTCTGCAAAAAACTACTAATGGGCGCTGTCTCAACAATACGGCCAAGATACATCACTATCACCCTATCAGAGATATGTTCAATGACACCAATATCATGGCTGATGAAGAGATATGTTAACGTGAACTCATCGCGCAACTGTACAAACAGATTAATAATCTGTGCCTGAATGGAGACATCAAGAGCAGCGATTGACTCGTCACATACTAGCAATTCCGGCGATACAGCAAGGGCTCGGGCAATCCCAATACGCTGACGCTGACCGCCTGAGAACTGATGCGGGTAGCGCTGTAAGGTATCAGGGTCAAGGCCAACACGTTGCAACATTTCAGCCGCAAATTCATTCTTCTGCTTGCGGGCAATTAATCCATGAAAGATTGGGGCCTCAGTAATAATATCAATCACCCGTTTGCGCGGATTGAGCGATGAGAATGGATCCTGAAAAATCATCTGTGTCTGTAGGGCTTGCGGCAGATCAGATGTTTTCGTCTGCGCAGAATCAAACTCTACCGAACCATTTGTTGGTGACAGAATGCCTGCGACCATCCGGCCAAGCGTTGACTTACCACATCCTGACTCGCCAACAATACCAACAATCTCGCCGCGCTGCACTGTAAAGGAAACATCATCCACGGCATGAACAACTTCTTCTTTATTATCCTGCCCAACTTTATTCAGAAACTTGGCAATGAGGTCGAGTGGTTTAATAAAGTCTTTAGATAGGTTTGAAACTGTCAGAATAGGTTTCATGATGCCTGCTCCTGACCAACATTAACGCATCTTACAAGGCGCTTTCCGCCAACATCTGTTGGCCCTGGCGTTTCAGATAAACATTTATCTGATACCATCGAGCACCGGTTCTGGAACGCGCAACCTACTGGCAGATTCAACAGAGATGGCACCATACCGTCAATCTGTTGCAATGGCTGACCACGTCTGTTCTGGCTTGGCACACTGCCCATCAATCCTCGTGTATAGGGGTGCAGTGGCTGAGAAATTGTACTAGCAATTGGACCCTGCTCAACTACACGACCAGCATACATAACACAGATACGATCAGCAATGCCCGCAACAACAGCAAGATCATGTGTAATCCACAGAAGCGCTGTTTTTGTGACCTCGCACAAACGCTGCATTTCGTGAATCACCTGACCTTGAATTGTGACATCAAGCGCTGTTGTTGGCTCGTCTGCAATGATAAGATCTGGCCTATTCAACATCGCAATCGCGATTGACACACGTTGCCGCATACCACCAGAAAACTGATGCGGGTAGGCGCGCATACGCTCTTCTGGCGCTGAAATACCAACCAGACCAAGAGCGTCTCTTGCACGCACACGCGCCTCACTTTTTGAAATTGTGCTGTCATGTGCCTTAATGGCTTCAACCATCTGTGTTTCAACTCGTAGCACCGGATTGAGAGTCATCATGGGATCTTGAAAAATCATACTGATGCGATTACCACGAAGACTTTGTAATTCTTGCGGGGACATGGCCGCAATATCCGCGCCTTTGAACATAATACGCCCGCCAACAATCCGCCCCGGCGCATCAACCAGCCCCATCACAGAAAAACCTGTGATTGATTTTCCTGAGCCTGACTCGCCAACAAGCCCGACAACTTCGCCAGCGTTGATATCAAAGCTAACACCATCCACAGCCTTAGCGACGCCAGCCTTTGTGAAAAAGTGTGTCTGAAGGTTTTCGATTTGAAGAATAGGTTTCACAGCATCCACTCACTTCTGCAGGCGCGGGTTAAAAATATCCCGCAGCTGGTCACCGACAAGATTGATCGAAACAATAGTAATTAACAATGCGATCCCAGGGAAAATACTAATCCAAAAATCACCGGTATACATATATTCAAATCCATTACCAATCAGCAGACCAAGTGATGGCTCTGTAATAGGAAGGCCAAGCCCAAGGAAGCTCAATGTTGCCTCAAGGGAAATAGCATGAGCTGTTTGCAAGGTGCCAACAACAATCATCGGCGCCAAGCAATTTGGCATGATATGGCTTAGAATAATCCGCCGATCACTTAAGGCGAGACACTGAGCTGCTTCTACATATTCTTTATTTTTTTCAACCAGTGCACTTGCCCGTGCTGTTCGCGCATAATAAGCCCACTGAACCAATACGAGCGCAATGATTGTTTTATCCACCCCCTTGCCAAAAATGGCGAGGATAATTAATGCCATCAGGATAGACGGAAAACTCAGCTGAATATCGACGATACGCATGATAATCGTTTCAAGCTGCCCACCAAAATAAGCTGCCGCAAGGCCGATTGTGGCCCCGATAGCCATCGCAACGATACCTGAAAATGCACCAACACCAAGGCTAACGCGCAAACCATAGAAAATCGAGGATAACATATCTCGGCCAGCACCATCGGTTCCAAGCCAATAGACATTGCCCGCAAAATCCTCTGTACCAGGCGGCAACCGGCTATTCATGATATCCACACTACTCAAATCATAAGGATTGGTTGGCGATATCCACGGCGCAAAAATAGCGATAAATAGGATGGTTGAAAAAACAGCTAGTGCAAAAACGGCAAGCCGGCTTTCAGAAAAATCTGCCCAGAACTTTTTTATGCCTGATGCTGGAACAGCTGGAGCTTGAAGCTTGGTGTCTGATTTATTACTCACTATTTTGCTCCTTTGATCCGGACACGCGGATCAAGAAATGAGTACAAGATATCAACAACCAAATTTAGTGTTACAAAAATCAAAACGATGATCATCAAATAAGCAACAATAATTGGCCTATCGAGGTTATAAATTGAGTCAATGATGAGTTTTCCCATGCCCGGCCAAGCAAAGACTGTTTCTGTAACTGTCGAAAAGGCAATTAATGAGCCAAATTCAAGTCCGATAACGGTAACAATCGGGATCATAATATTTTTGAGTAAATGCACACGAATGACGCGCGACTCCTGAACACCTTTTGCACGGGCAAATTTTATATAATCCTGCAAAATAATTTCACGCGTTCCGGCGCGCGCTAAGCGGATAACCGAGGATAATTTAAATAATGCCAAATTAAAGGCTGGTAAAAATAGATGCGATAATCCGTCTGCAGTAAAAATAGAGCTCGTTATGCCAAAATAGGTGGCTGTCTCACCTCGTCCCGTAGAAGGGAACCAGCCAAGATTAACGGAAAAAAACATAATTAATAAAATACCAACCCAAAAAGTCGGCATCGAAAAACCTAAAATAGATCCTGCCATGATTGTGCGGCTTAGTTTCGCCTCAGGTTTCAGACCAGCATACACACCAAGCGGAATACCAAAAATAACAGCCAATAATAATGAAAATAATGCAAGTTCCATTGTCGCCGGCATACGCTGAATAATCAGCTTCAAGGCTGGCTCACCAAAAATAAATGAACGGCCAAGCTCGCCTTTAAAGGCGTTAACCAGAAAATACCAATATTGTTCTGTGACAGGCCGGTCGAGACCAAGGTCGCGAATGACGCGATCAATTTCCATTTGGTCAGCTTCAGGGTTAATCAACATATCGACGGGATCGCCAACCATGTTTACGCCGCCGAATACCAGCAGTGACATAACAAAGAGCACGACAAGACTTTGTAATGACCTGCGAAGGATGAAAGCTGTCATATATAATGCCCTAAAAGAAAAATCCTCACACAGTGACTAGTTTAACGCCCCTGTGTGAGGGTGTTGAATGATAATAATAGCAACAGGATTAGTCTTTGCTAAGTCCCATTACAACTGTGTATTCATCTGTACGTGGCAGATATTTATAGCCTGCTTTTGCAGCCCACGTATTCACCTGATAATGCAGCGGAATAACACCATAATTTTCGCCAACAGCTTTTTCTGTTGCTTCGGCGAGAAGTTTGCCTCTGGCATCAGCGTCAACTGTTGCAAGTGCCTTTTTAATGAGGGCATCAACAGCAGCATCAGAATGACGTCCACGGTTGGCCGCACCAAGTCCTTTTGACTTATCATAGGTATGAAGCAGAGCTTTTAGCGGTGATGATGCTTCACCGGAACCAGCACCCCAGCCAAGAACCATAAAGCTGAACTCAGGAGACTTGTCTGGTCCACCGCGTGAGGCACGCTTAAAATAGACAGACTTAGGCATTGTCTCAACACTGGCATCAATACCGACACGGGTAAGCATCTGAGCAAGGGCTTCAGCAATTTTTGCGTCATTGATATACCGGTCATTTGGACCATGAACAGTCATTTTGAAGCCATCACCATAACCAGCATCAGCCATTAATTTTTTTGCGGCATCTGGATCATATGCATCCGGCGTCATTTTTTCTGACACACCATGGAAGCCTGCTGGCAATAACTGGCCTGCTTTAACAGCAACACCTTCCATGACACGAGCAACAATCGCATCACGATTAATCGCATGAGAAATAGCTTTACGTACACGCACATCCATCAAAGGATTTTTGATAGCGCCGCCATCTTTAGCTTGCACATGGGGTGATGCCTCACGGAACTGGTCCATGTGAAGATAAATCACACGGTTAGACGGACCGCTGCTGAGCTGGAGTTTGTCATCTTGCTTCAGACGCGCCACATCGAGTGGTGGGACGTTATCAATGAAGTCAACATCTCCAGCAAGCAACGCTGAAATACGCGCAGGACCAGATTTGATAGGCTTCATTGTAACCTTGTCAAATGCAGCCTTTTTGCCATAATAGCTGTCATTGCGCGTTAGAATGATACGATCACCTGGGACCCATTCAACAAATTTATAAGGGCCTGTGCCAATTGTTGCCTTACCGCTATTATAGTCTTCGGTTGTGGCGCCTTTACCGGCTTTTGCTGAAATAATTTTCACTGTTGTCAGGTCATTTGGCATCAGCGGATATGGCGCTTCTGTTTTCACATGAATTGTGTAATCATCAACTTTTGAGAATGTTTTGCCTTTAAGATAGGTAACAAAGCTCGACGGAGAGTTGGGAACATTCTGAGCTCTCTCAACAGTGAAGAGCACATCATCAGCTGTGAAACTGCTACCATCATGCCACTTCACACCTTGGCGAAGCTTGAATTCCCATGTGGTGTCGTCGATTGGCTCCCACGAAACCGCAAGATCTGGGAAATGCTGCTGGTTCTCATCACTGCCGACAAGAGCCCCAAAAATATGTTTTGAGAAGCCATTATTGGGGCCAAGATTGTGATAATGAGGATCAATTGAGCTTGGCTCTGACTTCAGGCCAACGCGAAGATCTTCTGCATAAGCCGAAAGCGAGAAACTAA
>CATISA010000157.1 GCA_949529445.1 Alphaproteobacteria bacterium UBA4588
AATGCCTATGTTGCCGAAGCAAAGCGACAGCTATATGGGCGTGTTGGAATTGATTTATTTGCTGGCCCAACAGAAACAATGGTGATAGCCGATGAAACAGTTGATGCAGAGCTTTGTGCAACCGACCTTTTAGGACAGGCAGAACATGGCTATAATTCACCAGCTATTCTGCTCACAAATTCAGAAACATTAGCAACTGAAACACTCGCCGAAATCGACCGGCTTCTGCTTATGCTGCCAACGGCAGATACAGCGTCTGTCAGCTGGGCGGATTATGGCGAAGTTATTGTCTGTGATACCTATGATGAGATGCTTCAGGTGGCTGATGATATCGCATCTGAACATGTTCAGGTTATGACAGACCGCGATGACTGGTTCCTTGAGCATATGACGTGCTATGGCGCGTTATTCCTTGGTGCGCGCACTAATGTAGCAAACGGCGATAAGGTGATTGGCACTAATCATACATTGCCAACAAAAAAAGCGGGACGTTATACGGGCGGTCTGTGGGTTGGTAAGTTTTTAAAGACCCATAGCTATCAGAGAGTCCTTACAGATGAGGCAGCTGCATCTATCGGCGAATATTGCTCACGTTTATGTATGTTAGAAGGGTTTGTTGGGCATGCTGAGCAGGCCAATATTCGTGTTCGTCGATATGGACGAAAGAATGTACCATATGGCGAAGCTGCTGAATAGCTACCACAGAAAGAAGACCTTATTATGTTAACGCTTCCTCAGACACCTTCGCTTAGGCTGGACGGAAAACGTGCTCTTGTAACGGGCGCCTCGTCGGGCATTGGACTTGCTTGTGCCGTTGCTGTGGCAGAAGCAGGTGCGGATGTTGTTGCTATCGCCCGCTCGGCTGATAAGCTTTCTGCCTTGGAAGAGGCAGCACGCGCGCAAGGCTTGTCTCTGAAAGCACAGACATTAGATGTGTCTGATACTGAGTCAGTCGCGGCTTTTATTGCACTACAAGAGCCGTTTGATGTGATGGTTAATGCAGCAGGTATGGGGCGTCATGGCCCGGCCCGTGATGCTAATATAGATGATTTTGACGCGGTGATGCAGCTTAATTTGCGTGGGGCTTATTTTCTGACTCAGCAAGTCGGCCGAAAGCTAATTGATGCTGGCAAGGCAGGCTCGCTTATGACAATTTCATCCCAAATGGGTCATGTTGGCGGGATCGATAGGTCTGTTTATTGCGCCAGTAAGTTTGCGGTCGAGGGTTTTACCAAAGCAATGGCAATTGAGTGGGGACCGCATAATATCAGGGTAAATAGTATTTGCCCCACATTCATTAAAACAGCTTTGACAGCTAAAACCTTTGAAGACCCTGAGCGGTTTGCTTGGATCATGGAAAAAATCAAATTAGGGCGAGTTGGTAATGTGGAAGATATCATGGGCGGTGTTGTTTTCTTAGCATCTGATGCTGCGGCCCTGATTACCGGAACGAGCTTGATGATTGATGGGGGCTGGACAGCAGGGTAACGAGAGAGGATTTCATGGTAAGAAGTCGAGCAAAGGAGCGGGTTACATCATTGGATGTTGCGCGTCGGGCAGGCGTTAGCCAATCAGCTGTCAGCCGTACCTTCACAGAAAACAGCTCTGTGTCAATAAAAACAGCTGAAAAAGTCAGACAAGCCGCCATAGAGCTTGGCTACCGCCCGAATATCTTGGCGCGCTCTCTTATCACTGGCAAATCAAACATTATTGGCGTTCTTGTTTCATATCTTGATAATTTTTTCTATCCTGATGCATTGGAAAAATTATCTAACTCGCTCAAGTCTGAAGGCTACCATGTGCTCATCTTCATGGCAGCGCAGACCCAAACCGCTTCTAATGAGTGTCTTCAGTCAGATATTAGTGATACTGAAGCATCAATTGATAAAATCGTCAGCGAAATCCTAGATTATCAGGTGGACGGTATTATCCTTGCCTCTATTTTGTTATCCTCTACGCTCGCGGATCAATGTCAGACAGCCGGCGTGCCTGTCATTTTGTTTAACCGTTCCCAAACCGGCGATTATATATCATCTGTTACCTCAGATAACTTTGCGGGCGGCATTAAAGTCGGCGAACATCTTGTCCACACTGGACATAAGCTGCCAGCATATATCGCAGGATTGCTAGCTGCATCAACACAACGAGATCGTGAAGCAGGGTTTATGACAGCTCTTGCAGCAGCAGAGCTTCCTCTTTATTGGCGTGGTGAGGGGCATTACGATTATGATGGGGCCGCCAATGCTGCTCGCGCACTGGCAGCGCTTGATCCGTTACCAGATGCTGTATTTGTTGCCAATGACCATATGGCATTTGCCGTCATGGATGTGCTGCGCTACGAATGCGGTCTATCGGTACCGGGTGACATTTCTGTAATTGGTTATGATGATGTTCCGGTAGCTGGCTGGCCGGCTTATAATCTAACAACAGTTCGCCAACCAGCGGATGAAATGGTTGCTGAAACGGTGTCTCTTCTTCTTAAACAGATTCGGGGAGAGGAATCAGAAATTGTAAGAAAGGCGATTGATGGCCCACTCATCCTGCGGGAGAGTTGCAGGCGGTAGCAGGGGTAACGCAGATATCAGTGCCTAAGCTTGAGCATTGCGGGCAGCAGTAAAACCACTTTCTAGCCGGTCAAACGCACGAATAAGAACCTCTGGTTCCTGTGCATAACACAGCCGTAAATGTCCTTCCCCTTCTGGCCCGAAGGCGCGTCCGGGCGCAAGGCCAACCTTTGTATGATGCAGGAGGCTGCGGGCCATAGCCAGTGAATCAGTGACCCCATCAACAGAGAAGAAACTATAAAAGGCACCATCAGGCTTAATAAAACTTACACCGTCAAGCTCCTGAAGACGGTCTCTTACGATCTCATAACCTGCTTCAACTCTTGCCTGAAGACGCTTAACCTCTGGCTCACCATCTCGCAACATAGCAACTCCAGCGGCTTGAATAAAACCTGCAGGGCAGGCAATGCTAAATTCGGTCAGCTTGGCAAAAGTTGCCTCGAGTGTAGCCGGTGTAATAACAAAGCCAAGTCGCCAGCCTGTCATAGACCATGCTTTTGAAAATGAATTCACTGAAATGAGCCTGTCTTCTGCATCTGCAAGGCTGAGGAAGCTTGGTGCATGAACCATCCCACGAGATAATCGTGCATAGACATCATCTGCAATAATCCAGATTCCGTTTAAGCGGCAATGGTCGAGTAGTATTTTCTGCTCATTTGTACTCATGACCCAGCCAGTTGGGTTGTTCGGAGAATTCACCAATACCGCCCGAACGCCGGGATGAAGTGCGTCAAGCAGACAATCCATATCAAGCTCCCATTTCCCTGCGCGAACCACAAGAGAATGCATTTTGACGTCCGCACCAGAAATTTTGAAGGTTTCGGCAAGATTTGGCCAGACAGGACCAACACAGATAACCTCATCCCCTGGTGAGGCTATGGCCTGTGCTGTCAGGGCAAGGCCTTGCATACCAGAGGCTGTTACGGTGATTTGCGATAGTGAGGCATCATAGCCATAGAGGTGATGAATATAATGATGTATTTCCTGCCGTAATTCTGCAGCCCCATTATTGGGTTGGTAGAAATGATTGCCAGTTGCCAACGCCTCTGAAGCAGCTTTGACTGCTATATCTGATGTTGGCCAGCATCCCTCCCCAAACCAGAGCGGAATGATATTATCCAATTTCATACCTTCTTCGGAAATCTTTCGAATCAGGCTAAATTGCAATCCTGTCGCCCGCTGGCTTATATCCATGAAACCCTCCTGCTCGAATGGGGAAACGATCATAAGAGCCAGTCATATTATCTCTCGCCCTATTATCTTAGTTAAAATCAGCGATTGTGAATAGCGCCAAATATAGGCTAGGATCACTGTCTCACTTCGAGATGATAATTGATATTTTAGGAGAGATATATTATGGCAAGATTTGTGTGTGCAGAAAAGCCTGGAAATGCAGATGTGCTTCAAGTGCGTGACCGGCCAACCCCAACCCCTGGGCCGGGTGAAGTGCTCATTGAGCAGACAGCGATCGGCCTTAACTTTATCGATATTTATCAGACATCGGGTATTTATCCATTTCCTGAAAACGAGTTATTTGTACCTGGTAACGAAGCTGCTGGCCGCGTAATGGCATGTGGTGAGGGTGTGACGGGCTTTGCAGAAGGTGACCGCATTGGCTATCCAATGGTTGTTGGTGCTTATGCTGAAGAGCGGATTATCCCAGCGGCCAAACTTGTTCATCTGCCCGATAACGTGTCAGATGAAGTGGCAGCAGCATCAATGCTCAAAGGTATGACGGTTGAATATTTGGTAAACAGGTCTGCCCATCTTTCTGAAGGAGATACTGTGCTATTTCATGCGGCGGCAGGCGGTGTTGGGCTAATTGCGGGCCAGTGGCTTAAGCATAAAGGTGTAACAGTTATTGGCACTGCTGGAAGTGCAGAAAAAGTCACTCTCGCAAAGCAAGCTGGCTATGATCATGTCGTCAATTATAGCGAAGAAAGTTTCGTTGATGCGGTGATGGATTATACCAGTGGCAAGGGCGTGAAGGTTGTTTATGATTCTGTTGGGAAGGATACCTATCCGCATTCGCTCAAAGTGCTTCAAAACTATGGATTACTTGTATCATTTGGGCAATCAAGCGGCCTTGCCAGTGATTTTAAAATTTCTGATCTAGCGCCGCATGGATCGCTCTATCTTCAGCGTCCAACGTTGGGGACTTATATTGCGACAGCTGAGCGTCTTGCTGATGTCTCATCCAACCTGTTTGATATGCTTGCACATAACCATCTGTCCATCTCTATCAATCAGCGTTATGATCTGGCAGATGCGGCTACAGCATTTCAGGCTCTTACAAGCCGCAAGACAACTGGCGCTACTATCTTTACGACAGGGAGATAAGCTAATATGGAAACGCCCTTTATGGTTTTTCTGCGGGCCGAGTTATAGCGCCGTTCGCATAAACCATAGGGGCGTTTTTGCTATGGGCATGGCTTATCACCTTACCCAGATATATTTCATGATCGCCGCCATCATGAACGGCATGTGTTTCACATATCAGAAGAGCTGCAATATCGTTAAGCACAGGCAGTCCATATGTTGACGCAGTCCAGCTTACACCCTGAAACCTATCATCATGTGCTGAGGCAAATCGGTTGCATAGTTCAGTCTGGTCTGCTGATAGAATATTAATGGCAAAGCCTCGCCGTGCCTGAAAATCATCAAGGCATTCTGATGATCGAGCAAGACTCCATAAAACAAGGGGCGGGTCAAGTGAAACCGAGTTAAACGAACTGATGGTCAAGCCTACCGGCGCCCCGTCTTCGCTTAGCGTTGTGACAATGGCAACACCTGTTGGAAAGCAGCCCAGTGTTGTGCGGAATGCTCTGCTACCGGTGAGGGGTTGAGGTATTAAAACTGTCATAATGGGCTCATCTAAAATCACGAAGGATAGGTAACAGGTTCATGAAAAGGTTAGCAAGAAAAGGTTCTTTATCAACAAGCAGGTTTCGAAGGCTACTAACTAACTGTGTTCTTTTAACACCGCATGTTAAATGATACGATTATCATATAGCTTTAGACGTGCAGACATAACATAAAACACAAACATTTCTATACCAAAAGACATAGATCTCTGGGAGAGGTTATAATGGGTTACAGTAAGCCGGCGGCTTTACCATCAATTATGGTTGCACCAAATGGTGCACGCAAGACAACATCCGCCCATCCAGCCATCCCTGTTACGATAGAACAGACCGCTATGACAGCCAAAGCCTGTTTTGATGCTGGTGCTGGCGCCATCCATTTTCATGTGCGTGACGCAGATCAAAAACATGTTCTTGATGCAGGCTTTTATCGAGAAGGGTTAGAGGAGCTAAACCGTGTTGTGCCAGATATGCACCTGCAGATTACGACTGAAGCCGTTGGCATTTATTCACCAGATGATATGCGGGCGGTGACCGAAGCAGTAATGCCACCTGGTGTGTCGATTGGTATCCGTGAGATGATCCCATCACGGGTTGTGTCTGCTACAGACATAAAATTCTATACCATGCTTTTGGAAGCTGACGTGCGTGTTCAGCATATCTGCTATGCACCAGAAGATGTGATGCTACTTTCAACGCTTCTAACCAGCGCAGGTCTGCCACGCCATGATTTATGGTGTCTTTTCACGCTTGGGCATTATTCTGGGATTCCTAGCCATCCTAATATGATACAGCCTTGTCTGGATGTTCTGGCGAGTGATGATATTCAGGCGGATTGGGGTGTATGCGCATTTAATGAGATGGAAGCAGTTTGCCTATCTGAAGCAGTAAAGGCAGGAGGAAAATTGCGTGTCGGATTTGAAAATTCGATGCTCATGAAAGATGGTAGTCTTGCTCCCAATAATGAGGCACGGGTGGCAGAGGCGGCGCTGCTCTTCTGATAGTATGGCTTCAGTGGCTAATGTGAGGCAGCCTTAGTCAAGAAGAGCTTCTGTTTCACGCCGCAACTGGAAGGCTAATCTATTCGTGTCCAGTTCTACATCATCCCATGTGAGCACCTGGTCAGGGCTGACGGGTCGTGTAAGCCGCGCTTTATTTGCAAGGCCGAGCGGCAAATAGCCGGCGGCAACAGAGGTTGCTGCGGGACGCAGTCCGCCATAAATTGTTGCGCCGCCCTCACCATCTAGAACGGTGCCAACAGGAAGCGATGCTTTGGCAACAGCAGCGACATCTGCGTTAAAACAAGTGGCTACTCCTGTCGCTTCGCCGCGTACTGCAACAGATGCGACAGACATGCCTAGTTCCAAGCCAATAAGATGCCATCTTTTATAAAGGCAACTATATTTGCCACTATCATCAGTGGTAACTTTATATTCTTCGAAGCAGTTTTTGATGTAATCTGTATCGGCTTCAATACAGACCCAAACGCCCTTTCTGATATCATAGGCAATAGGTTCACCATCGGGCGTCAGGCTAGAAATAACCTCAACCATCCCAGGGCCATCCAATACGCCGCCCAGAGATTTCGGACGCATCAATTGCGGAATATCATCAATAGATCCTGAAGGAAATACTAGCCCCTGTTCTGGTACTGTTAATTGGCAGGCATTTGCAATAGCAGCTGATTCAATAGCTGGTTTAGAGCCATCAAGAAAGGCATTAAACATCTTTGGGTTTAATCTGCCGCGTTCTGCTTGTTCTTTTGTAAGACCCCAGTGGTCCCAAACAGTTTCTGGTGTTGATAGGCGATAATGGGGCATCCATTTATGCCCCCGCCCTGCTGCCATAACAGAAAAACCACAGGTGCGTGCCCAATCAACAAGGTCACACACAAGTGCTGGCTGGTCCCCATAGGCCATAGAATAAATCTGTCCCGCCGCTTCAGCCCGTCGTGCAAGTCCCGGCCCACAGAACGCATCCGCTTCAACGGTAACATTAATCACATCCTTGCCAGCATCAAGAGCGGCGATGATATGATCAACAGCGATAAGTGGGTCACCTGTTGCTTCGATGATGATATTAATACGATCATCAGCAATCAGCAGGCTGGCATCATCGGTAATGAAGGTAGTGTTCTGGGCGCAGGCATCATCAAGATGTGTAGCGTGATAGGTCTCTTCTTTCCAGTCTACAAAGGCAAGGTTCGCCCGTGCCCGCTCTGGAGACAGATCGGCAATACCAGCAATGTGAATAGCAGGAAGCTTTCGGGCTTGAGCCAGAAACATGGACCCAAATTTGCCAGCACCGATAAGGCCAACACGTACCGGTGTTCCTGCCTCTTTTCGGGCTAATAATTTAGCAAAAAGATTCATAGTGTCTGTCCCAATCCAAATGAATAATTCTTGTATTACTTTAGACTACAACAACGTATTAAGACAAGTTCTCAAGAGAAGCTTGCGCTTTAGGTAAGATTGCGTTGTGATGGCTAAAAGGTAGCTTTTTGATTATTGTAAAAGAAGGATGGTTATGACGTTTTCAGCGGCAGCGCAGGCGCGCTTTGATCTAACAGGCAAAACAGCACTAATTTCGGGTTCATCACGTGGGATTGGACTTGCGCTAGCATCAGGGCTCGCAGAAGCCGGCGCACATATTATTCTCAATAGCCGAGATGCTGGGGCGCTCACAGCGGCCTCCGAAAAAATTTCGGCGATCGGTGGCACAACATCACAGCTCATTTTTGATGTAACAGATAGGCAGTCTGCCGAGGACGCAATTAACGGGTTTGAGCGCGCCACAGGGCCAATTGATATTTTGATTAACAACGCCGGCATGCAACATCGCGAAGCGTTAGATGATTTTGACCTGGCTTCGTTTGAACGCGTGATGGCAACCAATGTGACAGGCGTCTTTACCGTATCGCAGCTTGTTGCCCGTCATATGATTGCCCGCAAACAGGGCAAGATTATCAATATCGCATCAGTGATGACGCGGGCAGCCCGCCATATGATTGGCGCTTACACGACCTCAAAGGCGGCCGTTGCAGGATTAACCCGCGCGATGACAGCTGAATGGGCGCAGCATGGTATTGGTTGTAATGCTATTGGGCCCGGTTATTTTTCAACCGAACTTACAGCAGCCTTATTCAATGACGAAGAATTTGGTGCGTGGTTGCGGAATCGGACACCGGCCGGACGCTGGGGTCAGGTGGATGACTTAGTCGGTGCGGCATTGTTTCTGAGCTCGCCTGCATCCAATTATGTAAATGGTCATGTGCTATATGTTGATGGTGGCATGACTGCCACCATCGGCTAATTGTTAGACAAGGTCGTGCTGTTTTAGAGCGACTTTTTTATATCTGCACATTCTGGGACAGCTGTTAGGACAGGCTCTCCGGCAAAATAGCGCAAGGCATTTTCAGTTGTCAGGTCGCCCATTGCCTGCCGTGTTTCATGGGTTGCTGATCCGATATGCGGGGTTAGCACAACCTGATCCATGTCAAATAGAGCTGCTGGCACCTGTGGTTCTTTGTCAAACACATCAAGGCCAGCATGACCAAGGCGACCATCCTGCAAGGCAGCCACAAGCGCTTCTTCATCCACTACCGAACCGCGCGCTACATTCACAAGAATGCCGTTTGGTCCCAGCGCATCAATAGCGTCTTTCTTAACAAGATGGTGCGTCGATGGCCCGCCTGGTGTAATCACGATAATACAGGTGACATCACGCGCCATTTCCACAAGATTACCATAATAGCGGTAGGGGCTATTGGGACGCTCATTTCGAGTATGATATGAAATATCGCATGAAAATGCTTCCAGCTTTCGGGCAATGGCATTGCCGATTCGCCCAAGTCCGACGATACCAACCTTCATCCCATCAACTGTACGAGAATATTCTATATTACCGATCGTTTCCCATTTGCCAGACGTTACCCAGCGATGCGATGGAAGCAACCGACGCGCAACCGATAACAGGAGCAGCAGGGCTGTTGTTGCAACTTCTTCATTCAAGACGTCAGGTGTATGGGTTACCATAATCCCGCGTGATGATGCGATTGTAACATTGGTACTGTCATAACCCACACCCGTATTTGATATCATTTTAAGGTTAGGGAGGTTGGCAACCAGTGTTTCCGGCGTACCATCTGCGCCGTTTGTCACGATAGCTTCAATAAGTTCACCCTTTTCGGCGAGCAGGGCGTCAAAATCATCCTTTAGAGAGGCGTAATGAAGAGTGAAAGAACCTTCGAGCTGTTCGCGCATCCGGTCTGTGATTTCCTCAACAACCAGTAAATGTGGTTTGGCAGCCATAATAACTCTCTCCTAGTGATAGAAATAAAACGCGACGCGATTAGCTCGTTTCTATGCCATTACGTTTTAGTAGTTCAAGATAAATAGCAGAATGGTCAAGATCGCCCCCATCCATCTCGTTGCAAAGATAGATAAATCGGTCCTGAATTTGCTGTGATAGCGGGAGCTTTAGATCATAATGGCTCGCTTCTTCCATTGCGTTATCAATATCTTTGAGTTGGAATTTTGAGGGCCCACCTGGCACAAAATTATTTTCAGTCATCCGCTCACCATGCTGCTGAAGGATAACCGAATCAGCAAAGCCACCCTTTAGGGCCTGCCGGATTGAGGCGGGAACAGCACCACCTTTTTCTGCCAGAAGCATCGCTTCACCAACAACCCCGATAGTAACAGCAACAATAAGCTGGTTGACGAGCTTGGAGAGTTGGCCTGCCCCGTCTGGTCCTACACGAACGGGACGTCCCATGCCTTCAAAGACAGGTTTGGCACGAATAAAAACATCCTCATCACCGCCAACCATAATGGCTAATGTGCCATCGGTCGCACCGCGTGTGCCGCCGGATACTGGCGCATCAAGATGGAACAATCCACGCTCTTTCATTTGGGATGCATGACTGCGGGCTTCATCTGCTTTGATGGAGCTCATATCAAGGAGGGTTGCACCTGGCTTCATTGCACCGGCAAGATTCTGCGTAAACATCATATCAGCAACCGTTGGGCCATCACTTACCATGGTTACAATATAATCAGCTGTTGCAACCGCATCATGCGCTGTTTTTGCAAGCTGTGCCCCATCACTAACAAGCGCTTCTGCTTTTGATAATGTCCGGTTCCAGACAGTGACGTTAAAACCAGCTTTTAAGAGGTTGCGTGCCATCGGCCCGCCCATCAGACCGGTCCCTAAAAATGCTACTTCAGTTGTTGACATGAATTTCTTCCTTATAAATAATCTTATTACTATTCGGGCAGGGTTAGTATGTTGCTCGGCCACCTGAAAGATCAAAAGTCGACGCCGTTGTGAAGCTGTTCTCGCGGCTTACAAGCCATGCCACCATCGCAGCTATCTCATCTGTCTTTACAAAGCGCTGACGTGGAATTTTGGAGAGCATATAATTGATTTGGTCATCCGTCATTTGATCAAAAATAGCCGTTTTGGCGGCTGCAGGCGTAATGCAGTTTACTGCAATATTGAGGTCAGCAAGCTCTTTTCCGAGTGATTTTGTCAGACCGATAACCCCTGCTTTAGAGGCAGAATACGCCGCAGCATTGGGGTTGCCTTCCTTGCCAGCAACAGATGCAATATTCACAATCCTGCCGTAACCATTATGCTTCATGAATGGCACAACAGCGCGGTTCACAAAGAAGGTACCATTCAGATTGAGGTTAATGATGCGAATCCACTCATCAACAGGATAGTCAATGAGTGGTGCATTAGGGCCTGAAATACCAGCAGAGTTAATACAAATAGATACAGTGCCAGCATTCATTCCGGCAGCATCAGCAACAGCAGCTGAAACTGCTTCTGGATCTGAAATATTTACCTTATGAGCCGCGGCATTTGGTCCGATCTCATCACAGGCAACTGTAAGAGCTGCCTCATCAATATCGAAGAGGTGGACCCTGGCACCAGATGCGCTGAGTCGGCGTGCACAAGCCAGACCAATGCCTTGTGCGCCACCGGTGATGACAGCAACATCGCCTGTCATATCATGTGTAACTGTCATGGTATTACATCCCTTTTTATGCGTCGCGTTCAACAAGTTGACGTTGATGGCCCAGACCCTCAATGCCAAGTTCCATGACGTCACCTTCGGTAAGATAACGTGGCGGCTTCATGCCCATGCCAACACCTGGAGGTGTCCCTGTTGAGATTACATCACCGGGCTGGAGCGTCATCATCTGGGAGAGATGTTCAATGATTTGAGCAACAGTGAAAATCATCGTTGCTGTGTTGCCAGTTTGCATCCGCTCACCATTTAGGTTGAGATACATATCAAGTTTCTGCGGATCGGCAATATCATCAGCCGTCACCAGCCACGGACCAATGGGTCCAAATGTGTCGCATGATTTACCTTTAGTCCATTGACCGGTGAGTTTTGTTTGGAAGGCACGTTCTGACACGTCATTCGAGACAAAATAGCCAGCAACATAATCAAGCGCATTATCGACAGTTACATATTTACATGGCTCGCCAATAACAATACCCAGTTCAACTTCCCAGTCGCCATCTTTAGACGTGCGTGGCAGCATGACGGTATCATTAGGGCCCACAACAGCAGATGTTGCCTTCATGAAGAGAATCGGGTGCTCTGGAATATCAGCGCCTGTTTCAGCGGCATGGTCTGAGTAGTTTAGGCCAATACACATAAATTTACCAATATCGGCAACACAGGCCCCCATCCGCACAGCACTATCAATAGCTGGCAGGGTGCTTGGGTCAATCGCGGCCAGAGTTGCAAGGCTTTTTTTGCTAAGAGCTGCGCCATTAATATCTACAATATGAGCGGATAAATCGCGGATTGTACCATCTGCATCAATCATGCCTGGCTTTTCTGCGCCGACGTCTCCAAAACGAACGAGTTTCATTGTTTGGTATCTCCTAATAAGTGTGTGGCTAACACAGTAAAGGGTTAGTGGTTATCGCGCGGGGTGCCCTTGGTTTGCGCAATAGCTTGATAATTTGGTGCATCGCGAAGCACCATACCTTCTGAGAAGGGTGTTACAAGCTCACGGAAATATTGCTGCCAAGGTGACTGACTTTCTGGTGAGTCAAATCCGCCTTTTGCCGCAAGGTCTGCACGCCGTTTGGCGAGCTCTTCTTCTGAGATCTTTATATTTGCACTAAAATCATTCAGATCAATCCGGATCGTATCGCCTGTTTCTAGCAGGGCAAGGCCGCCGCCTGCTGCAGCTTCAGGTGAAGCATTGAGGATAGAGGGCGAACCTGATGTTCCTGACTGCCGGCCATCCCCAATACAAGCAAGTTCTGAGACCCCCTGCTTAATGAGGTAAGCAGGGGGACGCATATTCACAACTTCTGCGCCGCCTGGATATCCAATAGGTCCAGCTCCTCGCATCACAAGGATACAGTTTGCGTCAATATTAAGACTATCATCATCGATCCGGTGATGAAAATCTTCTGGTCCATCAAATACAATCGCACGACCTTCAAAGGCATTGAGATCATCTGGGTTCACAAGATATCTATCGCTAAATTCTGCTGAGATAACACTTGTCTTCATAATCGCGCTATCAAACAAATTTCCCTTTAGATTAATAAAGCCTGCTGCTGATTTCAGGGGCTTATCAATTGGGCGGATAACATCATGGTTACGGTTTAGCGCATCGGCGCAATTCGAACCTATAGACTGGCCATTCGCCGTGATAGCTCCCGGGTGAGGCAAAAGACCAGCCTGCATTAACTCTGCCACAACAGCAGGCACACCGCCTGCCCGATGATAATCTTCGCCTAGATACTCCCCGGCTGGCTGAAGGTTCACAAGCAATGGGATTTTATGACCAAGGGATTGCCAGTCATCATTATCAAGCGCCACCCCAAGATGACGAGCTATACCATTCAGATGGATGGGGGCATTTGTTGAGCCGCCAATAGCCGAATTAATTACAATTGCATTTTCAAACGCCTCGCGAGTCATGATTTGCGATGGCTTGAGGTCATCCCAAACCATATCAACAATACGCGAGCCTGTTTCATAAGAGATCTGGCCACGCTCACGGTAAGGCGCTGGAATAGCCGCTGATCCCGGCAATTGCATACCAAGGGCTTCAGCAAGAGAGTTCATGGTCGTTGCTGTGCCCATTGTATTGCAATAGCCTGTTGATGGCGTTGACGATGCGACAAGATCAAGGAAGCCGTCACCATCAATTTCACCTGCAGCCATCATCTGACGTGCCTTCCAGACAATGGTGCCTGACCCTGTGCGCTCGCCATTGAACCAACCATTGAGCATGGGGCCAACTGACAGAGCGATAGATGGGATATTCACAGTCGCAGCTGCCATCAGAAGTGCAGGCGTTGTTTTATCACAGCCGATCATCAGAACGACACCATCAATAGGGTAGCCATAAAGTGTTTCGACAAGGCTCAGATATGCAAGGTTTCGGTCCAGCATTGCTGTAGGGCGCTTGCCTGTTTCCTGAATCGGATGAACAGGGATTTGCATCGGCACACCACCCGCCGCGATGATACCGTCACGGACACGCTTTTCTAGCTCCAAATGATGGCGGTTGCATGGCGATAGGTCGGACCCGGTCTGTGCAATGCCAATAATTGGTTTACCGCTTTGGAGTTCATCACGTGTCAGGCCATAATTGAGATAGCGCTCTAGATAAAGCGCCGTCATTTCTAAATCTTCTGGATTGTTAAACCACTGGCGTGAGCGAAGCTGGTCAGGCTGTATTTTCTTCTGCGACATTTTTTAGGTTCTCCCCCGAGTGAAATCTGCACTCTATTTCTTTTTTATCATATATTCCTATTATAAAATTTAGTGACTGATGCGCTCTAGCCCGCCCAACCGCCATCAATCAGATGGGCCTGACCTGTGGTAAAGGCACTTTCATCTGATGCGAGATAGACAACAAGAGCGGCAATTTCTTCTGCCGTTGCAATGCGGCCCATTGGCTGGCGGGCAACAAAGGCTTTCATTGCCGCATCATAATCACCGGTCGCACGTAATCTGTCATGCAAGGACGGGCTATCTACTGTACCGGGGCAAATTGCGTTGCAGCGTACACCAGTGGTGATATAATCTCGCGCCACTGATTTTGTTAAGCCAAGCACCGCTGCCTTGCTGGTGCCGTAGACAAATCTATCAGGTGCGCCAATGATGGATGAACAGGCCGATGACATATTAATGATAGATCCGGCACCCCGTTCAATCATGCCAGGCAACGCTGCTTTAATAGTCCGCATCATTGCGCGAACATTAAGCTCAAACGCGAAATCCCACTCATCTTCGCTGGCATCAAGAATTGAGCCATGATGAACAAAGCCAGCACAGTTGAATAAAATATCTGGCTGAATATTTGATATCGCCTGATTCACATCATCCTTGTTTAAAACATCAAGCCTAGAACAGGAAATATTTCCAGGGCGTGATATGGTGCCGGCTTCCTCGCTCAAGTCTGCCAATGTATCATCATTAATGTCAGTTGCGATTACGCTCGCACCTGCATTAGCCAAGGCAATTGCTGAGGCTCTTCCAATACCTTGGCCTGCTGCTGTTACAAGAGCACGCTTGCCTTCTAGGCGGTGTGGATAGGAAATTCCAGTCATTTTGCTTCCTCGTAAATGCTCACGCTTGATTATTCTGTTTTTTATGCGTGATAATGTACACATATAAAGACAAATTGGTATACTAAATGCCAGTAGAAACAAACTTCTTAATGAAAATAAAGGGAATCAGACAATGCGTATGATGATTATTGGAGCGGCAGGGATGGTTGGTCGCAAGCTTACACAAAGATTGCTTGCAGGCCATGCTGATGTTGTAACGCCGACTGAACTGATTCTTTATGATATGTTTGATGCTCCGGCACCAGATACAGACCTGCCCTACACGATTCTATCAGGTAATATTGCTGATAAGGCAGACGCTGAAAAGTTAGCGGCATTCCATCCAGATGTTATCTTCCATCTTGCCTCTATTGTGTCGGGCGAAGCCGAATTAGAATTCGATAAGGGCTGGCAGATTAATGCACATGGTGGCTGGCAGCTTCTCGAGGCGTTGCGGGCCCAGCATGATGCGTCTGGTGGTACATATCGCGCCAAGGTTATCTTTACCTCATCTATTGCTGTCTTTGGGCCTCCTTTCCCAGAGGCAATTGACGATGATTTCTTATGTGCCCCACAGACATCCTACGGGGCTCAGAAAGCGATGGTTGAACTATTGCTGGCTGACTACAGCCGAAAAGGCTTTATTGATGGCATGTCTATTAGACTACCGACCATTTGTGTCCGGCCTGGCAAGCCAAACCTTGCTGCATCATCATTCTTTTCTGGCATTATCAGAGAGCCGCTTAACGGCGTAGAAGCGTTATTACCTGTCTCTGATGAGGTGCGTCACTGGCATGCCTCTCCCCGTTCTGCTGCAGGGTTTCTAACCCATGCTGCAGGTCTTGATTTTAACCGGCTAGAAGGGCGCAGAAGCCTGAATATGCCAGGGCTATCCTGTACAGTGGCTGAACAGATTGACGCTTTGCGGTCTGTTGCAGGAGAAAAAGCGGTAAGTCTCATTAAGCCGCAAGCTGATGATCATATTATCAAAATTGTTGCAGGCTGGCCGCGTAATTTTACAGCAGCACGAGCAACAGAGCTTGGCTTCTCAAGTGAGACAAATTTTACTGACATCATCAAGGTTTATTTAGATGATGATTTTGAAGGCATGCTCTAATTTTTATCTCCTGCTCGCTCTTAGGTGAGCAGGATAACAAGCCCAACAAGGATCAGCAAAACTCCTGAGGCATGATTGAGGCGTGTTAGGGCTTTTGGTGATGACAGCACGGTCCTGACACTCCCCAGCCAAGCTGCCAGCAAAAGATTGCCCGTAAGGGGTATCAAGCATGAAATCAATGCGATCACGATAATATCTGGTAGCGTGATAGTTCTTAGGTCAAAGAACCCAGGCAATACGCCCATGTAAAATAATATCGCTTTAGGGTTGCCGATAATTACCAATAAGCCCGCAACAAACCCAGCAGCAAAGCCAGGACGCATTAATTTGTTCTGAGTGCTAATCGGCCTGCTTGCCGTTCTGATAAGCTGCGCGCCCATCATCCAGAAGATGCCGGCAGCACCATAGCGTAACCAGATAAGGATCTCAGTATAGAGGCCTGAGATTTCTTGAATGCTGAATAACGCAACAAACGGCCAGATAAAATCGCCAATAACAACGCCAAGTGCTAGTGGCAGTGCGCCGCGCATGCCATGACTAAGTGAGCGGGCCATCAAGGCTACCCAGACTGGTCCAGGGGTTAAAAATAAAATAATCATGGCTCCAGCATATAAGAGTGCTTCAGTAAAGGTAATTGTCATAGGAAATGACCTGTTCAACTGTCTAGTAGGAAGGGCCTGTTATAGGGTCCGAGCAATATCTGACTTTACACGTCTTAAGGGAATCGATGACTCGATTTCTGCAACGCAGCTAATTTTTGTCAGGCGCCCGACAAGAAAATTCTCAAATTCTATTAAATTACGCGTGACAACCCGCATCATATAGTCACGGTTTCCAGTCATCAGCCAGCAATCAACAACTTCGGGAAATTGTGCAATTTCGGTTTCGAATGCAGAAAGACCGTGATCGATTTGACGGTCTAATTTGACTGATACAAATACCGATACTTCAAATCCCAAGGCTGCTTCATCAATTAGAGCAGTGTATCCGTTAATAATACCGGCATCTTCGAGCCGCGTTAACCGCCTTGCAACGGGTGTTGTGCTCAGTCCGATAGCCTCACTTAATGCCTGGATCGATATGCGCCCATCACGTTTTATTTCCTGTAGAATCCGGATATCAAATTCATCAAAACGAGTGGAATCAGCTACAAAAAAATTGTTTTTCATCTTAACCCCCTAAAATTAAGCCCTACTAAGGCACTAATAGTCCAGAAGCTACTCAGATTTCAAGCTACCATTTCCTAATATTGGAATGGTAAGGGTGCGTTATGACAATATCGTATTTAAAGCAGGTTGAGCAGCGGCTATTATGGTTGTCCCATTGGATGATTCATCACGCAAATCACATCAGGCCAAAGCAGGATAGTATCAAGGTTGGGGGGCATCAGGCATCATCTGCATCAATGGTATCGATAATGACAGCTCTATATTTTACGGCCCTGCGGCCTGAAGATAGAGTTGCTGTGAAGCCACATGCCTCGCCAATATTCCATTCCATTCAGTATCTGATGGGCAACCAGACTAGAGAAAAGATGGAGGCCTTTAGAGGGGTGGGCGGGGTTCAGTCCTATCCATCGCGAACGAAGGATAGTGATGATGTAGATTTTTCGACGGGGTCTGTTGGTCTTGGAGTTGCCATTACATCTTTTGCCTCATTGATACAGGATTTTATTACAGTAAAATCAGGCACTCACCAGCGCCCGCTCGGTCGGATGATTGCCCTAGTAGGGGACGCAGAACTTGATGAGGGTAATGTTTATGAATGTCTTCAAGAGGGGTGGAAGAATGATTTGCGTAATACCTGGTGGATTATCGATTATAATCGTCAATCGCTGGATGGTATTGTGCGTGAGGGGTTGTTCCAGCGTATAGAAAAAATCTTTGATGCGTTTGGTTGGGATGTTGTGAAAGCCAAATATGGTGTTTTGCAGCGGGCTGTGTTTGACCAACCAGGTGGTGAGGCGCTCCGCAGTTGGATTGATAATTGTCCTAATTCACTCTATTCGGCCATTACATTTATGGGCGGCGCTGTCTGGCGGGAACGGCTTTTGGAAGATTTGGGCGATCAGGGGGAAGTATCAGCTCTTATTGACCGACATAGTGACGATGAATTAGCCGCACTTATGGAAAATCTGGGTGGCAACTGTGTTCAGACAATGACGGATATTTTTGCTGCCATCGATCATGACCGTCCAGTCTGTTTTCTTGCTTATACTATCAAAGGCTGGGGAACCCCTATTGCAGGTCATAAAGATAATCATGGCGGGCTAATGAATCCTGTACAGATGGATAAGTGGCAAACTCATATGGGTGTGCCGCAAGGTCAGGAATGGGATAAGCTAGCAACTATTCAAGACCCTGACGGGTTTCAATCATTTTTGGATAAGGTTCCGTTTTTTGCTGCTGGTCCTCGGCGATTAACGGATAAGAAAATCGTTGTTCCTGACCTCCAGCTAGCGCCAACAAAACAGATTTCTACTCAAGCCGCATTCGGGAAAATTCTGGATGAGATTGCACGTGGTGACAGCCTTTTAGCTGATAGGATTGTAACAGCATCACCAGATGTTACTGGCACAACCAGTCTTGGGCCTTGGGTCAATCGGCGCAGGCTATTCGCCCGTAAAGCCCAGCCCGATCTATTCAAAGAACATAATATTCCTTCAACGGCGAAATGGGAATTTACCCCCGATGGCCAGCATATCGAGTTAGGTATTGCTGAGATGAATCTCTGCCTTCTTCTGGGAGCGGCAGGTCTTGCACATTCCTTATTTGGCCAACGGCTTATTCCTATTGGTACTGTCTATGACCCGTTCATCTCACGTGGGTTGGATGCTCTGAATTATGCCTGTTATCAGGATGCACGATTTATGATTGTTGGCACCCCATCTGGTATCACACTTGCCCCTGAAGGTGGTGCTCATCAATCTATTGCTACGCCCCTTATTGGGATGAGCCAAGACGGCCTTGCGGCGTTCGAGCCGGCATTTGCTGATGAGCTTAGTGTTATCATGGCATGGGCCTTTGATTACATGCAGCGCGACGGAGATAGCCTGCCAGACAAGCGGACTTGGTTAAGAGATGCGTCTGGTGGCGCTGTTTATCTGAGACTAACAACAAACGCGCTTGAGCAGCCGGCGGAGCGGGCTGATGGGAGCTTCCGGCAGGGCTCAATAGATGGCGCTTATTGGCTTCGCCCCCCCGGCCCTGGATGTGATATCGTGATTGCATATCAAGGTGCCGTGGCATCTGAAGCGATTAAGGCTGCAGGGATGATAGCAGAAGGCCGCCGTGATATTGGTGTGCTGGCAGTGACGTCAGCAGACCGGCTTCACGCTGGCTGGATGTCAGCACAAGCAGCACGGACATCAGGCATGCCCGATGTTCATGCCCATATCGAAACATTGCTGGACCCGTTACCGCCGCACTGTGCCATTATTACCGTGATTGATGGTCATCCGGCGACTTTGTCATGGCTTGGCAGCGTTGCAGGACATAAGACATTGCCATTGGGGGTTGAAGAATTCGGCCAGACAGGAACGATTAGCGACCTCTATCGCCAGGCTAATATAGATGCTGACGCTATTATTAACAAAGTACAGCAGTTAACAGTTGGTGCGCCTTTTTAGAAAGAGAGTTGGCTCGATATTTTACTATAACTTCTCCAGCACAGATATATAAACCGGCACAATCTGCAAAAAATAATATGTTATGGTTGACTCGGGACAGATTAAGCGGAATTTCCTTAGACAAGTATTTTGACTGCCAAAACCTTGTCTATATTTAGACTGGATTAACATTAAGAAAGACTAATTCTATGAGAATGATATTGACGATAGCTTTTGCGCTTACTGTTTTTTCAGCATTAGCTGACGCATCAGATCAACAGCCAGAAAACCAGTGCCATGTAAGTGACCAGGCAGGGTTTCATTGCCATGAAACAGCACTTGGCACAGCTAATGCTGGACAAGAGACAGATCAGAACATTACCGAATAATATCCTCAGCTCTCGTATCAAGCTCACATTGTAATAACGCGTCAGGTTTCTTGGACAAGGCGGCGCTCACGATGCCAGCTATAAAGGCCTGCGCTGACAATGATTGCTGAGCCAACAAGAGTTGGGATATCGAGATGTTCGCCAAACACGATGACACCGGCGCCCATTCCGAAGACAATGCGAACATAGCGAAAGGGGCTAATGGCCGAAACATCTGCTAGGGACATTGCTGTTGAAACGCACCATAATCCGAGCGCGCCTGTGATAATCAGGCCAAAGCAATGAAGGATCATAATGCCTTCAGGCAGTACCCAGCCCCCTGAAAATAGCATGAAAATAAGACCTGTCAGAACCACTGACAAAGAGCCATAAAAAGACAAGCCAGCTATGGAAATATGGCGTGGCACAATGCGCGCACTAAAATCACGGGCTGCCAGACCAAGTGCCCCTAACAGGGCAAAAAGGGAATAGGCATTAAATCCGTCAACATTTGGACGTATGACAAGAAGTACCCCTGCAAAGCCCACTAAAATTGCAGTCAGCCGTCTGATGCCAACTTTTTCTTTCAAGAAAATAGCTGCCATTGCAGTCAGAATAAGCGGCATTGTTTGCAACAGAGCGGTGACTATCGATAGCGAGGCATGAATCAGAGCTGTGGTGAGAGCGGCAACACCAATCATTTCACCGCTACATCTCAGCACAATCACATTATGAATAAATTTCCTGTCGAAAACCGCTTCGTTGGCCCTTACCATCATCAACCAGAATAAAACAGCTGTACCGCCGCCAAATACAATCAGAATTTCACCAATAGGTAGATCGTGGGACAAGAATTTTATAAAAATGTCGACAAAGGTAAAAAAAAGTACCCCGATAATCATCAGAATAATAGCACGCAAGATCTGGGGCATTTTTGCCTATCGTTTTACATAGAGTAGAGCAGTAGAAAATGTATGTATGAAAGGTATCATAAAACAGAAAAACGCACCACTAACAGAATAGGGCACAGGCCGAAATCAGCACATGAAGACATCAAACCGTATTGATTTTCCGATAATTTGATGCGAGCAGGGCTTCACTCCTTCAAGCGTGCTGGCTTGTGCTGGCCATTTCAAAACAACCCGCTTTGATGCTGTAGCAAGAGCTGTCTGAATTAAAGTCAGCTGGTCACTATCACTACCAACAATTTGCCGTATTTCGCGCAACTCTCCTTTGACCAGAGCTGATTTTTTGCGTGGGGGGTGCATCGGGTCTATAAGGACAATTTCTGGATTGAGCGAAGGCAATAACTCTATTGAGTCGCCATGTATCAAGGTCATCCGGCTAATGATATCTGCATGTATTCCCCCATACTGGCGTGCTTCCTCCATCCCATCTCTCAGTAGAGAATGCATGGTGTCTGAGCGTTCAATGAGGGTGACTTCAGAACCGAGTGAGGCAAGCAGAAAGGCGTCCCTGCCAAGCCCTGCGGTCACATCAGTTATGCGCGGTGACATGCCTCCTTTCATGCCAACTGCTTTAGGTAAATCTTGTCCGCGCCCTCCTCCAAATAACAGCCGGTGATTCACTGGCCCGCGCACAAAGTCACATTTCAGCATTTGGTCTCACTTACAATTATCGTGTCGTTTATTTGGCAGT
>CATISA010000158.1 GCA_949529445.1 Alphaproteobacteria bacterium UBA4588
ATCCTGAATGGAATGAGGGATATGGTCGGTAAGAGCAATCTCAACAAAAATCAGTGGTTCATCTGGCATTGCAGGGTGAAAGAAGGCAAAACAGCGTCTATCTGCAGGCGCAAGCCTCAATCTAAGCGCATCCCAGCTATCAATAGAATGAACAGCTTCATAGGCAATAATTTTTTCTAAAATATGGGCAGGACTTTGCCAACTGATGGGCCGCAACACTAGAAAACCACGATTGAACCAGCTGATAAAGAGCTGTTGTAAATCAAACGCAACAGGTGCAAGCTCTGGCATCTCTGGAAGTTGCGCTAATATATCTGCGCGCATCCTCACCAGCCGCTCTGTAGCGCCATCCTCTGTATTCAAGCGGGTAAACAGCGCAAGCCGCTGTGGCTCTATAGCTGCATGTACTGCACTATATGTTTTGCTATCGGGAGATGCTTCATAAGAGGATAAGGCAGCAATGCTGGCGCTGATATCCAAATCAAGCTGATGTCTTAAATAAAGGAAAAACGCTTTTTTCTGGTCATCTGACAGTATGGCGTATTTATCAAGAATATCATGGGCAAGTGATTGGCCTCGTGCCTCTCCTGTCGTTGACAGAAGTTGGTCACATAATAGCGTAATATCCTCTTTAGTTTGTTTCTGCGAAGATATCCAGCTTGATGTGCGGTTAAATAAGCTACCAAGAAGTCCAGAAAAGAGGCTCATCTATGTATTATCCTATCCTGCAATACAACAAACTGTCCCTTTAAAGGTAGGGAGCCAGAGAGATTACACAAGGCCGATGCGTTATTATGATATTTAATTATTCTGTAACGTCTCTATCTCACTGGCAAGAGAGAGTGCCGCATCGCTGCCATCTGGAAGCAATCTAAGTAGTGCCTGCCAGTGCGATAATGCCTCAGTCTTATCGCCTAATAAGCTTGCAATGTGCCCGTTAAAAAACAGCGTCTCAGCCTGAAAGTCACCATTATCAGATAATTGGGAAATCAAAGGGCGTGCGGCATCAATCATAGCAGCGTCTGGACGCTCTGTCTCATTATCCAAAGACAGCAGTAGCTCAAGAGCTTGCAGGATGATATCAGAGCGGGAGGACAACTGTGCAGCTTTGACAGATGCATAAAATGCATCTTCGCGGAGACCAAGCTGGGATTTGACCTGAGCCAGCCTCAGCCAGCCAGCCAAATCATCGGGCTGGTCTCTCAAGCGCGCTTCAAGCTGGGCAACCATGCTATTTATCATCTCGCTACGATCATTATCACTTAACGCTGCGGCAGCTGTTATATCCTCTTCTGATGGCCCAGCTATTCCTAATGGAAGAGGCAGGCCGCCTTTCGATGCGGTATCTGTTATTTGAACTTTGAGAGTTTCTGCCCATGGAGCATTTTGCGGTGTCAGGGTCAGCAATCGCTGGAAGCGCGCGAGAGCAAGTGGGTAATCCTCATCCTGATGAGCGGCCAGGCCATAAAGGAAAAGCGCGCGCACATCATCGGGGCGTTCTGCCAGAATTTCATCAATAAGGCTCCGAAGAGGAGGGGTAACAAGACGCCCTGCTTGCCGGTAGCGGGCGTCGGCAATTAAACTTTTAATTGCTGGATTACTGCCAGATAACCGAAATGCGGTCTGTAGAGCGGAAATTTCCTCATCATGGGCACTGGCAGAGGCAGCAGCCAAGGCAAGGCGCAATAACGTCTCGATATCCTCAGGAGCAGCATCACGGGCTGCACGGGCTGCTGAGAGCGCAGCATCAGCCTGTTGCAGCTGAGAGCGGGACTGAGCATCTGCTTGGGCGATTTCAGCCATACGTGATGCAATTGGTGCAGATGGAAGAGTAGGATTCCCCAAAAAGAGATAGAGACTGCAAGCCCCAAGGATAATCACGACCGCTAAACTGGCAAGGAGGCGCGGTGATAAAGAGCGTTGTTGCGTCAGCGTTTCGCTCTCTGCAGATAGGCTAGCATCATCCTGTGCGATAGCATCAGGTATCCTACGCCGTATCACCAACCAGATAAGACCAAAGGCGGCAATCACCAGAAGAGCCGGCAAGCCCCATAATAAAGCTGTTTGGGGACTCACGGGGGGCCGCATCAGAACATAGTCACCATAGCGTTGATGAATATCAGTTAAAATATCCGGATCATCTTGGCCTTCCAGCAGCATTTTGCGGACATCTTTGCGCAAATCAATAGCAAGTTCAGCGTCAGAATCACCGATTGACTGGTTCTGGCAGACAAGACAGCGTAATTGTAGAAAAAGATCGCGCGCTCGATCTTCAAGAACAGGGTCGCTGAGTTGCTCTTCAGCAGTAACCGCATGGGCTGGTGTAGGAATAAGAGATACATTCACCATCACAGCCAAAAAGGCAACTATAAGAATGGCGGTAATGCGATGGTGATGGCTTGCCCCTGTAAATATCACAATCTGTCTCTATCACTGTTTAGAGAGCGCGCGACCAAGTTCCTTGTCAGATATGTAGCCCATTACATCGCCTGCATTATCCACAACAGCCATTACAGCTCGTTTCTCAAGGATGGTGGGCACAATCTCTTCAAGGAATGTATCTTTGTGAACCTGCTCAGTTTTTTTCTTACTAAGTGAAAAGTCAGCTTCAGGTATCATGATCGAACGTGCCCGCAATACGCGCGATGTATTCACATCTGCAACAAAGGCTGACACATAATCATCTGCGGGCCGCAAAACAATATCTTCGGGCTTGCCGACCTGTACAAGACGGCCGCCATTTAAAATAGCAATTTCATCACCCAAACGAAGCGCTTCATCTAAATCATGTGTTATGAAAACGATTGTCTTATGCATCTTAGCCTGTAGCTCAATAAGCTGGCGTTGCATATCTGAACGAATAAGCGGGTCAAGAGCTGAAAATGCTTCATCCATCAACAGAACATCAGGGTCTGTTGCAAGCGCCCGCGCAAGCCCGACACGTTGTTGCATCCCGCCCGATAATTGTTCGGGGTATTGATGCTCAAAGCCCATCAACCCCACAAGTTCGATACGCTTCATTGCTTCATTATTTCGGATATCTTCGTCAACACCCTGGGCCAAAAGCCCAAAGCTAACATTTTCCAAAATTGTTTTATGTGGCATCAACCCGAAGCGCTGAAATACCATACTCATTTTTTTTCGGCGAAATTCCTGAAGCTGGTCTTTTCCCAAGGTCAGAATATCAGTGCCATCAACCGTAATTTGGCCAGCTGTTGGGTCAATTAATCTATTGATATGGCGGATAAGTGTTGATTTTCCTGACCCTGAAAGCCCCATTACAACAAAGGTAGAACCTGCCGAGATAGACATGGAAACATTGTCAAGACCAACAGTATGTCCTGTTTTTTCTAAGACATCTTCTTTGCTGGCGCCAGCTTGAACCATTGGCAAGACATCTTCTGGCGTTGGCCCAAAGATTTTAGAGACATTTTTGATTTCTATTGAACTACTCACGGCTAAATCTTGCCCTTTTTCTTGCGCTGCTGAAGACGGTCACCATAGGCTTGTGTAATACGATCCATCACAATCGCTAGCAGTACAATGGCGATACCTGCTTCTGCGGCCCGGCCGACATTCAATTGTTGTAGGCCAAGGAGAACCTCATCGCCGAGACCCCGTGTGCCAATCATAGATGCGATAACAACCATAGCCAATGCCATCAAGGTTGTCTGATTGATACCTTGCATGATGGTTGGTAATGCCAACGGAATTTGAACTTGTGTCAGTTTCATCCATGGTGAAGCCCCAAAACTTTCTGCCGCCTCAATGACTTCTTCATCAACCAGTCGAATGCCCAGATCTGTGAGCCTAATAAGTGGCGGAGCTGCATAAATAACAGTAGCAATAATAGCTGGCACAGCGCCAAGACCAAACAGCATGATACCTGGAATAAGATAGCAGAAGCTTGGAATCGTCTGCATCAAATCAAGAATTGGCAGAACAGCGTTCCTGAAGCGCGGATTACGTGACATGGCAATCGCAACCGGAATACCAATCAGAATACAGATAAAGATAGAAATTAGCATAACCCCAAGGGTCTGCATTGATTTATCCCAGAATTTTGGGCTAAGGAAGCCAATAAAAAACATACAGAAGGTTACAAGTACCGTCGTACCAACCTTCCGGCCTGAAAGGAAATAGGCAATAGCCATTGTCGCAATAACGACCAGCGGCCACGGCACAGAGGTCAGAAATTTTGTTAACCCAACAACAACACCCAGCAGGCCGCTATTAATCGAATCAAAAATATAACCATAAGTTTGAACCAAAGACTTAATTGCGTCATTTGTCCATTGTTGCAGAGGGATATCTAACCAACGTGGCCAATCATCAAGCCATGTTAAATCAGTTAAAAATTCATTTAAATTAGCAGGTTTATCCTTTGTAGAAGCGGAGTAACTGTGAATGAGGAGATATAAAAAAAATAAGACCGAGAAACTAGTCAGAATCAGTTTGCGGGAAAGCTGCATTTGAAAAATTCCTCATTTTTTACCAAATAAAGACAAGGTTCTCTGAATTTTTAGTCACAAAACATCTGATAGTGTATAAAATCATGATAAAAAAAGAGAAATATTCGGCAAAGATGGTCAGCTTGGATAATCCAAGCTGACCAAAAATTTTGTTTATTTGCCTACAATGATGCTTTGACTTTCTTTGCTACATCCGAAGAAACCCAATTTTCCCAATCGGCTGAAGTTTTTAAGAAGTGACGTGCTGTTACGTCAGCTTCACCGTCGGCCTCACCTAAGTAATGAACTAGAAGTTTGCTGACACCAGCAGAAGAGATTGTGTAGTTTTTCAGAAACTCAACAACTTCTGGTTCTTCTCTATCAAGGCGTGTGTTGATACCGACAGGCAGCTCCATGCTTGCATAAGCTGTTGCCACTGTTGGCCGCATTTTTTCAACGCCGTTTTCTTTGATATCATTCACAACGACCATCATCTCAGCCCATTTGTCTGCATTAAAAGCTGGTTCTTCTAATTTCACTAAATCAACATCTCCCATTAAGGCTGTCGGCTCCCAATAGTAAGTGAAAACTGGTGTGCCTTTTTCAAACCCGCCTTTGATAGCGGCATCTAGCGCCCCTGATGAGCCAGGATCAAAATTTGTGTAGAACTGATCAAGGCCATAGACATTATGCTTTACCATATTGATGGTATAGCAACTCCAGCCGGAGATACAGCTTGTCATTCTGCCTTTTGATGGCTCTTCAGGATCTTTGAATAAAGCCGCAATTTTTGCGTCTTTCATATCATCGATCGTTTTCAAATTATATTTACGTGCCGTTGCGCCATCTACATAAAACCCTTGTCCGGAGTCTGGTGTATTCACACCTACACGGCGAACTTTGCCCTCTTCTTCGTGTGGCTTGAACTGGTCAATAATATTGTCGTACCAAACTTCCATTACGACATCGAGTTGACCATCGTAAAGAGCCGTCATAATTGGTAAAGTTGACCCAGTAGTGACGTTTACTTTACAGCCATAGCCTTCTTCAAGAATTACAGAAGCAATCGCAGAATGCAATTTCGCACTATTCCAGTCAAAATCACCAAGTTCAATTGAACAATCTGAAGATACAGTCGCTATTTCCTCTTTTTTCGGCTGCATTGTAAATGCGAGAGCCGCTAAAATACCGGCTCCAACAACCGCTATTCCAATAACCTTTAAATTAGCCATAACAAAAATTCCCTTTATTGATTGAAATAGATTTATGCAATTTTTTGAGTTAATTAGTTTATAACTTTCCGAACGAATATGATGTTATATAGACTTGTTAAACCAAGCCTCAAAGTATTTAAAAATACAAAAAACGTTCAGCATAAATCACATTGATATGCCATTAAGCCACTTTTAGTAGCAAACAATCAAGGCTAAGTAGCCCTAATATGTCGTTTTTTTCTTATTTTTAGGTATATAAAGACTAATTTTCGGGATTTCCCTGTAAATAGAGAATTATTTTTGGAAAAAAGTCCCCCTTAGTTTTTAGCCAAGGGGGGCTTTGTAATAATTAGCTAACTACGACTTAGAACTGGAGTGAGATATCTGTGTGTGCCGCTTTACAGTTCGAGATACGTGGGACAAGGAATTTCGGTAATCTGTCTTGAGATCTCAGGCCAATGTGGTGTTTTGATTCATCTTGAAAGGCCATTAAAGTAGGAACTACATCAGGTAATGCAGCCTTGCGCCAGAGCAATTCACTGTCGAGCTGAAAAGCAGCTTTTTCAAGCAATGCTAGACCCTTGTCTGTCTCGTTCTTTTTGTAAGCACGACGGCTTTTAGACATCAGAGATTTCACAGCATCTGAGCCCGGAATTTTGTTCAGCCCAGTTGAAGTCTCTTTTATCAGAACAGCAGCTTCTGTACTTTTGATAGATGTCACAGCAGAAATGACAGCCAGTAACTCTGGCTTAAATACTTCTAGCTGATCTCCAGCAGAAATGACAGCAACAACATTTGCTACACCCTCATAACTATCATCCATAGCACGACGATATTTACGTTGAAGTTTAGAGAGCGTCTTTAGGTGCGTTTGAAATTCATCAGAGATGTTATTCCATTCTGAAGGGATTTTAGACTCGAGAGTTGTAATCTCAGAACCCAAAATATTTATTTCTTCATCAATATGGGCATGTTTTTCAGTATCATCGGTTGACTGCCGTTCAGACTTGAGGCGTTTTAAAGCGCCTTGGCGTTTTCGAATATCACGTTCTATTTCGCGCACTGAAGTGTGTAAATCTTTATAATCAAAAGTTGCTTCATCAAGTTTAGCTTGAGCTAATTTAATCTCGGCCAAAAGAGGAAGGACAGTCTCGGCAGTCTTGCCGGCATCATCTAAAGATTTTGCAAGTTTACTAGGTAGTGCATTTGTGTCAGCAGCGACGAGACGGTCTATCGTTGCTGAGACTTCAGAACTATTTGTTGTAAAGGTTTCAGCCAGATATTCCTCAACACACATTTCCAAGCGAGGGTTCATTGGCGGAGGCGCATTAAACGATGATAAATAGAAACGATTAGGTAGATAGTTCACTAGTGGTGGAAAGGTTCCCACAATCGCAAGGGCAATAAGTTGCAGGATAATAAAAGGAACAACCCCACGATATATTGCGATAGTTGATATGGCTTTGGATGCAACGCCTCTCAAATAAAATAAGGCAAAGCCAAAGGGAGGAGTAAGAAAGCTGGTCTGAATATTAACACCTATCATAACACCTAGCCAAACAGCTGTAATATTGGCACTAGGGTCCGCTAGTAGGATAGGAGCCACGATTGGAACAACAACTACGGCGATTTCGATAAAGTCGAGGAAAAAGCCAAGAACAAAAATAACAGCCATCACGACAATAAATTGTGACCAGAAACCGCCAGGCAGTCCCTGGAGGAAGTCTTTTACATACTCTTCACCACCAAAGCCACGGAACGCTGCAGTAAGCATTGCGGCACCAAGGAGAATTATGAAGACCATAGATGTTGTTTTAGCCGTTTCAGCCATCACTTCATTGAGAGTGTTGTCAGTTTTATAAGTTCTCCAAACTGACCATACTATAGCGCCGACAAGTACAAAAGACGCAATGACTGCCGCCAATACAGGACCATGATTTTGTGTTACGCCAAGGTTTTTAACGTTCAGATCATAGGTCGACTGTAAAATATAAATCGCTAAAACCGCAGCTAATGCAATACCAGCCGGATAAAGTGAGCCTTTTTTGTCCTCATAGAGCTTGTAGCCAGCCATAATTGTAGCACCGATAGCTCCAATCGCACCAGCTTGATTCACCGTTGCGATGCCCATCACAATTGACCCTAGAACCAAGAAAATTAACACTAAAGGCGGCACTAGTGAGAACATAACTTTGCCCCAAAATTCGCGCGTAAAGCCTAAAGGATTAGGAACAGCCGGCGCCATACTGGGACGGATAAGAGCAGTAATTAGAATATATGCGAAATAGACACATACGAGAACCATACCTGGCAGAAATGCGCCAAGGAACATGTCACCAGCAGATGTAGATGTAACGTCAAAGGCAGACGGCATGCTAAACTCACCAGTGGCTTGTTTAAATAAAGACTGGCGCATTGCAGATGCCTGGTCAGAGGCTGAGCCAAGCTGGTCAGCTAGAATGATAAGGACAATTGATGGTGGAATGATTTGTCCTAACGTGCCAGAGGCACAAATTGTTCCAGAAGCGAGCGATGGCGAATAGTTATTACGCATCATCGATGGCAGAGAAATAAGCCCCATAGCCACTACTGTTGCACCAACAATGCCAGTCGTTGCAGCGAGAAGGGCGCCCACAAAAACAACAGATATTCCAAGACCGCCTGGCACAGGACCAAAGAGGCCTGCCATTGTAAGAAGAAGATCTTCAGCAATTCGCGAGCGCTGCAGCATAATTCCCATAAAAATAAATAGTGGGATGGCGATTAAAGTGTCTCGTTCAAAGTCATAATAAATAGCTCTAAAATTCATAACTCCAGCGGACAGCCATTCAATTGGACCGTCTTGCGCAAAAAAGACTTTGGCGTCACCAAAAAATATTAAACCGGCGGCCGCAGCAAGCCCGATGGTCAGAATTGCTGAGCCGGGGAGTGCAAATGCCACCGGAAACCCGAGACCCAAAGCTGCCATCATTAAGATGAACAGAAGAATCAGAAAATAGACTTCCATGATTTACTCACCCTTTTCTTAAAACTATACCGCCTGGTTAGGCTCTGAATTATCTTCCAGTGTGTTCAATTCTTTGATGATTACACTAGCAAACTGAAACAGCATTGAAATTGCAAATATTATAAGAAAACCTGACATTAGATATTTCACATACATACCAAAACCTTGTTGCGTTACTTCAAAGTTGAGGATAGCGATATTAAAAGGAGAGGATGGTCCCCATAGTCCACGAGATATAACAACCCAACAAAGTGGAAGACCTAAAATCAGAGAACCTAGGATATTGGTGTAGGCTTTGGCACGGTCAGAGAATGATGCGTATATTACATCCACACGAACATGACCGTCGTGAACGAGAGTGTAAGCGCTGGCAAATAAAAATAATGCAGCGTACCAGAAACGAACAAGGTCACCCATAAATGCTTGCTCATAGGAGAAGATAAATCTGGTTATCACGATTAGCAATTCTCCAAATACAATAAGGCTAGCAAGCCAGATGAAGTCAAACCCTCGACGCTTTACCGCAATCATCGTTCCCAACACAATCAGTGGGAGATGAACATAAACACCACGGAATGCTGGCTTTCCAAGTGATAGCGCCAACTCCTCTCCAACGATGGAAGGCAACATGTTTTCGATACGGACGAAAGAAATCGCTGCATCAATAATTCCAACAAACATCACAGACCAAAATGCTGCTGATACTATTAGAATGGAGGCATTGTTCATAAGAGCACTAGAGCGCGGTGCGCTTCCGGTGCTGCGGAGAATAAAATATGGGTAAACGATAGCAGCCACATACATAAGCGACTGTAGAACTCCTATCATTATGGCAAAACCATTATAGGACTCTTCGGCAGTATCAAAGGTAAATCCAATAGTGTTCAACGTTCCAAAAAGACCGGGGAGCGCGAAAATATAAGTAAGAAAATTATTTAAAATAAAAGCAGACGCGAAAAGAGCGCTTACTAGAGCAGCATAGTGGCATAAGTCACGCGAAAATTTTGTTTGAAACATATTTGCTATTTTCTAAAAAATATAAGGCTGCAGAGCGACTTCGTCACTCTGCAGCATTCTTGTAGGAAAATTTACGACTTGTAAATTCTGTTACGCTGGTTCAAGAACTCGCCTGCTGAAAGTCCAATCCAGCCACCGATTTCATTACGGGCTTTCTCAAAGCTCTCATGAATACGGTTGGCAAGATCTGAATGAGCGCGTGTTTCTTCAAACACTTCATCCGCAGCTTCAGCCAGTGAATCCCAAACATCATCATTGAATGAACGAATTTGAACGCCATGGTCAGTTTTTAGGCGCTCAAGTGCTGCACCTGACTTACCATTATATTCTGACATCATCATTTCATTTTCAGATGTAGCAGCAGCTTCAATAATTGCACGGTCTGTATCTGACAAGTCAGCCCAGAACTTTGCATTGAAACCAGCGGCAATCATCGAGCCTGGTTCGTGCATGCCTGATGTGTAGTAATATTTTGCTGCTTCATAGAACTTCATAATTTCATCGTTCCATGCGCCCACCCATTCTGTTGCATCAATAGCGCCAGACACAAGGTTTTCATAAATCTGACCACCTGGAACAGTTACAGGAGAGCCACCAAGCTTACCAATAACGTCACCACCAAGGCCAGGAATACGCATCTTTAGACCATTAAAGTCATCAGCTGAGTTGATTTCCTTGTTGAACCAGCCACCGGCCTGACAACCTGTTGAACCTGCCATGATAGCCTTTAGGCCAAATTCGCCTGCTAGCTCATCCCAAAGTTCTTGTCCACCACCATGGCGGATCCAAGCATTCATTTCTGAATATGTCAGTCCAAAAGGAACGGCTGTAAAGTAACCATATCCTGGGTGGCGGCCTTTCCAGTAATAGTCAGCCGCGTGATAGCCCTGAGCGTTACCGGATGCAACCTCATCAAAGCTATCAAATGCGCCAACACGTTCGCCCGCGGCATAATAGCTAACCTGAATGCGGCCTCCAGAGATATCCTGAATAGTTTGAGCGTAACGTTGTGCACCTGTTCCTAGGCCGGGAAAATCACGTCCCCAAGTTGCAACAATTGCCATTTCAATTCTTTCCTGCGCAAGAGCAGGAGTTGCCAATGGAGCAGCAACTGCCCCAATGGCTGCGCCCTTAACAAAAGAACGACGGTTAATTTTGGTCATAGTTTCCTCCAAAACATATAAAAGATTATGAAGCACTTTAGAAATGCTTAAAGTCGTTAACCTGAACAGACTAGAACAGGAATTTTCTAATCACAAGCATTTGTATGCCTTATTAAAGATTCAACTTCTTTTTTTTCATGAAGTAGTTTTAAAAATTGAAACCTTATGATTTTTCTGGCAATTTTCACCAGAAATTTTTTTTGAATTTTTTTTCTACATATTTTCTGGGCACATTTAAATGAAAGCAATTTTTTTAAAGCTTTGCAGTGATATTGTAGAAGTTTCTTGGGAACTTTTTAAGATAATGATTCCCACGCTCCTTGTAGTGAAAGTTTTAAGCGAAATTGGTTTTGTTAGTTGGCTTGATTCTATCTGTGCTCCGCTTCTCTCATTGATTGGATTGCCGGCGAGCCTTGTTGTGGTTGTTACAACCACCATGCTTACAAACCCTTATGCTGGCTTGATTGTGATGTCTTCTGTTCCACTTGCCGCTGATTTTAGCATTGGACAGGCCTCGATTCTTGCTAGCTTCATGTTATTTACGCATTCATTACCTGTTGAACTGCTGATTTCCCGGAAAGCGGGGGTCAGAATGCGTGTGACATTCCTGATTCGCGTTGGAGGAGCTTTTGTTTTCTGTGCTTTCCTAAATCAGCTTCTCCATATCACAGGATGGCTGTCTGAGCCTGCTTATATTAGCCTGCCGACCTTTGAGGTTACGACCAGCTTATGGGCATGGGGAGTTAATCAAGTTCAGGGCCTGATTATGGTGCAGCTAATTATTATTTTTCTACTTAGTTTTTTAGCACTTCTGAAAGCGGTTGGCATAGAAGCGTTTATGCATCGCCTTCTCACGCCGTTTCTCTCGCTTTTGGGGATTGGTGGGCAGGCGTCAACAATTGCAGTTGTTGGTGTTACGTTAGGCCTTGGTTTTGGTGGTGGTCTGCTGATTAAGGAAGTTCGCACCGGAAGTATCCCTCGTCATGATGTATTTGGAGTCTTGGTACTCATTAATTTATTACATAGTGTTTTTGAAGATACAGCCGTCGTTATGCTTCTTGGCCCTAGTCTTTTTATTATTCTGGGTGGCCGCTTTTTATTCACCATATTGGCTGTCTGGATCATGATGCAGATAACCAGACCGCTTCCTGATAAGGTATGGCGCACCATGCTCACCAATAACAATGTGCCGGAAAAAGCCGGTTAGTAACTAGCATAAGGAAGAAGCAAGGTCGTTTTGCTTGTCATAATCATGCTTGTTATGGTTTGTGTCAGCTAAACTCCACCCCCTAATAGGCGCATATTTCTCATGACCAAAAAAACACCGGCCTTCAGCAAGGGACTAAATATTGCTGTGCAGGATTCACCACTCCATGGGCAGGGCGTATTTGCTCTGCGTGATTTTGCAAAGGGTGAAATCTTAGAGCGGTGCCCTTATCTTGTTATCGATGACGATGATTTATCCGATGCAACTCGGTTACAGGATTATTTGTTTACCAGTCCCGATAATCCTCATGATTACCTATGTGTCATGGGGTATGGCATGATGTATAATCACTCAGATGATCCCAACGCGGAATGGCAGATAGATGATGATGATTTGAGGTTTGTTTGTTTTTTAGCAAAAAAAGCTATTTCTGCTGGTGACGAAATTTTGCAAGATTACGGACGTGACTACTGGGATACCAGAGCGGAATGATTTATTTTTTGATATAAAAGGCTTAGTCTTCACTGTTTTTGCACGGAATTCAAAAACAGAGTTTTGGATGAAAAATGAATGATAAGATAATAAAAAATAAAGCAATTCACGCGAGCCACGTTCCAGAGTTGATGACTCAGATTGATGTCGGTGCAGCTCTTTCAGCTCACATGTCCGGATTTACAAAACTACCATCATTATTACAACGGCTATGTAAATGGGGGCTCAGAAGGCTTGTTTATGAAGGCAGAATAAATAAGTTTCTTGCTGCACATGGCCATCGCTCTAATTTTGATTTTATTGACAACATTTTTGAAACTCTCTCCTTCACCTATCATATTCAACATTCAGACAGTCAGGCTATTCCTGCTACAGGACGGATGATAATCGTGGCTAATCATCCGCTTGGTGCCCTCGATGGCCTTGCTCTTCTGCAGCTTGTTGGCTCAATTAGGCAGGATGTAAAAATTATTGCCAATGATATTTTGATGCAAATCTCGCCTCTGTCAGCATTGATGCTACCAGTTGATACTATGGGGGGGGAGACGGGGAGGCATGACCTATCGTGTATCCATGCTGCGCTTGAAAATGAACAAGCTGTGATTGTCTTTCCCGCCGGTGAAGTGTCACGTGCAGGAGCCAAAGGCATTAAAGACAGGAAATGGAATACCGGATTTTTGCGGTTTGCAGAACGTACCCAGGCTCCGCTTCTTCCGGTCCACATAAAGGCTCGGAATTCATGGTTTTTCTATACATGCTCGCGGCTTAATAGAGACTTTTCCATGTTGCTTTTGCCGCGTGAGATGATCAGATTTAGCGGCAATGTCAGTTTTAGGATAGGTGATCTGATACCATATGAACGGATTGCTAGCCTGCCTGTTATGCGGGCCGAGAAAGCAAAACTTATTCGTCAGCACCTCTATAAACTGGGTAAGCGCGGCAAACCTGTATTTGAAACCGAACAAGCGATTATTCCCCCCCTCGATAAGCAGGTCATAAAAGCGGAATTGACGCAGGCTGAATGCCTAGGTCAGACAGCTGACGGCAAACGCATCCTGCTGTTTGATTATACCCCAGACTCAGCTGTAATGGATGAAATAGGCCGGTTGCGTGAAGAAACCTTCAGAGCAATAGGAGAGGGAACAGGAAAGAGTAAGGATATTGACCAGTTTGACCCATATTACCGGCATCTCGTGTTGTGGGATGAAGAGCATTGTGAAATAGCTGGGGCCTATCGCCTTGGCGAAAGCTGGCGCTGGGAGGGGGCTATTCCCCCAAAACTTTATTGCTCAACCTTATTTGACTGGTCTGATGATATGGCTCGGTTTTGGTCTGAAGGGCTTGAGCTTGGCAGGTCATTTGTTCAGCCCCGTTACTGGGGGATGCGCAGTCTTGATTATCTGTGGCGTGGTATCGGAGCTTATGTGCGGCGTCATCCAGAAGTACGATATCTTTTTGGGCCGGTTTCATTATCAGTCACTGTGCCAAAACGGGCGCGTGATATGCTGGTCTGGCATTATGGCCACCATTATCCTGACCTTGATGGATTGGCGCAGGCGAGAACACCCTATGTTATTGAACAATCAACAAAGACATCACTCGTAGCTCTGATGCCAGGGCATAACAGAGAGCAGGATTTTCGTACTTTGCGCGGGCAGTTAAATTTTATGGGTGTGCGTGTTCCAACATTATATAAGCAATATGCCGACGCTTTCGAGAAAAGCGGCTTGCGTTTCTGTGCCTTCAATGTTGATTCATCATTCAAAAACTGTGTCGATGGGCTTATTATTGGTGATTTAAACAAGCTTACAGCAAAAAAACGCAAACGCTATATCGATGAGATATTATGATAATGTTGCGATAAGATCGGCTAAATTTGTCTCTGGTCGTGCGCCGTAATGGCTAATGATTTCACCTGCACAAAGGCTTGCGATCTGACCTGACCTATAGGGTGTCTCGCCTGCGCTACGTCCATAAAGATAGCCAGCAGCAAACAAGTCGCCTGCCCCAGTTGTATCAATAACGGGACCCTGCAGTGAGGCCGTCACAGAGGTTTTTTCGCCCGTGCACCAGATATCTGCACCATCCGCGCCTTTTGTCACAATCAGCTCATCCATTGTGGCTGCAAAGCTGGCAATCGCAGTGCTGTCATCTGTGCCAAGCAGCGCCTGAATTTCGTCCTGATTACTGAAAAGTATCGTTACATGGTCTTGAATGAATGTGTTCAGGGCATCTTTATGCCGTTCAACACACCAGCTATCGGATAAGGTGATGGATAAAGCTGCGCCCGTTGATGCAGCAAGCTGGGCTGCTTTGGCAAAAATTGCTGGACCGTCAGGTGCATCAAACAGATACCCTTCAAGATAAATGAATTTTGAAGTGATATCATCTGGAATGCTGGCATCTGTCATTGTCAACGACGCGCCCAGAAAAGTATTCATGGAACGTTGCGCATCAGGGGTAACAAAGATCATTGAGCGGGCACTCGCTGGCCCGTCTGCTGCGATGGTGCCAGCAAACTGAACATTGCCTGAACGCAAATTGGCAATAAAGCTATTGCCGACCGCATCATCAGCTAGTTTTCCGGAAAAGGCTGCCGTTCCACCGAGCATGGCAAAGCCAAACGCACTATTAGCGGCAGAGCCACCTGACTGTTCTTGTGTGCCAGACATTGCCTTATAAAGGGTAAGCGCTTGCGCCTCATCAACTAGCGTCATGCTGCCCTTTTCGATATCATGAGCAGTAAGGAAGGTATCATCACAGTTACCAAACACATCCATAATGGCATTACCAACAAACAAAGCATCAACAGCTGGCATCATAAAATTCCTTTTTTTGGCTAATTTGCATAAGGAGGGGAGGAAAGTGTCATATCAGGCCAGATTTTAGCTGCCCGCGCCATCACATGAGTAGGCGTGATTTTATGAATAATGCCGGGCATTCCATAATCATCATCTGATAGTACATCAAGCGTAATGATATGCGCAGAATAGGCGAGTGGGCGAGAATGTGAAAATAATCCAATACAAGGCACACCCAGCAGAGCCGAGAAATTCAGCAAGCTTGTATCATTCCCAATATAGCCGGATGAAAGCTGCATCAGGGCAATTGCACCAGAAAGAGAGCCTGTGAAGGATGATGTTCGTTTGAGCTCGGCCACAGAATGCCTATTGCGGAGCTGAACATTCATCTGCTCGATGAGGGCTGTTTCGGTTGGCCCGCCTATGACCATCACGTGATAATGGTTTTGATCTGATAAGAGGGATGAAATCAGGTTAGCAAAATTCTCAGCGCCCCATTGCCGTTCTGGATGCATTGCCCCGACACCAATAACAAGAAAGGGCACTGGCTCTGCCCGTTGCCTATTAAGAGATGAGGCAAAGCCGATATCAGCTAATAGGGTATTTGCTTCGTCCATCCCCTCACTAGAGGCGCTCATCCGCCACACGGGTTTTTCAATGGCAAAATTATTTAAGCGAGCATATTCAGCCACTCTATCAATGGCATGTCTTTTTCGCCAGTCCGCACTAAGGCCATATCCGGCGGTATAGAGCCATCTGCTGGCACTGCTTCCATAGCCAAAAATGACTGAAATACCGGCAAGGCGCGCCGCAATCGCATATCGCGAAGAGTAATGAAGGATAAGGGCTGTATCTGCGCCGGAACGTCTAAAATCCATTGCCAGCCTGAATAAGCCTAAAACACCGTCATGCCGTCCTGTAGTGCCACGCTGTGAGCGCTCGACATCAAGAACTTGAAAGCCAGTTGGGGCGTCATGAAAAATTGTTTTAGCTTTGGCCGTTGGCTTGGTTGCAAGCGTGACATCACAATGTGACGCAAGCAGATCAATCCATGGCTTATGCCATAGCATGTCACCAATCCCAACAAGTGGTTGTATCACCAGTAAGCGGCTTGACTTAGACAATAAAGTGTCAGGGTTAACGGTGCGAGAAGACATGAAATGCAAATAAGACCAGAGCAAGTTAAATGACGTCAGAAACGCTTATATATGGTTTTTGTCTAGCGAGTCTTGGTATGGCTGTCTAGCTTATCGCTTTACTTTGGATGAATGCTTGGGCTAAACAACGGTGGCAGAATGGCTTTTGGGCAACATATGCTTAGATTGTCATTTGTAGATAATAAGACAAGAGGCGTGGTGAAACAGCGTACCGCCCACAACCCTCTGCAGTATTCGGTGCTTTAATTTTAAGGAATTGTAAAAATGAATGAGGCGCACCCGGTTCATCCGGCCCTCGGCGGCGCAATAGAAGCGCGTGGCTTTACGACCCTAACAGATGTTCAGGTGGCTGTTAGTTCTCCAGATTTTGCTGGCAAAGACCTTCTTGTCTCTGCACGCACTGGCTCAGGAAAGACAGTCGCGTTTGGATTGGCGATTGCTGAAGGCCTGCTGGATAAAAAAACCAATGCACCGCTTATTGGCCCACATGCTATTGTTATTGCGCCAACCCGTGAGCTTGCATTGCAGGTTCATAAAGAACTGACATGGCTTTATGCCGATACTGGCCTAAAAATTGGGTCGGCCGTTGGCGGCATGGACCCCCGTGCTGAGCGGAAGGCACTTGAAAGAGGCCTTCATATTCTAGTAGGAACTCCCGGCCGTCTTGTTGATCATCTAAATCGTCATAGCCTTGATTTGGCAGATATCAGAGCGGTTATTCTTGATGAAGCTGATGAAATGCTTGATTTAGGATTCCGTGAAGACCTCGAAATTCTACTGGATGCTATGCCGCAGACCCGTCGTACGTTGATGTTTTCTGCGACTGTATCCAAGCCGATTGCAACAATGGCAAAACGATATCAGCGTAATGCTATCCGGGTGGAAGCTGGCGGCACAGGAGAGCCTCATAAAGATATCACCTATAGTGGTGTGCTTATTTCTCCGTCAGATCGGGAAAAGGCGATTATTAATGTGCTGCGGTTTCATGATGATGCGCGGGCTATCATTTTTTGTGCTACACGGGCTACGGTTGCGTATATGTCAGCACGGTTTGCCAATCGCGGGTTTCAGGTTGTTTCTCTGTCAGGCGAATTAAATCAGGCAGCGCGCAATCAGGCGCTTCAATCCATGCGTGATGGGCGTGCCCGTATTTGTGTTGCAACAGATGTTGCAGCGCGTGGCATTGATTTGCCCGACCTAGAGCTGGTTATCCATGCTGATATTCCAAAGACATCAGAAACATTGCTGCACCGTTCCGGCAGAACAGGTCGGGCAGGCCGCAAGGGTCATTCAATTCTAATGGTTCCGCAGAATAGTTTCCGTAAAACCCAGAGATTGCTTCAGATTGCAGGTATTCAGGCTAAATTTGCACCGGCTCCGGATGCTGATACAATTAGGGCGCGTGATGATGAACGTATCCTTACCCATGAAACATTAACTCAGCCTGCACAAGAAGATGAAACTGTGCTGATAAACGCGCTTGTTGAAAAGCATTCCTCGGCTCAAATCGCAGCGGCATTGGTGCGGGCACATCGCGCCTCCTATTCTGCACCTGAAGAGCTCAATGAGGTAAGCGCATCACGGCGTGATGAAGAGCCTATGGATGTTCAGTGGATTAGCCTGTCGGTCGGTCGCAAAGAAGATGTTCAGGTGCGCTTTATTCTTGCGATGCTCACCCGTCATGGCGATCTGAGCCGAAAAGATATTGGTCACATCAGACTGCATCATGCTGAAAGCCATATTGCAATTGCGAAAAGCGCAGTTGAGACTTTTAAAGCCGCAATTGGTCCGAATAACACACTTGGTGATGATATTTCTGTTGTGATGCTAGATGGCCCGCCTGCAGATTCACGTGGGCCACGAGACAGTAACCGTCCAAAGAAATTTGGTCGGGATAGAGATGAAGGCCGCAAAGGGGGCGGTAACAGGGGTGACCGCAAGGGATGGAGCGACCGCCCGTCTCGTCGCGCCGATGACAGGGCGTCCGATGACCGCAAGTCAAAGCGCTGGTCACCTGAAGATAAGCAGCAGGACGGGGGCACCTCTAAAAAGCCATTTCGTAAAAAAGGTGGCACTTCACCTATGGACGGCAAGCCAGGGGGCAAACCATTTGGTAAAGCAGCTGGCAAGTCAGGGGCAAAATCATTTGGCAAGCCTGGCGGTAAGCCAACCCGCACAGCATCCCATGATGATGCAGGCGGTAATAAATTGTCTCTGGCTAGCAAAAAGCGCAAAGGAAAACCAGTCGCTCAAGGTGGTGGTGGTCCAATTAAACGGCGCCAATCTTAACGGCAAATGGTTTTAACCGGCTTATCATCGGATTGTCTGTCGTGCCGTTGGCTTCACCTTCATCCTACGCGGTGAATTGTATCCCACGCTGTGAATTGCATCATTGACGAAGCTGCGCATCAATGAGACGGTACTGGAAGAATTGTTTCACCCTAGTGGTAAGATACGATTCGCTTTATCTGAAACAGTAAAGAAAAGGAGGTGATCAAATGTCGAGTGATTCATTTAAGCAGGCAGGTCAAGTAGTGGGCGGTATCGCGAGGTGTGAGCAATCTCTTGCCTCTTAGGTCTCGTCTTTTTGCCTCATAGTTAAAAAATGTGAGGCAACTGATCTGGCTTTGCTAAATTTCACGGAAGAGAGGATGGGTGACATCCTCTCTTTTTTTTATGCCCATATGGCTATAGGCAAGTATGAGATTTAGCGTTTAGTTAGCGTGCGTTATCTTCAAATTCCAGATGTAGATTCTGTACAATCTGGTCCATGAATTTTGCAGCTGCAACAGGAAGAACGCGGCCTTTTGACTGGACAATATGGATGAGGCCACTAGGAACATCTTGACTATCAATAGGACGATGGACAACACCTTGTCTATTAGTCAAATAAGGTGACATGCCGAGTGGGATCTGGAAGCCGAGGATCTCTTCATGGCTGATATAATTGGTCATAAAATCATAGCTATCAGATAAAATAGTCTGTTCAAGAGTTACAGATGAGCGGAGCAAGCCAACATCAATTAAGGTTCGTATTCCGCCTGTTGTCCGCGGCAGAATAATAGGGTAAGCGGCGCAATCCTGCAGGCGTAACTGTTTTTTTTCTGCAAGTGGATGTGTGGCTGACATAATGACGTTGAGCTGCTGGATAGCTGTTGCAACGATTTGGACATCAGACGGCAATACGGAATCAAATATGATCCCGATATCAATATCCAGAGACCGCAGGCTAGCAAGAGTTTCCTCAGAGCCCATCCGGACAATCTCAAATGTAACAGCGCTGTGCTGCTTACGATAATCAGAGACTTGGGTTGGCAGAAAAGCGCCTACAATCTCAGGGCCTGCTCCAATGCGAACATTACCGCGCCTTATGCCAGATAAATCAGCAATATGAGACAACACACGTGAGAGGTCAGTGATCTGTAAACGGACATGCTGAATAAATAATTCACCGGCAGTGTTAAGTCTTACCCCGCCGGGCAATCTTTCAAAAAGAGGCGTTCCAATTTCGTCTTCTAATGCCAGAATTCGTCTATTTAATGCCGTAGATGTGATTGAAAGTTTCTCTGCAGCCTTGCGGATTGAGCCTTCACGCGCAACCACATCGATATATCTCAACTGTGTTAAATGGCGCATTTGAAATCCTTGTTATACGAATAAAAGCAGATAGATAGTTGGGGTGTCTCACTAGTCGCCGTTTATCTTTTTTACAGCCAGACGAATAGTCTTTGTCAGCCGTGATGCAAAAAATGCATCGAGGCACCCTAAATTAAGCACCATTCAGTCTATGTCTTATTTGTTAAACCATTCGGTGTCAAATGCAGACGAAAGAGGGAGCGGCAGCGCCTGACCCCAGAAAAGACTGCCCTAACGACTAAAAGCTACTCGCGTTTTGAGAGCGTAACTATCGAGGTTGAAATGAAATATATAATCGCAGTAATCCAGCCAGGTTTGTTGGATAAAGTTCAGGACAAGCTGTCTGATCTAGGCATTCTTGGCATGACAGTTTCTGAAGCCCAAGGATATGGGCGTCAAAAGGGTAAAACAGAAGTTTATCGTGGTGCTGAATACGCCGTAAATTTTGTGCCAAAGATAAAATTAGAAGTTGCAGTCGATGAAGCGATTGCTGAACAAACCATCGAAGCTATCCGTGAGATTGCTGAAACCGGTAAAATTGGTGATGGGAAAATCTTTATCCTCAATCTTGAGGAAGTTGTGCGAATTCGGACCGGTGAAACCGGTGTTGATGCTCTGTAAGACCTCGAGTCGGTTTTGTTCCCGACCAGTCTTTTGAATTTAAACGAGGAGTAACTCTAAAATGTTGAAGTCTTTCACTAAGTTTTCTACCATGCGCTCTGCGGCTCTCGGCCTCGCGCTTGCTGGCCTCAGCCAGCCAGCCTTCGCTCAGGAAGTGCCTGAACATGGTATCTTTATTCTGAATTCCCTACTATTTCTAGTCGGTGGTTTTCTTGTCATGTTTATGGCATGTGGTTTTTGTATGCTTGAAGCTGGTCTCGTCCGCTCCAAAAATACCTCTACCCAGCTCACCAAGAACGTGGCGTTATTTTCAATTGCAGCTATTGGTTATTACCTCATTGGGTATAACTTGATGTATCCCCTGGGTGATTGGGCAGCTGACGGCTACTTCTCGGCGCTCTTTCCTGCGATTGCTGTATTAGAGCCTGTTGGTGTTGATGCTGCTGGTGCGGATGATTTAGCCTATGCGTCTACCGCATCAGATTATTTCTTCCAGCTTATGTTCTGCGCAGCGACCGCATCCATCGTATCTGGTACGGTTGCTGAACGGATTAAATTATGGCCATTTCTGTTGTTCACTTTCTTGCTGACGGCCTTCATCTACCCGCTTCAGGCTAGCTGGAAGTGGGGTGGCGGTTTCCTTGATGCCATGGGCTTTCTTGATTTTGCTGGCTCAACTGTTGTTCACTCAGTTGGTGGTTGGGCTGCTCTTGCTGGTGCTATTGTTCTTGGCGCACGGATTGGCAAATATAAAGATGGCCGGGTTATCCCAATGCCAGGTGCAAATCTTCCGCTTGCCACTTTAGGAACCTTTATCCTATGGCTTGGTTGGTTTGGGTTCAACGGCGGTTCACAGCTTGCGATGGGGACCATTGGTGATGTTGCTGACGTGTCACGCATCTTTGCTAATACGAATGCTGCTGCTGCTGGTGGCTCGCTTGTTGCTCTAATTCTAACCCAACTCCTCTATAAGAAAGCTGACTTAACAATGGTCCTGAACGGTGCGCTTGCTGGTTTGGTATCTATTACAGCAGAACCGCTGACACCGTCCCTTGGGGAGGCGACGCTTATCGGCGGATTTGGCGGCGTGATTGTGGTCTTTGTTGTTCCATTGCTTGATAAGCTAAAGATTGATGATGTTGTTGGTGCTATTCCGGTCCACCTTATCGCGGGTATCTGGGGTACAATCGCAGTGGCTATCACCAACCCAGATGCATCACTTAGCACGCAGCTCGTTGGTATTGTTATTGTTGGCGCCTTTACCTTTATTGTCTCATTCGTCGTTTGGAAAATCATCGATATGGTTTTAGGTATCCGGGTGTCGGAAGAAGCTGAAGTAATGGGTCTAGATAAATCTGAACTTGGCATGGAAGCTTACCCAGAGTTTTCTCGCCAAGGATCATAATAACCACAGACTACAGTGCTCACCGGGTTAGGAAACTGTCTCGGTGAGTGAAAGTTAATGTACCCTGTTGGGGTGGAGTTCTGCTGTAATGGCAGAACTTTTTTTTCTCTTCATGCTCTCTTATATTGAGTTTCCGGCGTGAACAGGATAAGGCAAGAGGGCTATCTTGCATTAGTTGCGATACCTGTAAAGGAATTCTGCTATGTCCCCAGATTTTCGGAGTGATACAGTCACCACACCAGATGATGCGATGCGTGCTGCAATGGCATCCGCTCGTGTTGGTGATGATGTTTATGGAGATGACCCGAGTGTAAATGCTCTTGAGGAGCGTGTTGCGCAGATGCTGGGAAAGTCGGCAGGTTTATTTGTAACGTCAGGTACACAATCAAATCTCATCGCAATTTTAGGGCATTGTCGGCGGGGCGAAGAATTTCTCTCAGGTGAACGGTATCACTCTATGAAAGACGAAGCGGGTGGTGC
>CATISA010000159.1 GCA_949529445.1 Alphaproteobacteria bacterium UBA4588
CATAATCTGCCATACCTTTTTCGGGTTAACGCCTGATACTATCAGTCCACGTTTGGCATAACCGCGCCATTTTCGGTTCTATCAAGATAATCAGACACAGCGCTCATTGCCTCATCGAGATGAGTGCTGAAGAAATGATTTGCGCCATCAATCAGATTAACATCAATCGCAACGCCTTTTTGCTTTGAGATTTTCTCCACCAAAGCATCTACTTTTGGATGAGGCACCTGTTCATTTTTTGAGCCATGGACAATGAGGCCAGACGCAGGGCATGGTGCAAGAAAGGTGAAATCATGCGATGAGGCAGGCGGCGATAAAGAAACAAATCCTGTAATTTCGGGTCGGCGCATCAATAATTGCATACCAATCCATGACCCGAAGGAAAATCCGGCAATCCAGCAGATGTTCGAGCCAGGGTGCTGAGATTGCAGCCAGTCCATTGCTGTTGCTGCATCTGATAGTTCACCCTCACCATTATCAAACATGCCCTGAGAGCGACCAACGCCTCTGAAATTAAAGCGCATCACAGAAAACCCGCGCGATTGAAAAAGCTTGTAAGTTGAGAAGGTAACACGATTGTTCATCGTGCCATTCTTATCTGGCTCAGGATGAAGAATAAGCGCTGTTGGCGCATTTTGGTCGGGTCCCGGCATATACCGGCATTCGAGCCGACCTTCAGGACCATTTATAATGACTTCAGGCATAAAAAATAACGGCTCCCTTGTGTAAAACTGGTAAAGGCTTATATCGTAATCAGGTGGCGTTTCCAAGCATGTTATCATATGATGGACGATATTCGAGATAGCTATCTAACTCAGAAGCGAGGAAGTTTGATAATGTTGACAAGACTTTCACAAGATATTGCCGCAATTCGACAGCGCGATCCGGCAGCTGCGGGCCTATTATCATGCATTTTGCTTTATCCGAGTTTCCACGTGATGCTTGCCTATCGGATAGCTCACCCCCTCTGGCGGGGTGGATTACGACTTCTGCCTCGCTTTATAATGCAGGTTGCGCGCTGGTTGACAGGAATTGAAATTCATCCCGGCGCCCAGATCGAAGGAGGTTTCTTCGCCGATCATGGCATGGGTGTTGTGATTGGTGAGACATCCATTATAGGCAAGAACGTTACCTTATATCATGGCGTGACTCTCGGCGGTGTAATGCCAGCCGTTGATGCGCCGTCACAGCGCTGTGTTAAACGCCACCCAACATTAGAAGATAATGTCATTGTTGGCGCTGGCGCGCAGATACTTGGTCCGATTACTGTCGGCGTTGGGGCGCGTGTGGGGGGCAATTCAGTAGTTGTCCGCGATGTATATGCGGGGCAGACCGTTGTTGGGGTGCCCGCAAAGCAGCTAAACCAAAAACGTAGTGATGATAGTTTTGATGCCTATGGTGTGACAGATCTACCATTTGAAGATAACCAAGCACGTGTTTTGAAGGCGCTGTTCTTGGAGGTTGAAAAACTGCGCCAGGATCTGGAACAAGCGCAGGACGCAACGGCTCATGAAATAACAGCTGAAGGCGAGCCTCAACACAGCAAAACGGCCACCTCACAATTATCTGCACGCCTGTCTGACTCAGGGCTTGGTGAATAAAATTAGATTTCAGGCGGTATGCCGGACTAAAGATGCCGGGCGCCTCTATTCAGCCGGATATCGAATAAATGTTAACTGCCACGCCTATCTATCTCGATTATAATGCGACATCGCCATTACGTCCTGCGGCCAAAGAGGCGATGATAGCGGCTCTTGGCGCGCCATCTAACCCATCATCTGTGCATAAATTTGGTCGGGAGGCGCGCCTGCAAGTAGAAACAGCCCGTCAGAAAATCGCGCGTCTTATTGGCGGACGCAGTGATGAGGTGACCTTCACGAGCGGTGGGACAGAAGCCAATAATTTGGTGCTGTCTGGTTTTAACACGGTGATTGCAAGCCGTATTGAACATGATGCTGTTTTGGAGGCACGTCGCGATGCCTTGCTTGTTGATGTCGATGAGATGGGAGTTATCAAGTTAGATAAGCTTGCGATGCTGCTATCTGGTCTAGCCGCCGAAGATAAAAAGAGCACGCTTGTGTCTGTTATGGCTGCCAATAATGAGACAGGGGTTCGCCAGCCACTTCAGGAGATTATTGAATTGTGCCATCAGCATGGAGTTGCTGTTCATTCTGATATGGTGCAGGTCGCAGGAAAATATCGTGTCAGTTTCACTGAACTTAACCTTGATTTTGCGACTGTGTCTGCTCATAAAATTGGTGGTCCGGCAGGTGTTGGCGCTCTCTGGTGTAAGGCAGGACGTCGGTTGCCTGCAATAATACGCGGCGGAGGGCAGGAAAGAGGCATGCGCTCCGGGACTGAGAATATCGCTGGCATTATTGGCTTTGGCGCAGCAGCAGATGCTGCTTGTAGCGAAATCGAGGCAGAAGAAATAAGTGGCAACCTTGCCAAGTGGCATGCCACGTTAGAGCAGACAATAAGGGCGGCATGTCCAGAAATTAGTATTTTGAGCGATGGCGCAGATAGGCTATTTAACACTACATGCCTTGCCTTACCGCAGATTGCCTCTCAGACAGCTATTATGGCACTCGACCTTGATGGTGTGATGGTGAGTGCAGGTTCTGCTTGTTCATCAGGGAAAGTGAGTGCAAGCCATGTGATTACTGCGATGGGGCGGGGTGATCTTGCGCCCTACACACTGCGTATTTCATCTGGGTGGCAAACATCAGAAGCGGAGCTTGTAACCCTTGCGAAAGCTATCATAGGGTTGTACAAGCGTCTGTCTTAAATAAGGCAATGCAGCGACTTCGTTTCACTATAATAAAAATATTTAAACGATGTGGGTCTCTCATATCGTTCATCAGGAGACATAATTCAAATGCCAAAACTTATATTTATAAA